>JAICME010000063.1 GCA_025929425.1 Thermoleophilia bacterium | reverse complement strand
GCCGACTACCGCATCATCTGCGTCTTCCACGGGGCCAACGGACGGGTTCAGGCGATCGGATACTCGGAGGCCGGCCATGCCGTCATGTACGACGACGTGTGGACGATCGAACAGGCCCGTCACGCGATCGAGAAGGGCCATCGCCTGTACGTCGTCAGCCCGTCGACCGGCGCGGAGGCCGAGCTCGAGCTCTACGGCGACGGGATCCGGACGAAGCCGGAGCAGAGCACCGACAACACGCTCGGCGACCTACCCGTCCGCGGCTAGCGCGAGCCCTGCATCGGGCCCGCAGATAGCCGAGGCGGATACGCTGGGCGCCCTCGGAGAGGTGTCCGAGCGGTCTAAGGAGCGCGACTGGAAATCGCGTACGTGCTGAAAGGTGCGTCGCGGGTTCAAATCCCGCCCTCTCCGTCTGCGACACGGCCGGTACCTGGTACCGGCCGTGGCCGTTTCAGTCGAGGATGCGGGCGATGAGCTCTTCGCGCCTCAGCACGCGCTGCGCCGTGCCGGCGAGGCGGACGTCGTAGCCCGCGTCCTTCGGGAAGAGCACCTTGTCGCCGGGTGAGACGCCCTCGGCCTCGGGGCCGACGGCGATCACGATGCCGCTGCGGCAGTGCGCCTCGAGGCTCGCCGGCAGGATCAGGCCGGCGCGCGTCTCGGCCTCCTCTTCGGCGTACTCGACCACCACGAAGTCGTCGAGGGGCTCGAGCGCGAGTCTCGTGGGGCGCGGATCCTCCAACACGGCTTGCACGATACTCCTGCTCATGGCCGAATCGCCGTTCGTCGAGCTCGAGGTCGGGACGCGCACCGTCAAGGTGACGAACCCGGACAAGGTCTTCTTCGCAACCCGTGCCGAGACGAAGCTCGACCTCGTGCAGTACTACCTCTCCGTGGGCGAGGGGATCGTGCGTGTGCTCTACGAGCGGCCGACCCAGCTCAAGCGCCACCCCGACGGGGCCGAGGGCGAGGCGATCTACCAGAAGCGCGTGCCGAAACACCGGCCCGACTGGATCGAGACGGCGACCGTCACCTTCCCCTCGGGGCGCACCGCGGACGAGCTCTGCGTGACCGAGCTCGCGCAGGTCGCGTGGGCTGCGAACCTCGCCACGATCGACTTCCATCCCTGGCCCTCGCGGCGCCGCGACGTTGAGCATCCGGACGAGCTGCGCATCGACGTCGACCCGCAGCCCGGCACCGGCTTCGCCGAGGCGAAGCAGGTCGCGGCGATCGTGCACGAGACGCTCGACGAGCTCGGCTTCGTCGGCTGGCCGAAGACGTCGGGCAACCGTGGGATCCATGTCGCGTGCCGGATCGAGCCCGAGTGGGGGTTCCGCGAGGTGCGGCGCTGCGCGCTCGCGTTCGCACGCGAGGTCGAGCGGCGCGCGCCGAAGCTCGTCACGACCGCCTGGTGGAAGGAGGAGCGCGGCGAGCGCGTCTTCATCGACTACAACCAGAACGCGCGCGACCGGACGATCGCGTCGGCGTATTCCGTCCGCGCCCGCCCCGACGCGACCGTCTCGGCGCCGTTCCGCTGGGACGAGCTCGACTCGCTCGAGACGGAGGACTTCACGCTGGCGACGATGCCGGCGCGCTTCGGCGAGCTCGGCGACGTCCAGGCCGGAATCGACGACGAGGTCTGCGACCTGCGGAAGCTCTTCGAGTGGGTCGAGCGCGAGGAGGCGGAAGGGGAGGGCGAGGCGCCGTATCCACCGAACTTCCCGAAGATGCCGGGAGAGCCGAAGCGCGTCCAGCCGTCGCGCGCGAAGAAGGGAGACACATGAGCAAGGTCGATCTCGCGCTCGTCGGGGCCCGCGTTCGCACGCTCGATCCCGAGCAGCCCGCGGCCGAGGCCGTCGCGATCGCCGGCGGCGAGATCGTCGCGGTGGGGAGCGAGGCAGAGATCCGGGAGCTCGGTGCGGCGGGGGAAACGGTCGACCTCCACGGTGCCGTCGCCGTCCCGGGCCTGACCGACAGCCACATCCATCCGCTGCAGGGCGCCCTGGACACGCGCGGCGCCGACCTTCAGGACCTGTCGTCGCTCGAGGAGGTCCGCGCCGCGGTGGCCGCCGAGCGGAGGAGATGTGCTCCCGGCGAGTGGGTTCTCGGCTTCGGTCTCGAGTACGACGTCTTTCGCGAGAGCGGCATCCGCGGCGAGCTGTTCGAGGACGTCGTCGAGGGCTCGCCGGCGCTCCTGATGTTCATGGACCTGCACACCGCGGTCGTGACGCCGCGCGCGCTGGAGCTCGCGGGCGTGACCGGCCCAGTGAGCTTTTCCGAGAACGCGGAAATCGTCTGCCGCGAGGGCGCGCCGACCGGGGAGCTGCGCGAGTGGGCGGCGGTCGCGACCGTCGAACGTGCGATGCCGCAGCCCACCGATGCCGAGCGCTATGCGCTGCATGCGGCGGCGCTGCGCGAGCATGCGGCGACAGGATTGACCGGCGGTCACGCGATGGACGGCACGCTCGCGACGCTCGACCTCCTCCGCGAGCTCGAGGCGAACGGCGATCTCGTCCAGCGCTTCGTCGTCCCGTTCACCATCGTCCCCGAGTCGCAGCCGGACGACTGGGAAGCCCTGCTCCCGCATCGCGACGACGCGGGTCGCCGCTGGCGCGCCGGCGTCGCGAAGTTCTTCATCGACGGCGTGATCGACGCAGGAACCGGCTGGCTGTACGAGCCCGACACGGAGGGCGAGGGGACTCTGCCGTTCTGGCCCGATCCGTCGCATTACCGCCGCGCCGTCGCGACGTTCGCGCGCGCCGGCTTCCAGTGCGCGACGCACGCCACGGGAGACCGCGGTGTCCGCGAAGCGCTGGACGCCTACCGGGCGGCCGGTGCCGCGCCGCTGCGCGGCCGGCACCGGATCGAGCACATCGAGACTCTCCAGCTGCACGACCTGCCCCGCTTCGCCGCCGAGGGCGTCGTCGCCTCGATGCAGGCGCAGCACATGCTCTGGTGCGAGCCGGATCGCTCCGACAACTGGTCGCGCCGCCTCGGCCCGGAGCGCTCCGCGCCGGGGCGGGCCTTTCCGATCCGCTCGCTGCGAGAGTCCGGAGCGGTCGTCGCGCTCGGCTCCGACTGGCCCGTCGCGCGCTTCGACCCTCGTCTCGGCCTCTCGGCCGCGCGGCTTCGCCGTCCACCGGGTGAGCGGGACCGGCAGCCGTACGACGATCAGACGCTCGACGCGCTCGAGACACTCGCCGGCTACACGACGGCCGCAGCCGTCACGATCGGCGAGGAAACGCGACTCGGCCGGATTCGCGCCGGCTTCGCCGCGGACATCACGGTCTTCGCAGACGACCCGGTCGACTGCGACCCGGACGAGCTGCCCGAGTTGCCGGTACTCCTGACCGTGGTGGACGGAGAGGTCGTCCACAGGGCCGCCTAACGCAGCAGATCCTCGACGGCGAGGTCGTCGGGGCTGCGCGGCGGCCGCACCTCGCGCCACGTGCAGTCCTCGGCGTTCTTGTCCGGACGGAAGCGAAGCAGTCTCGTGCCGTGGCGGAAGCGGCGCTTCTCGAGCTTGTCGAAGCGAACCTCGACGACGAGCTTCGGCTTGAGCGGCGTCTCCTCGAGCTCGCCGGTGCCCCAGCGGTTCGGCTCGCTGAAGCGACGGTCGCTCTTGGAGTCCACGAGAGGAAGCACCTTCGCCGCGATCTCCGCCTGGTTCTTCGCGCCGACCGCTGCCGAGCCGACATAGTTGAGATCGCCTTCGTCGTCGTACAGCCCGAGGAGGAGCGTGGCGATCGTGTCGCGTCCGCCCTTCTTCCAGCGGAGCCCCGCCACGACGCAGTCCGCCGTCTTGTGCGGCTTGACCTTGACCACCCCTTCGCGCGATCCGGGCAGGTAGGGCAGGCCCAGCCTCTTCGCGATGACGCCGTCGAAGCCCGCCGCCTGCAGCGTCCGCAGCCACTCGGTTCCTTGCTCGACGAGTTCCGAGACCGGCGACAGCCGGAATCCGGCGCCGACCTTCTCCAGCTCGGCGCGCCGCTTCTCGATCGGCCGCTCGTGCACCGGTCTCCCCTTCCAGAGCAGGAGATCGAACACGACGAACGTGGCCGGGATCTCGCCGGAGAGCTTCCGGACGCGGCTCTCCGCCGGATGCAGGCGCATCTGCATCGCGTCGAAGTCGAGCGCACCGCCGCGTGCGATCACGATCTCGCCGTCGAGCGCCGAGTGCGGCGGCATCAGCTCGCCGAGCGCCCGCAGCTCGGGGAAGTAGCGCAGGAGCGGGCGGCCGTTTCGCGACCAGAGCGCGAGCTCGCCGCCGTCGTTCTCGAGCACGCCGCGGAACCCGTCCCACTTCGGCTCGTACCGCCAGCCGCCGCCCGACGGCAGCTCCGAGACGAGCTCGGCCTCCATCGGCGGGAAGGGGACGTTCGGACCAGGCGCGTCGGCCATCGCGTCCAACCTAGACGACCGGTTCACCGCACGCGATACTCGAAGCGTGGGGGTTGAGAAGAACGCCGAGAAGGTGCAGGACGCGCTGTACCGGATCGCCGAGCTGGCGAGCGCGGCGCAGGACATGCAGGAGTTCTATCGCGCTGTCCGCGAGGTCGTCGGCGAGCTCATGTACGCGGAGAACTTCTTCATCGCGCTCTACGACGCGGAGCGGGAGCTCATCAGCTGGCCGTACTACGTGGACGAGAAGGACGACCCTCTTCCTGATCCGGCCAAGTGGTACGAGTTCACGAGCGCCTACGGCACCAGCTCGACCGCGTACGTGATCCGCACGAACGAGCCGCAACTGATTCCGCACGATCGGTACTTGACCTTGATCGACCAAGGCGAGATCGAGCCGCTGGGTGCGGACGCCGACGACTCCACCTGGCTCGGCGTGCCGCTCACAACGGAGGGCCGAACGGTCGGCGTCCTCGTCGTCCAGTCATACACCGCCGAACACGAGTACACAGAGCGCGACAAAGACGTGCTCGCCTTCGTCGGCCAGCACGTCGGCGCGGCGCTGTCACGGGCGCGGGCGATCGAGGAGACGCGCCAGCGGAACGCGGAGCTCGCCCTGATCAACAGCGTGCAGGAGGCGATCGCGGGCGAGCTCGATCAGCAGGCGATCTACGACGCCGTCGGCGACAGGCTTCGGGACGTGTTCGACGCTCAGGGCGTGGACATCGCCATCTACGACGAGGCGTCGGGTCTGATGGAGTTCGCCTACACAATCGAACGCGGCGAGCGGCTTCAGGATGAGCCGATCCCCTTGATCGGCTTCCGCAAGCGCGTGATGGCGACGCGCGAGCCGCTGCTCGTCAACGAAGACATGGAAGGAGCGTGCGCGAAGTACGGCAATCCGCGCGTGGTGAGCGGAGAACCGACCTTGTCTGGGCTCTGGGTGCCGCTCGTTAGTGGCGGGAAGGCAACCGGCGTCGTCGGGTTGCACAACTTCGATCGTGAGCACGCGTTCGACGATGCGGACGTTCGACTGCTCACGACGCTCGCCGGCAGCCTGAGCACCGCTCTCGAGAACGCGCGGCTGGTGCACGAGACGCGACAGCGGAACGCCGAGCTGGCGCTGATCAACAGCGTGCAGGAGGCGCTCGCGGGGGAGCTCGACATGCAGGCGATCTACGACGTCGTCGGTGAGCGGATTCGCGACGTGTTCGACGCGCAGATCGTCTCGATTTCGGCGCTCGACCCGGCGACCGGGCTGTTGCACTTTCCCTACGTCATCGAAGCCGGCGAGCGGCTCGACGCGCCAGCGATTTTGCCTCGCGGCTTCCTGACCCAGGTGCTCGAAACGCGTAAGCCACTGCTGATCGTCGAGAACCTCGCGGCCGAGTCAAAGCGTGTGGGGAGCAAAGTCGACGTCGGCGAGATGCCGAAGTCTCGCCTCGACGTCCCGCTCGTGACCGGCGGCAAGGCGACGGGCATCATCTCGCTCCAGAACCTCGACCGCGAGCACGCCTACTCCGAGTCCGACCAGCAGCTCCTCACCGCGCTTGCGGGCAGCCTGAGCGTCGCGCTGGAGAACGCGCGGCTGGTGCACGAGACGCGGCAGCGCAACGCTGAGCTGGCGCTGATCAACAGCGTCCAGGAGGCGCTCGCAGGGGAGCTCGAGCTGCAGGCGATCTATGACGCGGTCGGCGACAGAATCCGTGACGTCTTCGACGCCCAGGTCGTCGCGATCGGGACGCTCGACGAGGCGACAGGGCTCGTGCCCTACCCGTACATCATCGAACGGGGCGAGCGTCTGGAGGCGGAGCCGCAGCCGCCGGCCGGCTTCGAGAAGCACGTGCTTGAGACGCGCGAGCCTCTGCTGATCACCGAGAACCTCGAGGCGGAGGCGGAGCGACACGGCAGCGAGGCGTTGGTTGGCGAGATGTCGAAGTCGGTCCTGTTCGTGCCTCTGGTGGTCGGCGGCAAGGCCACGGGTGTGATCTCGCTGCAGAACATCGACCGCGAGCATGCGTTCAGCGCATTGGACCAGCAGCTGCTCGAGACGCTGGCCGGCAGCCTCAGCGTGGCGCTGGAGAACGCGCGGCTGGTGCACGAGACGCGGCAGCGGAACGCCGAGCTGGCGCTGATCAACAGCGTGCAGGAGGCGCTGGCGGGAGAGCTCGAGATGCAGGCGATCTACGACATCGTCGGCGACAAGATCCAGGAGATTTTCGATGCCCAGGTCGTCGACATCGGCATCTTCGACTTCGCCGCCGGGCTGACCCGCTACCCGTACACGATCGAGCGTGGCGTGCGCTTCCCGGACGAGCCGACTCCGATCGCGGACTCACCGTCCACCAGGCGCCTTCTCGAGTCGAAGGCTCCGATCCTCACGAATGACGTTCCCGCCGCGGAACGCGCCGGGGGCGAAACGTTCCCGGTGGTGCAGGGCGAGCCTGCGCTGTCGACGTTGTTTGCACCGCTGATCAGTGGCGACGAGGTTCTCGGCCGAATCTCCCTCCAGAACCTCGACCGGATTAACGCGTTCACCGACAACGACGTCCGGCTGCTGTCGACGCTCGCGGGCAGCCTGAGCGTCGCGCTGGAGAACGCGCGGCTGGTGCACGAGACGCGGCAGCGGAACGCCGAGCTGGCCGTGATCAACAGCGTGCAGGAGGCGATTGCGGGCGAGCTCGATGAGCAGGCGATCTACGACGCCGTGGGGGACGAGATCCAGAAGATCTTCGACGCGCAGGTCGTCTCCATCATCACCATCGCCGAGGCGACCGGGCTCATGGAGTTCTCGTACATCATGGAGCGCGGCGAGCGTCTCGAAGCCCAACCGCGGCCTCCGGCAGGCTTCGCGAAGCATGTGATCGACTCGCGTGAACCGTTGCTGATCGTCGAGGATGTCCTCGCCGAGGCCCAGAGGTACGGCAGTGAGGTCGTCGCGGGCGAGGAGGTCAAGTCGCTCCTGTTCGTTCCGTTGAGCACCGGCGGCAAGACGGCCGGCGTGATCTCGCTCCAGAACGCCGACCGCGAGCACGCGTTCAGCGCGTCGGACCAGCAGCTCCTCGAGACGCTTGCCGGGAGCCTCAGCGTTGCACTGGAGAACGCACGGCTGGTGCACGAGACGCGGCAGCGGAACGCGGAGCTGGCGCTGATCAACAGCGTGCAGGACGCGATTGCCGGCGAGCTCGAGACGCAGGCGATCTACGACGCAGTCGGCGATCGGATCCAGGAGATCTTCGACGCGCA
Organism: Thermoleophilia bacterium; assembly: GCA_025929425.1. Taxonomy (GTDB): domain Bacteria; phylum Actinomycetota; class Thermoleophilia; order Gaiellales; family Gaiellaceae; genus Palsa-739. Next base: position 7,024 of record JAICME010000063.1, on the reverse strand, counting down.
GACCGTGTTCATCTCAACTCTCGACGACGCGTCGCACCTGGCCTTCCCATACATCATCGAACGGGGCGAGCGGCTGGAGCAAGACCCCATCCCCGTCGGCGGTTTCGTCGGGCACGTCTTGGAGACACGCGCACCTCTCCTCATCGGCGAGGACATGGACGCACAGGGCGACCGTTACGGCAGCGAGGTCATCGCAGGTGGCGAGAACCCCAGGTCGGCGCTCTTCGTGCCCTTGATCGTCGGCAGCACGGCAACCGGCGTGATCTCGCTCCAGAACGTTGATCGCGAGCACGCGTTCGGCGCGTCGGATCAACAGCTCCTCGAGACGTTGGCCGGCAGCCTTAGTGTTGCGCTCGAGAACGCGCGGCTGGTGCACGAGACGCGGCAGCGGAACGCGGAGCTGGCGCTGATCAACGGCGTGCAGGATGCGATCGCGGGGGAGCTTGATCCGCAGGCGATCTACGATGCGGTCGGCGACCGGATCCGGGACGTCTTCGACGCGCAGGCAGTGACGATCGTGACGAAGGACGAGGCGTCCGGGCTCGTGCGCTTCCCCTACATCATCGAGCGGGGCGAGCGACTGACAGCCGAGCCGCGCGCGGCGGGCGGCTTCACGAAGCACGTGCTCGACACGAACGAGTCGTTGCTCCTCACCGAGAACCTCGAGGCCGAACATGAGCGATACGGGGCGCCGATCCTCGTGGGTGGAACTCCGAAGTCGGTCCTCTTCGTGCCGCTCGTCTCGGGCGGAAAGGCAACCGGCGTGATCTCGCTGCAGAACGTCGATCGTGAGCATGCGTTCGGCGAGTCGGACCAGCAGCTTCTGGAGACGCTGGCGGGAAGCCTGAGCGTGGCGCTGGAGAACGCACGGCTCGTGCACGAGACGCGGCAGCGGAACGCCGAGCTGGCGCTGATCACGAGCGTCCAGGAGGCGATCGCCGGCGAGCTCGACGCGAGGGCGATCTATGACGCCGTGGGCGACCGGATCCGCGAGGTCTTCGACGCGCAGGTGGTCTCCATCGCGACGCTCGACGACGCGACCGGGCTCGTGCACTACCCGTATCTGATTGAGCGTGACGAACGGCTGCAGGCAGACCCGCGTCCGCTGTCGGGGTTCGCGAAGTATGTGCTCGAGACGCGCGAGCCGCTCTTGCTCACTGAGAACCTCGCAGCCGAGTCCGAGCGATATGGCAGCGCGATCGTGGCCGGCGAGATGGCGAAGTCCGTGCTGTTCGTCCCACTCGTGGCGGGCGGCAAGGCGACCGGCGTGATCTCGCTTCAGAACGTCGATCGTGAACACGCCTTCGACGAGGCGGATCAGCAGCTCCTGACGACGGTCGCCGGAAGCGTCAGCGTCGCGCTCGAGAACGCTCGCCTCGTCAACGAGACGCGGCAACGCGTGGGCGAGCTCGCCACAGTCAACAGCGTCGGCCAGGCGCTTTCCTCGCAGCTCGAGCTCGACGGGCTGATCGAGCTCGTGGGCGAGCGCGTGCGGGAGACGTTCGATGCCGACATCGCGTATGTCGCCCTCCATGACGAAGCCGCCGGAAAGATCGACTTCGCCTACTACTGGGAGAGTGGCGAGCGGCGACCGGAGCCCGCGCTCACCTACGGCGAGGGTCTCACGTCGCAGATCCTCAGCTCACGCGAGCCGCTCCTGCTGAACCGGAGGGAGCAGCTCGCGGGGCAGGCCTCCGTCGGCACGCCCTCGGCCTCGTACCTCGGGGTGCCGATCCTCGTCGGCAGCAAGGCGATCGGCGCGATCAGCGTCCAGAGCATCGAGGAGGAGGGACGCTTCGGGGAGGCGGACGCGCGCTTGCTCGCGACCATCGCCGCAAACGTCGGCGTCGCGATGCAGAACGCGCGTCTGTTCACCGAGGTCGAGCATCAGCGGGGCTACCTCGAGTCGCTCGTCTCCATCACGCCCGCAGCGGTCGTCGTGATCGACACAGACGAGGTGGTGACGGAGTGGAACCCGGCCGCGGCCGAGCTCTTCGGCTACTCCGCCGAAGAGGCCGTCGGGCGGCAGGTCGACGATCTCGTCTTCGGCTCGAGCAGGTTCGAGACCGACGAGGGACAGGAGATCACGCGCGAGGCCATGACGACGGGCCGCGCACAGCGGATCACCCGGCGTCGGCGCAGAGACGGCTCGCTGGTCGACGTCGAGCTGATGCTCGTCCCGCTCACCGTCGACGGTTCGCACGTCGGCTTCCTCTGCGTCTACCACGACGTGACCGAGCTCCAGCGCGCGCGCCAGGAGGCCGAGGCGGCGACGCAGGCGAAGAGCGCTTTCCTCGCCACGATGAGCCACGAGATCCGGACGCCGATGAACGCCGTCATCGGCATGACCGACCTGCTACTCGGCACCGAGCTGACCGAGGAGCAGCGGGAGTTCGCCGAGGTCGTGCACACGAGCGGCGACGCGCTGCTGCACGTGATCGACGACATCCTCGACTACTCCAAGATCGAAGCCGGGAAGCTCGACCTCGAGCGCGCGCCGTTCAACCTGCGCGATGTCGTCGAGGGCGCGCTCGACATCGTCGCGCCGCGCGCGTGGGAGAAGGAGCTCGAGCTCGGCTGCCTGATCGACGACAGCGCGCCGATCGGGATCATCGGCGACGAGGCCCGGCTCCGGCAGGTGCTGCTGAACCTGCTCTCGAACGCGGTCAAGTTCACGGAGCGCGGCGAGGTCATGGTGCTCGTGGACGCGGAGGAGACCGGCGGCGGCTTGCACCGGATCGAGCTCGCCGTGCGCGACACGGGGATCGGGATCCCGCCCGACAGGATGGACCGGCTCTTCACCTCCTTCAGCCAGGTGGATGCCTCGACGACGCGCCGCTTCGGCGGCACCGGCCTCGGGCTCGCCATCTCGAAGCGCCTCGTGGAGCTGATGGGCGGTGACATCTCTGTCGAGAGCGAACAGGGAAGCGGGTCGACCTTCCGCATCCTGCTGCCCGCGACCGCCGCCGACGTGCCGGCGAAGATCCCGCTCGACGACGGTCTGCCGCACCTCGCCGGCAAGCGGATCCTGATCGTCGACGACAACGCGACGAACCGCGAGATCGTCATGCGTCACGCGCAGTCGTGGGGGATGGAGCCGGTTGCGCTGGAGCTGCCGAAGGCGGCACTCGAGCTCGTTGCGACGGGCGACCCGTTCGACGTCGCCGTCCTCGACATGATGATGCCGGAGATGGACGGGCTCGCCCTGGCGGGCGAGATCCGGCAACACCGGAGCGAGGCCGAGCTGCCTCTCCTGCTTCTCACCTCGCTCGGCCGGCTGGCGCAGCTGCCGAAGGGCGTCTTCTCGGCCCAGCTCGCGAAGCCGCTCAAGGCGTCGCAGCTCTACAACGCGCTCCTCAACCTGCTCACCGCCGGCCGGGTCGACGAGGAGGAGGCGTCGGCCGAGGCGGCGACCGACGGCAAGCGCACCCGCTCGGCGCTGCGGATCCTGCTCGCCGAGGACAACGCGATGAACCAGAAGGTCGCGCTGCGGCTTCTCGAGCGGCTCGGCTACCGCGCCGACATCGCGAACAACGGGCTGCAGGCGATCGAGGCGCTCGAGCGCAGGCCGTACGACGTCGTGCTGATGGATGTGCAGATGCCGGAGCTCGACGGGCTCGACGCCACCCGGCAGATCGTCGAGCGCTGGCCGGCGGAGACGCGACCGCGCATCATCGCGATGACCGCGAACGCGCTACCCGAGGATCGCGAAGCCTGCTTCGCCGCGGGGATGAACGACTACGTGGCGAAGCCGATCCGCGCCGAGGAGCTCGCCGCTGCGTTGAAGCGTGCCCGGCCGCTCAGCGCCAACGGCGACGGCGGGTCGGATACGGTCGAGCAGATGAACCTCGACGACGACGCGCTCCAGAATCTGCGAGACCTCGGTGGGGAGGACTTCCTCGGCGAGGTGATCGATGCGTTTCTGGCCGACGCGCCCACGTTGCTGGCGACCCTTCGGAGCTCGCTCGACGAGGGGAATACCGAGGAGCTGCGCCGGGCCGCGCACACGCTGAAGTCGAACGGAGCGACGCTGGGGGCGAAGGGGTTCGCCGAGCTCTGCCGCACACTCGAGCAGCGCGCCAAGGCGGGCGAGCTCGACGATGCCGTTGAGCTCGTCGGGCAGATCGAGGCCGAGTACCGGCCGCTCGAGGAAGCTCTCGCCGCGCTTCGCGCCGGGTCGGCCTCGTGAGCCGTCCGGCCCCCGGCGCCGGCACGATCCTGATCGCGGACGACAACCGGGTCAACCGGCTCCTGCTCGCTCGCGGGCTCGAGCACGAGGGCCACACCGTCGTCTTCGCCGAGCATGGCGGCGAGGCGCTCGATCTGCTGCGGCAGCAGCGGTTCGACCTGATCCTGCTCGACGTCCTCATGCCCGAGCTCGACGGCTACGAGGTCCTCGCGAAGCTGCAGGACGATCCCCATCTGCGCGACATCCCGGTGGTCGTCACGTCGGCGCTCGACGAGATCGACAGCGTCGTGCGGTGTCTCGAGATGGGCGCCGAGGACTACCTGACCAAGCCGGTCAACCCCGTGCTCCTCAACGCGCGGATCAACGCGAGCCTCGAGAAGAAGCGCCTCCGCGACCAGCAGCGCGAGCTGATCGCCAAGTTCGCCACGAAGGAGGTCGCGGAGGATCTCCTGACGTCGGGCTTCGCCCTGGGCGGCAAGCACGTCGACGCCTCGGCGATGTTCTGCGATATTCGCTCGTTCACGACGATCTCGGAGTCGCGCGAGCCCGACGAGACGATCGAGCTGCTCAACGACTACTACCTCCTGATGATGGACGCGATCACCGGCGAGAGCGGGATCGTCAACCAGATGGTCGGCGACGGCCTGATGTCGATCTTCGGCGCTCCCGTGCCGCGGGAAGATCACCGGCAGGCGGCCGTGCTCGCGGCGCGCCAGATGGTCGAGCTGATCCGGCTGTTCAACGCAGAGCAGGCGGTACGTGGCAAGCAGCAGATCCAGATCGGCGTCGGGATCGCGTCGGGTCGCATGGTCGCGGGCTACACCGGGACGCAGAACCGCGCGACCTACACGTGCGTCGGGGACACGGTGAACGTCGCAGCCCGGCTCGAGTCGCACACGAAGGAGCTCGGCCGCCCGATCCTGATCGACGAGAACACGCGTCAGGGCATCGACGACGGAATCCCCGTCGAGGCCCAGGGCGAGCTCCTCATGAAGGGGAAGACCGAGCCGACGAAGGTCTACGCGGTCCTCGTCGACGCCGTCGTCGCAGAGACCGCCTAGGCCGTACGGCCGAGCTGGACGGATGTCCAGACGCGCAACTTGAGCTGACGTCCCGCGTCTAACCTCGCGGGATGCGGAGGGTGGTCGTGACCGGGCTCGGTGCTGTCACGCCGATCGGCGCCGACGCGCCGTCGACGTGGCGCGCGGCTGTCGCCGGCGAGAGCGGCATCGACTTCATCCGCTCCTTCGACGCGAGCGAGTTCCCCGTCCGGGTGGCGGCCGAGGTGAAGGACTTCGACCCGGCCCAGGTCGCCGGCCCCAAAGAGGCACGGCGCCTCGACCGCAACGTGCTCCTCTCCCTCGGCGCTGCGCGGGAGGCGGTCGCCGACGCCGGCCTCGACGGCGCGTACTCGCCCGACCGGATCGGGATCCTGTTCGGCACTGCGATCGGCGGGGTCATGGGGATCGTCGAGCAGGTCGACGTCCTCCGCGACCGCGGCCCGGACCGTGTTGCGCCGACCTTCATCCCGAACGTGCTCGTCGACACCGCGAGCGGGCAACTTGCGATCGCGCTTGGCTTCCGCGGGCCGAACTTCGCCCCCGTTTCCGCCTGCGCCACCGGCTCGACCGCCGTCGGCGAGGCTGCGGAGCTGATCAAGCGCGGCGACGCGGATGCCGTCCTCGCCGGCGGCGCCGAGGCCTGCATCACGCCGCTGCTCCTCGCGGGCTTCTGCGCGATGCGTGGTCTCGCGGCCGAGGAGGAGCATCCGCCTCGCGCTTCGCGGCCGTTCGACGCCACCCGCACGGGCTTCGTGATGGGGGAGGGTGCGTGCGTGCTCGTGCTCGAGGAGCTCGAGGCGGCGGAGCGCCGCGGCGCGACGATCTACGCCGAGATCCTCGGCTATGCGATGTCGAACGATGCGCACCACCTCGCGCAGCCGGATCCCGAGGCGGTCGGCGTCGCGGAGATGATGCGGCGCGCTCTCGGCCGCGCTGAGGTCGAGCCCGAGCGTGTGGGGTACATCAACGCGCACGGCACGTCGACGCCGCTCGGAGACGCGGCCGAGACACGGGCGATCAAGGATGTGTTCCGCGACCACGCCTATCGCCTGGCCGTCTCGTCGACGAAGTCCGTCACCGGCCACTGCTTCGGCGCGGCTGGAGCCATCGAGGCGATGATGTGCGTCCTCGCCGTCCGTGACGGAGTCCTCCCGCCGACGATGAACTACGTCCATCCCGATCCTGCGTGCGACCTCGATTACGTGCCCAACGAGGCCCGACGGACGCAGGTCGACGTCGCGCTCTCGAACGCGATGGGCCTCGGCGGTCACAACGGCTGCGTCCTCGTCGGGCGTGTCGGGTGACCTGGGAGGGGCCTCCCGCTCCGTACCGGATCGAGACGGAGCGGCTCGTGATTCGCTGCTACGAGCCCGGCGATGCGTCCCTGCTGAAGGACGCGATCGACTCGAGCCTCGACCACCTCCGTCCGTGGATGCCGTGGACCGAGCACGAGCCGCAGGCCCTCGAGGAGAAGACCGATCTGCTGAAGTCGTTCCGCTCCCAGTACGACCTGGGCGACAACTTCGTCATGGGCATCTTCTCCGCCGGCGAGTCGGAGGTGCTCGGCGGCACCGGGCTCCATCCGCGGCTCGAGCCCGGCGGGCTCGAGATCGGCTACTTCGTCCGTGCGAGTGCGACGCGGCAGGGGATCATCACCGAGTCGACGGCAGCGCTCACGCGGTGCGGCTTCGAGATCTGCGAGGCCGACCGGATCGAGATCCGGATCGATCCGGACAACGAGGCGAGCAAGGGTGTCCCGCGCAAGCTCGGTTTC
>JAICME010000050.1 GCA_025929425.1 Thermoleophilia bacterium | reverse complement strand
GAGGAGACCCTTGTGCGTCGGGTCGTGGTGCGGCCCGAACGCCGACCACTTCCAGATCGCGGCGAGCCCGACGATCGTGACCACGACGACGAGGCTCATGATCGTGTCGTGGAACATCGCGTACGGGTAGAACGGCTTGCCGCGCTCCTTGACGTCCTTCTTGTAGCGCGCGAAGTGCGCGCGGTTCTCGTCGGTCCGCGACGGCTTCTCTTTCGGGACCGCGGCCATTACTGGCGCCCTCCCGGCTCAGCATGCGGGACAGGCCGCGTCAGCCCGGCGCGCGCCGGCGACTCGTCCTCCACCGGCTCGCGTCCCGCGGCGTCCTTCGACCACGGCGGCGAGGTGACGCCGAGCCGGATCACGAGGTAGAGGTGCAGCGTGATGAGGGCGATGATCGCACCCGGGATCACGAGCATGTGCAGTGAGTAGAAGCGCGTCAGCGTCTCCCCGCCGATCTCCTGGCCGCCACGTAAGAACTGGGCCAACCACGGCCCTAAGAAGGGCGCCGTCCCGTTCAGGTTGATCCCGACGACGGTCGCCCAGTAGGCCGTCTGGTCCCACGGCAGGAGATAGCCGGTGAAGCCCTCCATCATCCCCATCACGAGGATGAGCACGCCGATGATCCAGTTCAGCTCGCGCGGATACTTGTAGGCGCCGAACAGGAAGACGCGGCCCATGTGCAGGAACATCAGGATGATGAAGACGCTGGCGCCCCAGCGATGCATGCCGCGCACGAGCCAGCCCATGAAGAGGTGGTCGGTGATGTTGACGATCGACTCCCACGCGACCGGCTTCCCGGTCGCCGGGTCGGTCGCCGCCGACGGTGTGTAGTACATCGCAAGGATCACGCCGGTGATCGCCTGGACGAGGAAGGCGGTCAGCGCGGCCGAGCCGAGCGTCTGCATCCAGTTGATGTCCGCGGGGACGTTGCGGAAGAGGAAATAGCGGACGCCGCCGATCAGACCCGAACGCTCCTCGAGCCAGTCAACCGGGTACATGACGAGCTCCTCCATCTTCTGCCGGCGGAGCTCTGCCTTCGTCGGCTTCCGTCTGACTGCCATCAGTGGTGCGGAGGCTGGAGGGGATAGAGCCACTGCTCGGGCCCGTCGACGTGCTCACCCGGGCCGGCCTGCTTGTACTTGTAGATCTTCGCGTCGGCGCCGGTGCCCACCACGTGCGAGACCGAGTACGTGCTGAGCAGGATCAGGCGGCCGTTGTCGATCTCGAACGAGTAGCGGTCGAGCGCGCGCACGGGCGGGCCGGCCGTGCGGTTCCCCTCGACGTCGTACTGGCCGCCGTGGCACGGGCAGCCGTAGCCGGCGGGAACGACCGGGTCGAGCTTGACCTTCCCGTTCTTCGTGTGCTCGGTCACGGTCTTTTTGCCGAGGATCGCGCCGGTCGGGCCGTTCGCCTGCACGGGGCAGCCGAGGTGGGCACAGCGGTTCGAGATGATCGTGAAGCTCGGCACCGGCTTCTTCGTCTTGGGATCGGGTGCCGTGCCGTTGTTCCGGATGAAGGCGGTGCGGCGGGATACCTCACCCTGGGCCGGATCGACGGTGAACGTCGCCACGAACCACTCGCCGAGCGGGAACGCGTCGAGCGGGCCGAGATCGACCTTGTGCTGCTTCTGGCTCAGGAACGACGGGAGGAGCGCGAAGCCCGCGACCGGCACGGTGATGACGCCGCCGATCACGCCGCCCAGGCCGAGCGTGGCGCCCTCGAGGAAGCGGCTGCGCGTGACCGCCGTATCCGGGACGACGGGCAGCGCGACTCCCTGCTGGTCGGCCGGCGGCGCCGTCATCCCCTCGCCCGCCTCGCGGGTCTCGCGCCGTTCGGGCTCGATCACGAGCGGCTCCCCGCGCAGCTCGGCCGTCGCGTCGCGCGCCCAGAGGAAGCCGAAGACGATCGCGATGACGCCGCCGATCGACGAGATCAGCTCGGGGTTGATGATGAGGCCGACGAGAACGACGACGATGCCGATCGCGAAGCCAATGGGCCACAGCGTCGGCGGGGGCAGATGCGGCTCCGTGTGGAGCGACTCCTGCTCGGTGTCGGGACTCGGCTGCTCCGGCTCCACCAGGGCGAAGTCTTATCGGAAAGGCGGACGCCGCGGGGCGAGAACTAGCTCAGCCCGTACTCGGTCCAGCGGCGGGTGACGAGCTCCTTGATCTCGGCGCTCATCTCGATCTCGTCGGGCCACGGCCGGGCGCCCTCCTCCGGCCACTTGGCGGTGGCGTCGATGCCGAGCTTGCCGCCGACGAACTGCCGCTCGGGCGCGTGGTCGAGGTGGTCGAGCGGCCCTTCGCCGATGACCACGTCGCGCTTCGGGTCGACGTTCGCGCCGGCGTAGAAGAGCACCTCGGCGTAGTCGTGCACGTCGACGTTCTCGTCGACCACGACGATGCACTTCGTCAGGCTCAGCATCCCGAGCCCCCAGATGGCGGACATGACCTTCCGCGCATGACCCGGGAACTGCTTGCGGATCGAGACGATGCAGCAGTTGTGGAACGCACCCGCGACCGGCAGGTCGTAGTCCACGATCTCCGGCACGGTGGCGCGCACGGCCGGGAGGAAGATCCGCTCGGTCGCCTTGCCGAGCCACGCGTCCTCCTGCGGCGGCTTGCCCACCACGATCGACGGGTAGATCGCGTTTCGCCGCATCGTGAGCGCCGTGACACGGAAGACGGGGAACGGCTCGGCGGCTGTGTAGTAGCCGGTGTGGTCGCCGAACGGGCCCTCGTCGCCGACCTCGTCCTTGGAGATGTAGCCCTCGAGCACGATCTCCGCGCGCGCGGGCACCTCGATCCCGACGCTGACGCCCTTGACGAGCTCGACCGGCTCGCCGCGCAGGAAGCCGGCGAGCATCAACTCGTCGACGTGCTTCGGGAGCGGCGCGCTCGCCGAGTACGCGGTGATCGGGTCGAGCCCGAGCGCGACAGCCACCTCGATGCGACCGTCGGTCGCGAGATAGTCGGCGCGACCGTCCTTGTGGATCTGCCAGTGCATGAAGGTCGTCGACCGGTCGACGACCTGCATCCGGTACATGCCGACGTTGCGGCCGCCCGAGCGCGGGTCGTGCGTGATGACGGCCGGCAACGTGATGAACGGCGCCGGGTCGCCCGGCCAGCAGCGCTGGATCGGGAGCAGGCCGAGGTCGACGTCGTCGCCGCGCAGGACGATCTCCTGGCAGACGCCCTTGCCGACGGTCTTCGGGCGCGAGTCCGCGATCGACTTGAGCTTCTGCAGGCCGCGCACCTTCTCCATCAGCCCGCTCGGCGGCTGCATCTCGAGCACGTCGGCGACCCGCTTTGCGACGTCGTCGAGCCGTCCGACGCCGAAGGCGAGGCACATGCGCCGCTCGGTGCCGAACTGGTTGATCAGGAGCGGATGCTCGGAGCCCGTCGGCTTCTCGAACAGGAGTGCCGGCCCGCCGGCCTTCACGGTGCGGTCGACAATCTCCGTGATCTCGAGGTCGGGATCGACCTCGGCCGGCACACGGGCGAGCTCGCCTTCGCGCTCGAGGAGCGCGATCCAATCGCGGAGGTCTTTCGGCGGCGCCACGGCGCGTCAGTCTAGGCAGTCGAGGACTTCGCGTCGGCCTGCGGGAAGCTCATTCATCGCCGAGCGCATACGCCACGGCCTCGTCGAACGACAGTCGGCGCCCCACTTCGCGCCCGCGCTCGAACGCCGGATCGTCGTGGACGATCGTCTTCGCAGCCTCGTCCTGAAATTCGTCCCAGGCGCCGACGGGCGCCCGCTCGGCCTCGGCTTCCACCGCCCCCCAGAGGCGACCGGACCGCTCGAGCTCGCCCGCCGCGGTGAAGACCTGGGCGAGCGTCGCAACCCCCAAGACGATTCCCTGCCTGTCGCTGAGCGACTGCGCCACCCGGAGCCCTTCGCGCGCGCTGTCCTCCGCCTTCTGCATCTGGCCGAGCTCGCGCGCGAGGTCCGCGCTCTCGAGCAGCGCACCTCGGAGGAGCCAGGTGTGACCGATCTCGCAGAGCAGGACGATGCTCTCCTCGTTCAGCGCCACCGCGCGCGCGAGGTTGCCGTCCGAGTGCTCGATCCACGCGCCGTTCCGCAGGCAGTCGGCCTCCAGCTTCCTGTCGGACAGTCGACGGGCAGCTGCAAGGCTCGCCTCGAGCAGTTGCCTGGCTCGAGGCAGGTCGCCGTCGCGCCGCGCTACGCCGCTCAGGCGGTGACGCACGATGGCGATGCCGTGCTCGTCGCCGAGGCGCTCGAACTCCGCGAGGCTCGCTGCCATGGCTCTCGAGCCGGTTGCGACGTCCCCGGCCGTGATGGCGGCTTCAGCCAGCGTCCGTAATGCCCGCGCCCGCAGCGTGGGCGGCACCGCAGCATCGGTCTCGAGGAGCTCGCTCAGCGTGCGTGCCCCTTCGAATGGATCGTTCAGGACCCAGAAGAGCTCGAGGCTCACGGCGAGCCGCAAGGCGAGCTCCGGATCGTGCTCGCGCGCCCAGTCGATCGCGCGGCGGAAGTTGTCGAGTTCGGGTCGCACGAGCTCCGGGCGCTCGGGTGGATCACTCTCGGACATCAGACGCGCCGACTCCGCGAGCTCGAGCAGATGCAAGGCCAGACGGTGGAGGATCTCGTCTGCCTCGCCGGACTCCGCAAGGCGCTCGGCGGCAAACTCCCGGATCGTCTCGAGCATCCCGTAGCGGCCCTCGCTCGAGCGGACGAGGCTCTTGTCGAGAAGAGACTGCAGGACGTCGAGATCGGCGCCGGCGATCGTCTCCGCCGCTTCGAGCGTGCACCCACCGGCGAAGGCCGCTAGGCGGCGGAAGAGTCGTTGCTCCCCTTCGTCGAGGAGCTCCTGGCTCCACTCGATCGTTGCGCGGAGCGTCTGCTGCCGCACCTCGGCGTCGCGGCCACCGCGGAGCAGGTCGAGCCGATTCCGGAGCCGGTCGAGGAGTTGCTCGGTCGTGAGGAGGGGAACCCGAGCGGCTGCGAGCTCCAGCGCGAGCGGTAGGTCGTCGAGTCGTTCGCACAGCTCGTCGACGTGCTCGTCGGGCTCGAAGTCGGGTTGCGCCGCTCGCGCCCGTGCTACGAAGAGGCCCCTCGCCTGCGTTCGCTCGAGCACCGGCACCGGGTAGACCTGCTCTCCCTGGACCCGCAGCCGCTCGCGGCTCGTCACGAGCACGTCTGCGCGCGGACATTCCGCCAGGAGGGCCGCGACCTCCGGCGCGGCCTCGACGACGTGCTCGAAGTTGTCGAGCAGAAGGAGCAGCCGCCGCCCGGCGACGGCCTCCGCCAGAGTGCCGCCGCCGCCGAGGGCGCGGACTGCGGCGGCCCCGACGTCCGCCGGATCGGCCAGCGGCGCGAGCGGCACCCACCACACGCCGTCCGCATAGGCGTCCGCCGCTGCGCCGGCGGCCTGCAGCGCCAGCCGCGTCTTTCCGGAGCCGCCTGCGCCGGTGAGCGTGAGGAGGCGAGCGTCCTCACGCGCGAGCAGCTCCTCCACCTCGCCCAGCTCGTGGTCGCGGCCGAGAAACGGCGTCGCGGGAATCGGGAGGTTCGTCCGCTGCAGTGTCTTGAGCGGCGGGAAGTCTACGTAGCCGAGCTGGTAGATCCGCTGTGGCGCACTCAGATCCTTGAGCCGATGCTCGCCGAGGTCACAAAGATCGATGCCCTCGAGAAGCGAGGCGGTCGCCGCCGAGAGGAGAACCTGCCGGCCGTGGCCGGCAGCGGCGATACGAGCCGCGCGATGGACGTCCGGGCCCACGTAGCCCTCGTCCGTGAGGAGCGGCGTGCCGGTGTGCAGCCCCATCCGCACCGGCAGCTCGAGCGCGTCCTGCGCCTTACGGGCCGCGTCGAGCGCACCGGACGCGGTCGGAAACGCGACGAAGAAAGCATCTCCCTGCGTGTCGACCTCCACGCCGCCGTTCCGCTCGAACGAATCCCGCAACACCCGCCGGTGCTCGGCAAGCGCGGCCCCGTACGCCTCCGCGCCGAGCTCGTCCAGGAGCCGCGTCGACCCCTCGATGTCCGTGAACAGGAACGTGACAGTGCCGCGCGGCAGCTCACGCACGAGGCGAGTCTACGACGCGGCGATGGGCTTGAAGTACCACGTCGCCCCGCACCGCCGTGGAAGGGAGCTTCCTCGAAGCAGTGACGCTCGCTCCGGCCCTCTCCGAGCGGCCGGGGAGCGGGTCGAGCGCTTCTTCGGGATCGCCGACCTTCCGTTCTACTACCGCAAGCCCTACCCGCCCGGGTCTAGCCGCGACGGCGGCGGCGCTGCTTGGCCGCCCAGTGCGCTGCTTCGCCGAGTGCGATCACGCAGACGAACACGCCGCCGGTCGCGAGCATCAGGAGGACGACCTTCTTCCCCTCCTCGGCGGCCGTCTCCTGGGCGAAGAGCATGTGGAAGAGCGCGGCGAGCACGGCGGGAATCTACATCAGCTACCGGGCTGCTCGACGACGAGGTCCGCGAAGCTCGCGGAGCTCTTCCCGAACTCCCACCAGCCACGCACTTGCGGGCGCACGAACGCCGTGCTCCGGCCGTAGACGAGCGGGATCACGGCGACGCGCTCGGCGACGGCGTAGCGATCCGCCTCGTGGAACCGCTCGAGGCGCCCGCGATCCGACCGCTCCTGCCGTGCCGCCTCGATCAACTCGTCGAAGACCGGATCGGCGAAGCCGCCCTCGTTCGTCCGGCTCGTCGACTGGAAGAGCAGGCGGAGGTAGTACTCGGGATCCGGGTAGCCCGGCAGCCAGCCCGTGACACGAATCGGTGCCGTCTGGATGCGAGCGCCGACCGAGCTTGCCTCCTCGTCGAGCCACGACCAGGACGAGACGGCGACTCGATCTCCGAAAACGTCGAGCCAGCCGCCGGCGATCGCCCCGAGGATGTCTTCCCAGACCATCATCCCCGCGAGCTCGATGGGGCCGTCGTACCCGGATCGAGCGAGACACTCGCGAGCCAGGTCGGGGTCGTAGCGCAACGCAATGTCCGGCGTATGGCCCTGGAGCGCAGGCGGCACGACTCCACCCGACGCCACGACGAGGTTCGCCGGACAGACCGCCGCGAGCGCCTCGCGGTCGATCGCGTGAGCGAGCGCACGCCGTAGCTCGAGGTTGCCGGCCACGGGATGCGTGTGGTCGAAGCGGATGTACGCCGACCACGCCGGCGAACCGAGGATGGCGTCGTCGCGCACCGCGCCGGGCATCAGATCGGCGAGACGCGGCGTGTAACGCACGAGGATCAGATCGGTCTCGCCGCGCTCGTACTCGGGGAGCGCGTCGGCGATCGCCGTGCGATAGAGCTCGACCTCGGCCACGTTGCCCGGACGCTCAGAGCGTCGCCGCAGGACGAGCCGCTCGTCCGTTCGCTCGGCCACCTCGAATGCGCCGCTCACCACGCGCGCTTCCGCGATGCCCTCGACTGCGTGGCGCGGCTGCGGCCCGCCGTCAGGCCGGTTCATGACGCTCATGAAGTACGGCGCGGGCGCGTTGAGCCGGAATTCCACCGTCCGGTCGTCGAGCGCACGAACCCCGACCGCGTCCCAGTCGGTGTTCTCGCCGAGGTAGGTCTCCTCCCCCTTCTCGAGCGCAAAGTAGATGGCGACCGAGGACCCGGGGCTCTCGGGATCGAGCACACGCTTGATGCCGAACTCGACGTCGTGCGCGGTGAGCGGCGTCCCGTCCGACCACGTCAGCCCTTCGCGGAGGTGGAAGACGTAGCGGAGCCCGTCGTCCGAGATCTCCCAACGGTCGGCGAGCGAGGGGACGATCGTCCGCTCCGGCCAGGCCTCGACGAGGCGGTCGAAGAGCTGCATGCACGCTTGGATGTTCGGCCAGGCGATCGCGCTCTTCGGGTCGACGTCGTTCGGCAGGAAGCTCGTCGCTACACGCAGGCGCTCGGTCGCCGCGCGCGACTCCGGCGGCGTCCAGTGCGCGAACGCGCGCTGATACGCCTCGTTCGCCTCGCCGAAGCGGAGCGAGGTGTGCAGCGCGAGCGCGAGTTTGAAGAGGACGAGCGCGATCTCCTGCCGCTCGCCACGCTGCTCGAGGAGCGGCAGCAGGTCGCGGTAGTGCTCGATCGCCTCGTCGAGCGCGTACTCGAGCCGCGCCTTGTCCCCGGCTCGCAGCAGATAGCCCGCGGCCTTCGTCTCGTCCTCGGCTCGCAGCCAGTGGTACGCGAGCAGGCCGAGCACCTCGGCCTCGCGACCCGCATAGCGATCCTCGAGCCATTCCGCCGCCCGACGATGGAGGCGCGTCCGCTGCTCGCCGAGCAGCGTCCGGTACGCCGTCTCCTGGATGAGTGCGTGCCGGAAGCGGTACTCCGGCTGCGGCCAGCGCCGGCTCTGCCGGAGCAGGCCGAGCCGCTGCAGCTCGTGCAGAGCATCTTCCGGAAGCTCGCCGAGCACGCCTTCGAGCAACGGGAGCGCGAAGGTGCGACCGAGCGCGGAGGCCGCCGTGACAAGGTCGCGGGCAAGCGCCGAGAGCCGGTCGAGGCGCGCGAGGATCGCCTTCTCGACCGTCGGCGGAACCTCGACCTCGACCGCGTGGTCGAAGCGCCAGCCCTCGTCGATGCGGACGAGCGCGCCGACATCGGCGAGCGAGCGGACGAGCTCCTCGAGGAAGAACGGGTTCCCGTCGGCCGCCTCGAGGACGCGCCGCTCGAGCTCGGCGGGCAGCGTCGCCGGCGCTACGAGCGCGCCGAGCAGCTCGCCGTCTGCATCCCCGAGCGGGCCGAGGTCGATCTCGCGGAGCAGGTGCGGGAACTCGCGAGCCGCATGCTCCCGCAGCCCCCACGCGGAGTGGTCGCGCTCCGGCCGCAGCGAGAGAACGAGCAGGACCGGCGCGTCCTCCGCGAGCGAGAGAAGCTGCTCGAGCAGCTGCACGGAGGTGGGATCGGCCCAGTGGAGATCCTCGAACGCCAGGACGAGCGGCGCTTCCTCCGCGAGCCGGAAGAAGAGCTGGCCGACGACCTCGAACGTCCGCCACTGCAGCGCCTCCGGCGAGAGCTGCGACGTGCGCGCCTCGGCTTCGTGCTCGAGCGCCACTTCGAGCAGGCCGCCGAGGTACGGATAGAGCTCGTCGGCCCGGCTGTCGAAGAGCTGCTCGAGGCGGCGGCGGAGTCCGACGCGGACACGCAGCTCCGGCTCCTCGACGCCCGCGCCGATCCACTCGCCGCGCAGCAGGTCGCGGAACGGCCAGTACGGCAGCGACTCGCCGTACGAGACGCAACGTCCCTCGAGCCACGAGCTCCCGTCTCGTTCCGCGAGCTCGCGCAGCTCGTCGAGAAGGCGCGTCTTGCCGATGCCGGCGTCTCCCGACACGACGAGGACTCCGCCGCGGCCGGCGCGAAGCGCGTCGAGGGCCTCCCGGCCGAGCCCGAGCTCGCGTGAGCGTCCGACGAGGCGCGTCTCGACGCCGGGAAGGCCCCGCGTCCGCCCCTCGGCCGCGACTCCGGCCACGGGCCACGCGGCGACCGGCTCGCTCTTCCCCTTCAGCTCGAGCCGCCGTGGCTCACTCCAGTCGAAGAGGCCCTCGACGGCGCGGTGCGTCGCATCGTCGACGAGCACCGAGCCCGGCTCCGCCGCCGACTGCAGGCGCGCGGCGACGTTCACCGCGTCGCCGAACGCCGCGTACTCGACCCGCGAGCCGGCGCCGACAGCGCCCACCACGACGGCCCCGGTCGCCGCTCCGACGCGGACGCCGAAGCCCTCGGCCCCCCAGCCGCGGCGCACCTCGCGGGCGTACTCCTCCATCTCGCCGACGATGCGGAGCGCGCACCGAACCGCCCGCTCGGCATCGTCCTCGCGCGTCGTCGGGGCGCCGAAGAATGCGAGGACGCCGTCGCCTGCGAGATCCTTGACGTGGCCGCCGAGGGCCTCGACCTCACCGACGATCCGTGCGATCGCCTCGCCGACGACGAGCTTCACGTCCTCGGCGTCGAGGCGTTCCGCGAGCGCCGTCGAGCCGACGACGTCGGCGAAGACGGCCGTCAGGACCTTCCGCTCCTCCCGCACGGTGGTCGTCATACGGAGAGGAAAGCGAACGCGGGCGTTGGGTTCAAGCCCGCCGCTGGCCGTGGGCCGCGAGTGCGGCATCCACGGCGTCGTCGCCGGCGGCTGCGCGCGCCGCCGCGTCGAGCGGCTGCGGGTCCGAATGGAGGCGGAGCTCGGTGCGCGGCTCGTCGAGCGCGCCCCGACCGAGCAGCGCCGCTGTGGCCGCCCAGAGCGGCCCGTCCCCTGCGGCCTCCTCCGCCCGCAACTGGCTGCAGAGCGAGATCAGCTCCGAGAGATCCGCAACTGCCTCGACGTCCTGCAGCGCGGAGATGCGCGCCACGCCGTGCGCGTAGAGATAGTCGCCGAGGAGCAGCGCGGTATCGCCGTCGGTGGGCGCGAAGAGACGAGGACGGCCGTAGTGGACGAGGTAACCCTCGTAGATCGTCTCGAGCCCGAGCGCGTAACGCGCCTCGCCCAGCGGAGAGAAGACCGGGCTCCGATCTCGCTCGGCTTCGGGCAGCAGGCAGTCCGCCCAGAGCGAGCTTTCGGCCGACGCGTCGACGGCCATCGTCTCCCAGACGTCAGCCCGCAAAGCTCTCCAGGGCGACGACCGTGCGCTCGATCTCGTCCTCGCCGTGCGCCGTGGAGGGAAAGAGCGCCTCGAACTGCGACGGCGGCAGGTAGACGCCTTGCTCCAGCAGATGCCTGAACACCGCGCCGTACCGCGCCGTGTCGCAGCGCTGCGCGTCCTCGAAGTTCCGGACCGGGTCGTCGGCCATGAAGAGCGTGAGCAGCGCACCGACACGCTGCACGCGGCCGAACGGAGCGAGGCATTCCTCGAGCACGGCGGCCCGTCGCTCGAGGTCGGCGTAGACGGCCGGGGCGCGCAGCCGGCGCAGCACGGAGAGGCCGGCTGCTGTCGCGAGCGGGTTCCCCGCGAGCGTGCCCGCCTGGTAGACGGGGCCGGCCGGCGCGAGCAGATCCATGATCTCGGCCCGGCCGCCGAAGGCCGCGAGCGGCAGCCCGCCGCCGACGATCTTCCCCAGCACCGTCAGGTCGGGGACGACGCCGTAGCGCTCCTGCGCACCGCCGCGTGCGACACGGAAGCCGGTGATCACCTCGTCGAAGACGAGCAGTGCACCCGACGCGTCGCAGAGCCGGCGCAGCGTCTCGAGGTAATCCGGGTCGGGCGGAACGACGCCCATGTTCGCCGCCACCGGCTCGACGATGATCGCCGCCAGGCCCTCGCCGTGCTGCATCACTGCTTCGGCGGCGGCTTCGGGGTGGTTGTACGGGACGACGATCGTGTCTGCGGCCGCCCCGGTCGGCACGCCCGGCGAGGCGGGGATCCCCAGGGTCATGACGCCCGAGCCTGCGCTCGCGAGCAGCGCGTCGGCGTGACCGTGATAGCCGCCGGCCATCTTGAGGATCCGGTCGCGCTTGGTGAAGGCGCGCGCGAGACGCAGCGCGCTCATCGCCGCCTCGGTGCCCGACGAGACGAGCCGCACCTTCTCCACCGACGGCACCGCGTCGACGATCTCCTCCGCAAGCTCGACCTCGGCCTCCGTCGCCGCGCCGAAGCTCGTGCCCCGCAGCGCGGCCTCCCGCACCGCCTCGACCGTCTCGGCGTCGGCATGCCCGAAGAGGAGCGGCCCCCACGACATGACCCAGTCGAGGAGCCTGCGGCCGTCCTCCGTCTCGATATATGCCCCCTCGCCGCCACGGACGAAGAGCGGCTCGTCGATCCCGACTGCGCGCATCGCCCGGACCGGCGAGTCCACGCCGCCGGGGATCAGCTCGAGCGCGCGCCGGTAGAGCTCTGAGCGCTGCGTCAGGACAGCCACGCGGGAAGGTCGCGTGTCCAGTAGCTGACGATCAGGTCGGCGCCTGCGCGCCTGATCGCGGTGAGCGACTCGAGCGCCGCCGCGCGCTCGTCGAGCCAGCCCGAACGTGCCGCCGCCTTCACCATCGCGTACTCGCCGGAGACGTTGTACGCCGCGAGCGGGACGTCGAATGCCTCGCGAGCGGAGCGGATCACGTCGAGGTACGGCAGTGCCGGCTTGATCATGATCGCATCTGCTCCCTCGGCGAGGTCGATCTTGCACTCGCGAATCGCCTCGCGGACGTTGGCCGGATCCAGCTGGTAGCCGCGCCGGTCGCCGAACGCGGGGGCGCTGTCGGCCGCCTCGCGGAACGGGCCGTAGAAGGCAGAGGCGTACTTCGCCGAGTAGGCGAGGATCGGCGTCTTCTCGAAGCTGTGGTCGTCGAGCGCCTCGCGGATCGCGCCGACCCGACCGTCCATCATGTCGCTCGGCGCCACGACGTCGGCGCCCGCCTCCGCGTGGCTGACCGCGGTGCGCGCGAGCAGCTCGAGGCTCTGGTCGTTGTCGACCTGGCCGTCGACGACGACGCCGCAGTGGCCATGCGACGTGTACTCGCAGAGGCACACGTCGGTGAGCAGCACGAGCTCCGGAAAGCGCGGCCGGAGCGCGCGCAGCGCCTGTTGGACGATGCCGTCGTCGTCCCAGGCGCCCGTCGCCTCCGCGTCCTTCTCCTCGGGTACCCCGAACAGCATCACCGCGCGGACGCCGTTTGCGGTGAGCGTCTCGGCCTCGCGAAGCAGGCCGTCGATGTCGAAGCGGGCCATGCCCGGCAGCGCCTCGTTTGCAAGCGGCTCCGGCGCGACGAAGAGCGGCAGCACGAACTGATCGAGCGAGAGCCGTGTCTCGCGCACGAGCCCGCGCAACGATGCGGTGCGGCGGAAGCGGCGCAGCCGGGTGACCGGGAACGGGCTCACCCGGAAAGAGTACGTCGCAGGTTGCTAGGCCGCGGGTGCGGGCGGCGTTTCCGGCGGCGGGACCTGCGTCGTGTCGACACCGATCTCCGCGAGCGGATGCGCGGCGTCCCAGGGAGCGAGCTCGATCCGCTCGGCGAAGAACTCCCATGCCGCACGTCCCGCCGCGAGCAACGGCAGCGCCACGAGGATCCCCGGGAAGCCGTAGATCTCCCCACCGGCGAGCAGCCCGAAGATCACGAGCAGTGGATGGAGCCGCAGCGAGCGTCCCATCACGTTCGGGACGACCACGTGCCCCTCGAACTGCTGGATCCCGAGGAAGAGAAGCGTCACCCAGAGCGCCGACAGCGGGTGCTGGACGAGGGCATACAGCACGGGGGGTGCCGCGCCGAGCCAGGGCCCGATGTACGGGATCAGCTCGGTCACGCCTGCCCACCCGCCGAAGGCGGCGGCATAGCGGCCTCCGTGGGGCATGAGGCCGACCAGGCCGAGGATCCACAGCCCCAGGCCGGAGCTCACGCCGATGATCAGGGAGAGGAGCAGCTGGCCCTTCACGTAGCTCGCGACCGCCTGTTCCATCCGCACGATCAGCCCGCCGCGACCGTGCGGCGGGAATCGTCGGTCTATCGCCTCCGTCAGCCGCTGCATGTCGAGGAGCATGTAGATCGAGACGACGATCACGAGGAAGGCATCGAAGAGAAGCGTGACCACGGCGACACCCGCTCCCTCGGCCCAGCGCAGCGCCTTCGATGTGTACTTCTGGACGTCCTTCGTCCCGACCTGGTTGAGGAACCTCTCTCCCCGGCGCTGGACGTGCACGCTGCTCAGGTGGTGACGGTTGAGGAAGTGCTGGAACCGCGCGAGGTCCTGCTCCGCACCCGTCCGTCTCGGGTGTCCGGACTCGACCGTAAAGTAGTTGTCGACCCGGTGGGCGGCGCTGCGCGTCTCCTGCACGACCACCGTGGCGAGAGCGAGGACCGCCAGTGCGACAGCTGCTGCAAAGGCGAGATAGACGAGGGCCACCGCCGGCCCACGAGGGATCCAGGCCCGCCCGAGCCCGCGAACGAGCGGGTTGAGGAGCAGGGCGATGAGCAGCGCCACGAGGAACAGGAAGAGGACGTGACGTACCGCTCCCGCAACCGTCCACAGCAGCAGAAGCAGCAGCGGCAGCGCCACCAGTTGCACCCAGCGTGGGATCTCGATCCGCACGGAAGCGGGTCGCGGCATGCGAGCGATGGTAGGGAGGCCGTCGTACGGACTCGGCGCAATTTGGCCCTGACGACCGCCTTCCCCGGCCGCGCGTCGGCGGCTCGGCCGCCGGCGCTTGCAGCCCAACGGTTGGAAGATCCGGCTTACTTCGATAAGGTGCCGCGCGACATGCCGTCCTCACGCCCCAACGGGAGGCGGCGGGTCGAACGCAGGCAGGCGCGCGCCGCGCGCCGTTCGCGCCGCGTGGCCCTGCTGGTCCTCCTCTCCGCGGTTTTCCTCGTGGCCCTCGGCCTGACGGCATTCGGCGGCAGGACGGTGCAGACCGCGGCGATCATCCCGCAGCGGAACCTGGCCACCGTCGCGCAGACCCGGCCGACCCCGTTGATCGTCGCGCAGCGGGGAGCGCTGAACATCCAGATGCCGATCTCGAAAGCTCGCTTGACCGCGATCGGCTACCACTCCGCGCACGACGGCGCGCTCTCGCTCAAGCCGCTCGGCCACCAGGCGAACGAAGGAGTCGTGCAGCGGGTCATCCACGGCATCTTCGGCGGCGGCGGCGGCTCGCCGAAATGGTACGAGCTGAGCGGCGGCGCCAAGTCCGCGATCGACGTCGGCGCGCCGGTCGGCAGCGACGTCTACTCCCCCGTCGACGGAGACGTGGTCGCAATCCGGCCGTTCGTCGTCGAGGGCAAGACGTACGGCGCCGAGATCGACATCCAGCCGCAGACCGCTCCGTCCCTCGTCGTCGCGGTGACACAGCTCGTCGCCGACCCGGCGCTGACGGTGGGTACCGCGGTCGTCAGCGGTGCGACGAAGCTCGGTCGGGTCGTAGACCTCGCCGCCGTCGAGCACCAGGCGCTGGCGCGCTTCACGAACGATGCGGGGAACCACGTGACGATCGAGGTCCGTACCGCACCGGTGCTCGCAACCGGCTAGAGAGCAGCGCCCGCTTGAAGATCCTCTTCCTCGCGGACGTCTTCGGCGTCCCCGGTCGCCGCGCAGTGGAGGAGCACCTGCCGGGGCTGCGTGAGCGCTACGACGCCGACCTCGCGATCGTCAACGGGGAGAACGCTGCCGACGGTGCCGGGATTACTCCCAAGCTCGCCGACAAGCTGCTCGCGGCAGGAGCGGACGTGGTCACACTCGGCAACCACACCTACCGCCGCGGCGGGATCGCCGCCTACCTCGCCGCGAGCGAGCGCGTGATCCGGCCCGCCAACTCCGGAGCGGAGGCTCCCGGCCGCGGGATGGCGGTGGTCGAGGCACGGAACGGCGTCGAGGTCGCAGTGCTCAACCTGCTCGGTCAGCTCTTTCTCCCGACACCGGTCTCGCCGTGGGAGATGGTCGACGCGCTCGTGGAGGAGGCGCGCGCCGCGGCTCCGGTGGTGATCCTCGACTTCCACGCCGAGGCCACGAGCGAGAAGGTGGCGCTCGCGACCTGGCTCGACGGCCGCGTGACCGCCGTGATCGGCACCCACACGCACATCCAGACGAACGACGCCCGCATCCTTCCCGGCGGGACGGCGGCGATCAGCGACGCGGGGATGACCGGGCCCCACGACTCGGTGATCGGCGTGCGCTCCGACCTGGCGATCGCCCGGATGCGGACGCGGCTACCCGTCCGGTTCGAGCCGGCGGAAGGCGACGTGCGGCTGGAGGGCGTCCTCCTCACGTGTACCGACGGGGGGCGGGCCGAGGCGATCGAGCTCGTCCGCGTCCCGGCCTGAGACGGTCACGAGCTGGCGCAGCGGCACCGCCGGAGCGAGCAGCGCGAGCGCCGCGAAGGGGTAGAACCACGGGATGTACGTGTAGAGCCAGTACGTCAGGACGAGCTCGAACCCGGCGAGCAACGCGGCCGTCAACGCGGCAAGCTGGAGCGGCGACTTGCGGCGCGGGAAGAAGGCCGCCGCAACCGCGCCGGCGAGCAGCAGCCCTTGCAGGACGTTCTGGACGAGATGAAGGTCGGGCAGCCCGCGCGCGTGGTATTGCCGCCAGTCCCAGAGTGACCAGGGCGCGGAGCGTCCGCTCTGGAACTGCACGGTCCGCTGCCAGAACACGTGCGCTGCGTGCAGCGGGTGCGGCTCCAGGAGGAGGATCGAGAATGCCGCCAGCGTGGCGGCGGCGAAACCGAGCACCGCGCGACGGCTGGGCATCCGCCCCGGATACGTGAGCCAGAGCGGCGCGACGACGAGCGAGGCGAACTTCGTCCACCCCGAGAGCGCCGCCATCGCGCCTCGAGCGGCGGGAGTCGAGATGAGCCAGAACCCCCAGACGAGGAAGCAGGGCATCAGCGCGTCGTTCGTGTTCGAGTTCGAGACGTACTGCGTGAACGGGTACGCCGCCCAGGCGAAGGCGAGCACCGCTCCCAGCCGCGCCCCGCCGAAGCGCAGCCCGACGAGCCACAGGCCGAGCAACGTGAGCAGGTCGAAGGCGATCGAGGTGAAGTGCGCCGCTGGCAAGTCGTCCCATTTCCCGCTCCACCCGACCGCGAGATAGCCCGGAATGTACGACTCGTACGCGACGGGCCCGTACGTGTCTCCCTCGGGGTTCGCGCTCTCGCAGCGGCCGTTCGTCTGGATCCAGTTGCGGATCTCGCCCGACGCGTCGGCCGGCCCGCACGCCTTCTTCGTGTGCTCGACCGGAAAGTTCCCCCACGGCGCCTGGCCGTCCTTGACGATCCGTTCGGCGCCGATCACGCCGGAGTAGCCGACGTCGATCACGTTCGAGCGCTCGACGTTGAGCCCGATGCGGAAGCCGGCGAGAAAGACCGTCGCCGCCAGCAGCACCCAGACCGGCCAGCGCGGCGCCCCGGGAGTTCCACGGTTGGTGCGGCCGACCCAGATCCCGCGCAACACCACCCAGGCGAGCAACGGGTAGAAGAGCGGCACCGCCGTGAAGACGTCGCCGTGGTTGAAGAACCAGAGCGACGCAGTGGGCGAGAGGAGAAACAGCAGATCGAGGTTGCGAAGCGAAAACGGTCGCCGGAAGTCCGCGAGCCCGACGAAGAAGACGAGACAGAACGCGCCCCAGACCCACGGGTTGTTGATCGCCGTGCCCCCGAAGGCGCCCGGCGAGCCGCGAGCCATCCCCCAGGCGACCTGCGGGCCCGTCCAAGCCTCGGTGACGTCGCCCGTCGAGTCCGACACGGTGCCTTGCGCGATCTCGCCGGCCGAGACGTTCTTCCCGCTCCACCAGACCTTGAGGCTCCACTGCCCGGACTTCGCGTCGTACGTCGCCTCGTCGCTGATCCCCGGGCGCGGATAGCGCGACAGCCAGCCGGCGACCTTGGGGTAGTGCTCGAAGATCCGGAGCGCCTGCTGCTGCGTGAGCGACGCG
>JAICME010000120.1 GCA_025929425.1 Thermoleophilia bacterium | reverse complement strand
TTCGCGTGGAACATCGGCACGACCGGCATGACCGCGTCATCGATGCCGAGGCCCATCCCGAGCGGATTGTTCGCCCCGAGGCCGAACGCGTGGAGGACGGACGAGCGGTGCGAATACACGACGCCGCGCGGCCGTCCCGTCGTGCCGCTCGTATAACACATCGCCGCGGCCTCGCGCTCGTCGAGCTCCGGATCCCGCCACTCGTCGGGATCCGCCGTCTCGAGCAGCTCCTCGTACGAGTCCTCGACGACGAAGACGTGCTCGATCTGCGTCCCTTCCCGGAACTGTTCGAGCAGCGGCAGGAGTGCCTTGTCGACGATCACCGCCCGGTCGTCGGCGTGGCTCGCGATGTAGTTCAGGTCGTTCGGGTGGAGGCGGAGGTTCAGCGTGTGGAGGACGAAGCCGCCGCACGGGATGCCGAAGTACGCCTCGTGGTGCTGGTGGTGGTTCCAGCACAGCGTCGCCACCCGGTCGCCACGTTTGAGCCCCAACTTCTGCAGCGCGACGGCGAGCCGGCGCGCGCGCCGCAGCGTGTCGCCGTGGGTCGTGCGGTGAAAGCTCCTGTCGGGGAGGCGGGCGACGATCTCTCCGTCCCCGAAGAAGGTCTCCGCCCGGCGCATGACATGCGTGAGCGTGAGCGGAAAGTCCATCATCAGGCCTTCCATCCGGCTCATCGTGTCATTCCAGGAGCGCATTTGCGACCTCGAGCCGCAGCTCTGCCGGTCGCGCGCCGAAGCCCTCGAGCCAGAGCGCACGCTTGTAGAACCGGTGCAGCGGGTGCTCCCACGTGAAGCCGATCCCACCGTGAGCCTGGATCGAGCGCTCGCAGGCTGCGACGGCGGCTTCGGTCGCGAACGCCGTTGCCGCGGCCGCGGCGATTGGTGCGCGCTCGTCGCCTTCCGCGACGCACCAGGCGGCCCAGTAGACGAGCGATCGCGCGAGCTCGACGTCGGTGTACGTCTGCGCGAGCGGATGGGAGACGGCCTGGTAGGTGCCGATCGGCTTGCCGAACTGGAGGCGCGTCTTCGCGTGCTCGATGCCGAGATCGAGGGCCCGCTGCGCGACGCCGAGCGCTTCCGCCGCGCTCGCGGTGCGTGCACGGGGGAGGTTGCGGTTGCCGGCGAGCGGCTCCCCGTCCGCCTTCTCGAGCCGGCCCATCGGGCGGGAGGGATCGACCGAAGCGACCTCTTGGCCACGCGCGGGATAGGCCGTGCCCCCGTCGGAGACGACGAAGTCGACGGAGCCGAGCCAGGGGACGCCGTCGACGTCGACCGACCACCGCTCCTCGCCGGCCCCGACACGTGCGCGCTGCTCTGCCGACAGCCACGGGAGCGCGAAGCCGACCGTCGCGATGTACGGCCCGGGATAGCACGCATATCCGAGCTCCTCGAGAAGCAGAGCCTCCTCGACGAACCCGAGCCCGGCCTCCGCGACGTCGAGCCAGCCGAGCTCGGCGAGCTCCGCCCACCGATCCTCCGTCGACTCCCAGTCGCGGTCGAGCGGGAAGCGGTCGGCCAGCCAGTCGCGTGCCGCCTGCTTCAGCTCGAGCTGCTCTTCGGAGAGCGCGAAATCCACTACCGCGACCTCGGGAGGCCGAGCACGCGCTCGGCGATGATGTTGCGGAGCACCTCCGACGTGCCCGCCTCGATCGTGTTGCCGCGGCTGCGGAGCTGCTGGTGGTTCCACCAGCCGTCGTCGAGGATCCCCTCCGGCCCGAGCAGCTCGCGCGCGAGCTTCGTCAGCCGCTGGTTCGCCTCCGACCAGCGCAGCTTCACGGCCGATCCCTCCGGGCCCGGGACGCCGGTGCGCTCGTAGGCGCCGAGGGCCCGGTAGTTCGTGTAGCGGAGCGCCTGCAGCTCGATCCACTCGCGCGCGACCGCTTCGCGCAGGCGCGGTCCGAGCTCGCGTTCCCGCGCCTCCTCGAGCAACCGCCCGACCGTCGCGTCGAGCGTCGCCGTGAACGCGAAGCCGAGGGTCGCCCGCTCGTGGAGGAGCGTCGTCATCGCGACCTGCCAGCCTTCGCCCTCGTCCCCGAGCCGGTTCTCGACGGGCACTTCGACGTCGGAGAAGAAGATCTCGTTGAACTCCGCCTCGCCGGTCAGCTGCCGCAGCGGGCGCACCTCGACACCGGACGCGTGCATGTCCACGATCAGATACGTGAGGTTCCGGTAGCGCGGCGCGCCCGGGTCGCTACGGGCGACGAGGATGCAGAAGTCGGCGATGTGCGCGAACGACGACCAGACCTTCTGGCCGTTGACGGCGTAGACGTCGCCACGGCGCTCGGCGCGCGTGCGGACGGCGGCGAGGTCGGAGCCCGCGTCCGGCTCCGAGAATCCCTGGCACCAGATCTCGTCCGCCGCGAGGATCGGGCGGAGGTAGCGCGCCTTCTGCTCCTCGGTGCCGTGGGCGATGATTGTCGGCCCGGCCATGCCGAGGCCGATCACACCGACGTGCGCCGCCGCCTGCGCGGCCGCGAGCTCCTCGTAGAGGATCGCCTGGAAGCTGTACGGCGCGCCCGCGCCGCCGTACTCCTTCGGCCAGGTCAGCCCGGCGTAGCCGGCCTCGTACAGCTTGCGGCTCCACTCGCGGACGAACGGATCTTCGAATCGTTGCGCGCCTCCGCGGCCGCCTCGCTTCTCCGCGGGGAGGTTCGCGTCGATCCAGGCGCGGAGCTCCTCGCGAAACTCCGCCTCTGCGGGCGTGTCTCGCAGGTCCACGAGCGGAGGCTAACCCGCAGCGGGTGCCGGAACTAGTTCGGCCGGCGCGTCCACGACCGCGCGCTGCCGCTGGACGGGCAGCAGCGTCACGGCGCCGAGGATCGCGGCGACGCCGAGCCACTGCGTCCAGCGCAGGTGCTGGTTGTAGGCGTAGATGCCCGCGATCACCGCGACCGCCGGATACGTGAGCTCCGCGAGCGACGAGAGGACGGCCGGAGTCCGCTGCAGCCCGTAGTAGTAGAGCGTGAGCGCGACGAGGCCGGTGGCGAGCGCGAGGTAGAGGATCAGGAGGCTGTCGTGGCCGTTCGAGTAGGCCGGAGCGCCCATCACCGGCAAGGCGATCGCGCTCGCGACGAGGCCGAAGAAGAAGCGCAGCGTCACGATGTGCTGGAACTCGACCCTGCGCGCGAGATACCGCCCGAGCACCGTCCCGAGCGCCCAGAGAACCGCCGCGCCGGTCGCCTCCGCGATCACGACAACGCCTTTCGCCGACGGGTCGAGCGGGTGCGCCTGGTTCACGAGCCAGAAGCCCACGAGCGCGGGGAGGAAGAACCACACGAAGCGCGCCCGGGGCCGCTCGCCGAGCAGGATCGCGGCGCCGGCGACGGCGACGAGCGGCTGCACCTTCTGGATCACGACCGGCGTGATGAAGTCCGAGTGCCCGATCAGCGCATCGGTGAAGAGGATCGTGGCCACGGCCGACGCGCCGGCGCCGACGACGACGGCTGCGGCCACGTAGCTCCAGCCGGCACGGAAGACGGCGCGCAACGCCGAGAGGAGGAACGGCAGCGTCAGCGCAGCGAGGATCACGTGCTCGCCGAAGACGATCGTGGTCGCCGACGTCGTGAAGCTCATCGTCTTGCGGATGATCGGATCGGTGCCCCACATCGCTGCCGCGATCGCAACGAGCACGACACCGGGAACCGCTGCAAGTCTTAGGCGCATCTCATGTTGAGGCTAGCGGGCAGGAGTAGGGTCGGCGCGTGATCGTGTACTGGCTGTTCAAGCGGGCTCGCCGCTGGTGGCAGAACCGCCAGGCCGCCTCGTCCGCCTGATTGTGCGCGCGCCGAAAGCGGCGTAAGCTCGGTTCAGTTTTCGGGGGGAGAGGAGGTGGCAGCGATGCTCCGCAAATCCCTTGCGATCGCAGCTGCCGGGGCTGCGCTCGCCGCCCCCGCGTCTGCCCTCGCGATGCACGGACGCGGCGAGCCGGCAACGCGCCTGCCGAGGAACCTGGAGTCCCGGGGGCCGCTCGCGCAGACGGTGCTCGTCACCGTCCCGGCTGCTCCCGGGTCGTTCAGCTGGCTCGACGCGGGAATCGGCGCGGCGGTGACGGGCGGGTGCGTCCTCATGCTCGCGGGCGGCCGGAGCGCGGTGCGGCTCCATCACGCCTCGTAACGCAGGAGCTCCTCCACGGTTTCGCGGCGGCGGATGAGGCGCGCCTCGCTGTTCTCCACGAGCACGACCGCGGGCCGCGGCACGCCGTTGTACGTCGAGCCGAGCGCGAGCGTGTAGGCGCCCGTCGCCGGCACGGCGAGCAGGTCGCCCGGGCGCGTTGCCGGCAGCTCCGCGCCCTCGATCAGGACATCTCCCGACTCGCAGTGCTTGCCGGCGATCCGGTAGACGCCGCGCGGCGGCTCGTCGGCGCGGTTCGCGAGCAGCGCCTCGTAGCGCGCGCCGTAGAGCTGCGGCCGCGGGTTGTCCGACATGCCGCCGTCGATCGCGGCATACGTGACGCCGCCCGACTCCTTGACCGAGCCGACACGGTAGAGCGTCACGCCGGCCCGGCCGACGAGCGAGCGTCCCGGTTCGAGGATCAGCCCGACGCCCGCCGGCACCCGCTCCACGAGCGGCCCGACGAACTCCGCGACCGACGGAAGCCGCTCGTCGCGGTTGTGCCGGACGCCGAGGCCGCCGCCGAGGTCGAGCACGCGCGGTGTCCAGTCCAGGCGCTCTAGGAAGCCGAGGACCCGCTCGAGCGCGAGGAGGCTTTCCTCGGGCCGTCCGAGCTGAGAGCCGACGTGGACGTGGACGCCCTCGACTTCGAGCCCGAGCTCGCGCGCCCGCACCACCTCCCGCTCCGCGGCGTCCGGCGAGAGACCGAACTTCGACTCCTCGTGCGCGGTCTGGATCGAGCGGTGCGTCACCGCCTCGACGCCGGGCGTCAGCCGCACGAGCACGCGACGTACCCCTGCCGCTGCTGCCGCGTACGACTCGCCGAGCGCGTCGAGGACGACGAGAGCGTCGGCCTTCCCGGCCGCGCGCAGCTCTTCCGGCGTCTTGTTGTTCCCGTGGAAGACGATTCGCTCGCCCGGAATGCCCGCCGCCCGCGCGAACGCGAGCTCGCCGAGCGTGGACACGTCGGCCCCGACGTCCCCCTCCGCGAGCAGCCGCAGGAGCGCGACGTTCGCGAACGCCTTCGTCCCGTAGACGATCAGCGCCTCCGGTGCGGCCTCGCGGTACTCGCGCACCCGGTTCCGGATCGTCTCCGCGCAGTAGACGAGCAGCGGCGTCCCGTGCTCGTCAGCCAGCCGCGACGCGCGCACGCCCGCGAGCGTGAGCTCTGCGCCTTCGATCCGTGCCGTTTCCGGAAGGAGTTCGAGCACCTTGCTAGTATCGGGATCCAATGCAGGAGCTGCTTCTTACGTAGTGCAGGGAGACACGCGCGGCAGGACCGCGCCGACCTCCCTCGACCTCTCCTTGGAGAGGTTTTTTCGTTCCAGAGGACTCTTTCGATGACGC
Source organism: Thermoleophilia bacterium (assembly GCA_025929425.1). GTDB lineage: Bacteria > Actinomycetota > Thermoleophilia > Gaiellales > Gaiellaceae > Palsa-739. The sequence goes on along the minus strand of JAICME010000120.1, from coordinate 2,506 downwards.
CGAGATACGAACCCCACGAGATCGAGGCCAAGTGGCAGCGCGTCTGGGAGGACGAGGGGGCGTTCCACGTCCCGAACCCGGTCGCAGGCGAACCGACCGCCGAGAACCACTGGTACCAGCTCGAGATGCTGCCCTACCCGTCGGGCCCGAGCCTGCACATGGGCCACGTCCTCAACTACACGATGGGCGACGTCCAGACCCACGTTCGGCGCCGCAGCGGCTGGCATGTCGTGCGCCCGATGGGCTGGGATGCGTTCGGGCTGCCGGCGGAGAACGCCGCGATCCGGGAGGGGAAGCACCCGCGCGAGACGATCGAGCGGAACATCGAGACGATGCGCGCCCAGATGAAGCGGCTCGGCTGGGCGATCGACTGGGACCGCGAGGTCTCCGCGCACCAGCCCACCTTCTACCGCTGGACGCAGTGGCTCTTCCAGCAGTTCGTGAAGAACGACCTCTGCTACCGCAGGGAGGGGCCGGTCAACTGGTGCCCCAACGACCAGACGGTCATAGCGAACGAGTACGTCGTCGACGGACACTGCGAGCGCTGCGGTGCGGAGGTCGAGCTGCGGAACATGACGCAGTGGTTCATGCGGACGACCGCGTACGCGGACGAGTTGCTCGAGTACCCCGATGCGGAGTGGCCGGCGCGGACGATGGCGATCCAGCGGAACTGGATCGGCCGCTCGGAGGGCGCCGAGATCCTGTTCGACGTCGAGGAGACCGGCGACGACATCGCCGTCTTCACGACACGTGCCGACACGCTCTTTGGCGCGACCTTCTTCGTCATCGCGCCCGAGCACCCGTTCGTCGCCGCGCACGCGAGCGAGGAGGCGAAGGAGTACGCACGACACGCCGGCGCCCGGCCGGTCGAGGAGCGCGCGGCGGCGACGAAGAAGACCGGCGTCTTCACCGGCCTCCATGCGGTCAACCCGGTCAACGGCGAGAAGCTGCCGATCTGGGTGGCCGACTACGTCCTGATGGACTACGGAACGGGCGCGATCATGGCCGTCCCCGCCCACGACGAGCGCGACGGCGAGTTCGCGGAGACGTTCGGCCTGCCGGCGCAGGTCGTGATCGACGACGACGGGAAGCTCGTCAACTCCGGCCGCTTCGACGGGCTACCGGCCGAGGAAGGAGCGCGAGCGATCGTCGCCGAACTCGAAGCCGAGGGCCGCGGGAAGCCGACCGTCCACTACCGCCTGCGCGACTGGAGCGTGTCGAGGCAGCGCTACTGGGGCTGCCCGATCCCGTTCATCCACTGTGAGCAGTGCGGCGTGGTGCCCGTGCCCGAGGAACAGCTGCCGGTGATCCTCCCCGACATCGAGGACTACGCGCCGAAGGGGAAGCCGCCGCTCGCCGCCAACGAGGAGTACATGGCGGTCGAGTGTCCCGAGTGCGGTGGCCCGGCGCGGCGCGACCCGGACACGATGGACACGTTCGTCGACTCCTCCTGGTACTTCCTCCGCTACATCGACTCGCACAACCACGAGGCGCCGTTCGACCGCTTCGTCGTCGACTACTGGCTGCCGGTCTCCCAGTACATCGGCGGTATCGACCACTCGACCGGTCACCTGCTCTATTCGCGCTTCTTCGTGAAGGCGATGAACGACTGGGGGATGGTCGGCTTCCGCGAGCCGTTCGCGCGCGTCTTCCACCAGGGCTGGGTGCAGCTCGGCGGCACGAAGATGTCGAAGACGAAGGGCAACGTCGAGGGGCCGGACGAGATCGTCGACCGCTACGGCGCCGACGCGGTGCGGCTCTACATTCTGTTCATGGGGCCCGCCGACCAGGACATGGAGTGGACGCCCGACGGCGTCGAGGGGATCGTTCGCTTCCTGCGGCGGCTCTGGCGCGTCGTGCACGAAGTGGCGGAGGCGGCGCCGGCGGAAGGCGCCCGTGAGGGTTCACTCGCGCGGAAGGCGAACGAGACGATCGTGCGCGTGACCGACGACGTGCTGCGCCGCTTCCAGTTCCACACGCCGATCTCGGCCGTGATGGAGCTCGTGAACGAGCTGAGCGGTGCCGTCGACGCTCCCGACGCGCGGTTCGCGACGGAGACCGCTGTCTCGCTGATCCAGCCGTATGCCCCGCATGTCGCCGAGGAGCTCTGGGCGGCCCTGGGGCACGAGCGGCTGTGGGAAGAGCCGTGGCCTGTCGCGGACGAGTCGCAGCTCGTGCGCGAGACGTTCGAGCTCGTCGTCCAGGTGAACGGCAAGGTGCGCGACCGGCTCGAGGTCGATTCGGGCCTGAGCGAGGACGAGCTCGTCGCTCGGGCACGCGAGAGCGAGCGCGTGCGGAGCTATCTGAACGGCGGCGAGCCCCGGAAGACGATCGTCGTCCCCAGGAAGCTCGTCAACTTCGTCGTCTAGCTGTAGTTCCTGAGAGCGTTGTTCCATCCGGGTCTCCTTGGAGGCTGGAGCTGCCAAGCCACCAGCTCCAAGGAGGGTGATCCGGATGAAGTTGCACGCTAACGCGAGGACCTGTCCGCACAGCCGTCGCCTGGCGG
>JAICME010000193.1 GCA_025929425.1 Thermoleophilia bacterium | reverse complement strand
GGCGGGGTGTTCGGCCGCGTGTCGGCGGCTTTGCCGCCGGCGTTTGCAGCCCCTGCCGCCGTGGGCGGGGTGTTCGGCCGCGCGTCGGCGGCTTTGCCGCCGGCGCTTGCAGCCCCCGCCGCCGTGGGCGGGGTGTTCGGCCGCGCGTCGGCGGCTTTGCCGCCGGCGCTTGCAGCCCACGGGTTGTACGGAATGAGGTTGACCTTGAAGTGGTCGCGGCCGAGCAGTTCGGCAAGGGCCCGCGCCTGATCCGGGGAATCGTTCACCCCGGCGAGCATCACGTACTCGACGAAGACGCGGCGACGCTTGGCCTCCGCGTGGCGGCGGCACTCGGCGAGGACGTCCGCGATCGGGTACCGGTCGTTGACCGGCATGATGCGCGAGCGGAGCTCGTCGTCGGGCGCATGGAGCGACAACGCGAGCCGAATCGGTTCGTCCACCTCGTCGACGAAGCGGCGCAGGCCGGGCAGCCACCCGACCGTGGAGATCGTGGTGCGCCGGTGCGTGATTCCCAGGTCGGGCAGCCGGCGCGCAGCTCCGAGCACCTCGTCGAGGTTGAGCATCGGTTCGCCCATGCCCATGAACACCGCGTGGTCCACCTCGGTCAGCCGGCGAAAGTGGAGGGCCTGGTCGAGGATCTCGGACGACGTCAGGTTCCGGCCGAACGCCATCGTTCCCGTCGCGCAGAACGTGCACGTGAGCGGGCAACCCGACTGCGAGGAGAGACAGAGCGAGCGCCGCCCGTCGCGGTAGCGCATCAGCACGGCCTCGACCGGATGACCGTCGGCGGTGTGGAAGAGCGTCTTCACCGTGCCGTCACGCGACTCGCGTTCGGCCTCGACGGTCAAGGTCGAGAACGGCACGTCGGAGCCGAGCTCTTCGCGCAGAGAACGCGGCAGATTCGTCATCTCCGCGTAACCCGAGGCCCCGCGCGCCGTCCACTCCCACACCTGGCGGGTCCGGAACGCAGGCTCGCCGCGCTCGTCCAGCACCTGTTCGAGGAGGGCCAGGTCCATCGGGCTACGGTAGCGTCACGGGTCGTGATCGACCTGCGTTCCGACACCATGACGAAGCCGACGCCCGCGATGCTCGCGGCGATGGCGGCCGCCGAGGTCGGCGACGAGCAGGAGCGCGAGGACCCGACCACGAACGAGCTTCAGCGTCGCGTGGCGGAGCTTCTCGGCCACGAAGCAGCCCTGTTCTTTCCGACCGCGACGATGGCGAACCAGGCAGCGTTGCGCGTGCTCAGCTCGCCGGGGTGCAAGGTCGTCGCGGAGGAGCGGACGCATATCCTGATCTACGAGTGGGGAGGACCCGCGATCCACTCGGGGCTCGTGATGCAGGGCCTCGCCGCGGAGGCCGGGAGGCCGACGCCCGAGCAGATCGAGGAGCTCGACGAGTTCCAAACCGGGAGCGTCCTCGTGCTCGAGAACACCCACCGCAGCTCGGGCGGGTGCATCTGGCCGCTCGATGAGTTTGGCGCCGTTGTGGGCGCGGCGCGGTCCCGTGGAGCTGCCGTCCATCTCGACGGCGCGCGCCTCTTCAACGCCTCGGTCGCGGCGGGACTCCCCGTCACGGCGTGGACGAAGCTCGCCGACACCGTGACGATCTGCTTCTCGAAGGGGCTCGGTTGCCCCTTCGGCGCGATCCTCGCCGGTTCGCCGGCGATGATCGAGCGGGCGTGGGAGGGAAAGTTCCTCTTCGGCGGCGCGCTACGCCAGTCGGGCGTCGCTGCAGCCGCGATGCTGTATGCGCTCGACCACCACGTCGAGCGCCTCGCCGAAGACCATGCGCGAGCGAAGCGGCTGGCGGAGGGGATCGGGCTCGATCCGGCGACGGTCGAGACGAACTTCGTGGCGATCCCGGAGGAACCCGGCCTGATCGACCGGCTGCTAGAGCGCGGTGTCGCGGTGAGCGACCTGCGCCCAGGCCGGCTGAGGGCGGTCACGCACCTCGACATCGGCGACGCGGAGATCGACCAGGCGATCGACCGGATGCAGGAGGTGCTGAGTGTCCACGCCTGACCGGCTCACGGCGAAGCTCGAGCAGCTGCTCGCCACCGACCAGCGCGAGAAGCGCCTGCCGGCCGTCGCAGCGGCCGTCCTTCGCGACGGCGAGCAGATCTGGGAGTCCGCCCTCGGGGTCGCGGACGTCGAGGCGGGAATCGACGCGACACCCGACACCCAGTTCCGCTGCGGCTCGATCACGAAGACCTTCACTGCGGCGGCGATCATGCAGCTGCGCGACGCGGGCAAGCTGGATCTCGAGGACACGCTGGACATGCACGTCGGAGGAGCGGCGCACAAGCCCTCGATCCGACGCCTCCTCTCACACGCATCCGGCCTGCAGCGCGAGACGCAGGACGACTCCTGGCTCACGCTGCGCTTCGCGCCTCCGGACGAGCTTCTCGAGACGCTCGAGAACGCCGAGATGGTGCTTCCCTCCGGCGCCCGCTTCCACTACTCGAACCTCGCCTACGCGCTGCTCGGGATCGTCGTCGAGCGCGTCTCGGGGATGGGGTACACCGACTACGTCCGCGAGCGGCTGTTCGAGCCGCTCGGGCTGACGCGGCTGAGCTTCGAGCCCGAGCCGGCGGCCGCGAAGGGCTACGTCGGACAGCCGTACGCCGACGGTGTCTGGAACGCGATCGACGTGGAGACCGGCGCCTGGGC
>JAICME010000046.1 GCA_025929425.1 Thermoleophilia bacterium | reverse complement strand
GTTCTCGCCCTCGCCTTCGTCACTCGGCTCGTCGTTTGCCATGTGCTTCTTGCGGTGGGCCTCGACCTCGGCCTCCTCGTCCTTGCGCTGCTCGTCCGACATTGCTCCTCCTTCGGAATCTCTGCGCCTCGTTTGGCGCTGTCATCGAACCAGACGGACTACGGCACCGGAATCTTCCCTGGACTTCGGGACCACGAAAAAGCCCGGCCGGAGCCGGGCTTTTCGCGTGACGGTCGAACTAGTCCTTCTTGGGGCGGTTGTGGCGCATGCGGTGCGCCTCGAAGTCGTTCTCGCCCTCGCCTTCGTCACTCGGCTCGTCGTTTGCCATGTGCTTCTTGCGGTGGGCCTCGACCTCGGCCTCCTCGTCCTTGCGCTGCTCGTCCGACATTGCTCCTCCTTCGGAATCTCTGCGCCCGGTCGGGCGCTGCTATTCGACTAGACGGGGGTAGGGACGCAAATCTTCCCACCAGCCCTTCAAATCCGCAAGCCAGCCTGCGATCCTCCGCCACGTGGGGAATTACGCTGCGTCACTACGTGCTGTCGCGAAGGTCTTCGGGAATCCTCGCGTGCGCAGCCTCCAACTGGCCGGCGCAGGCTCGACCCTCGGCACATACGCCTACGCGGTGGCGCTACCCATCTACGCGTACCACTCGGGCGGCGCTCGCACGGTCGGGCTCGTGTTCTTCGCGCGGTTCGTGTTCGCTGCACTCGCCGCGCCCTGGCTGGGCGTCCTGGCCGACCGCTGGTCGCGACGGCAGCTCATGCTCGGCGGCGACCTCATCCGCTGCGCGATCTTCGCGGGCATGACCGCGGCTGCGACTGCGGGCGGGAGCCCGTACATCGTCTACGTGCTCGCGGTCACCTCGACGGTCGTTTCGAGCTCGTACTCACCGGCGCAAGCGGCGCTTCTTCCCTCCCTCGTCGAGACGCCGGATGAGCTGACCGCGGCGAACCTCGTCGGCAACACCATCTCGAGCGTAGGGATGTTCGCGGGCCCGGCGCTCGGCGGGATTCTCCTTGCCTTCAGCACCCCCGCTGCGGTGTTCGCCCTCAACGGAGCCCTCTTTCTGTGGTCCGCGTTCTTCGTCGTCCAGGTGCCGCGCGACGAGCCGCCGAGCCAGGCCGAGCGGTCGAAGTTGGGGTCGGAGCTCACGGCTGGCTGGCGGACCGTGTGGCGCACGCCTGCGTTGCGCGTCGTGATCGGCCTGACCACCGGGGACGCGATCGTCTACGGGGCGCTCGAGGTGCTGCTCGTCGTCCTCGCGCTGAGGATCCTCCACTCCGGCAACGCCGGCTACGGCTGGCTCAACACGGCGATGGGCGTGGGGAGTGTGGCAGGCGCGTTCGTCGTCGCGGCGATCGCGGCCCGGCGACGGCTCGCAGGCGGGTTGGCGCTCGGAATCCTTCTCTCGGGAGTCGGGCTCTGCGGCGCGGCGGCGCTGTCGATACTTGCGCCGGCACTCGTCCTGCTCGCTCTGGTCGGTGCGGCCACGATCCTCGTGGAGGTGACCAGCGTCACGCTCCTGCAGCGCTCGGCGCAGAACGAGGTCCTGGGCCGCGTCTTCGCCCTCTACGAGACTCTCGCGCTCGCGGGCACGGCTCTCGGCGCGGTGGCAGCGCCGGCACTGGTGAGCGGACTAGGCCCGCGGGGGGCGCTCATCGCGACCGGCGCCGCGCTCCCCGTACTGCTGGTCCCGCTCTGGCCGCGCCTGCATCGCATCGACGCGGAGGCACGGATCGCGGAGGAGCCGCTCGAGCTTCTGCGGCGGATCGAGATCTTCGCGCAGCTGCCCGAGGCGGTGCTCGAGCGCCTCGCAGCGGGGGCAACCGCAGTCTCTGCTGCGGCGGATCAGGTCGTCGTCTCGCGGGGCGAGGCAGGCAACCACTTCTACGTCATAGCGGCCGGACGGGCGAGCGTCGAGCTGGACGACGGCGCGACACGGGAGCTGAGTCCCGGGGACTTCTTCGGAGAGATTGCCCTGCTTCGCGACGTACCCCGAACGGCCACGGTGCGCGCCGTCGAGCCGCTCCGCCTCTACGCGGTGGAGAGAGACGACTTCATCGCCGCGGTCACCGGCCACGCGCCGACGCTCGCAGCCGCCGAAAGCGTTGTGGTCTCGCGGATGCCTGTCGGAGCCCTCGGCTAGCCGGACGTCTCGCCGAGGACGCGCTCCAGCGCGCGAAGCAGCTCGAACGCCGAATCGCGCTCGCCTTCCTCGAGCCGCGCAGCAACGCGGGCGAGCGGAGCGAGCCGTCCCTCGCCCTCGAGTGCCTCACGTGCACGCCGCGCCCGTTGCAGCAGGTCGAGCGCGATCGCCGCCTGGTTGGCGAAGAGCCCGAGCAGGTCGACCTCCGCCAGCTTCAGCTTCGACTCCGTCGGCCGGTCGAGCACCTGCAGCACGCCAAGCGCGCGCTCCTCGACGAGCAACGGCACAGACATCATGTTCTTCGGCACGTAGCCGGTCGACTCCGCCTGCGTGCGCGACCAACGCGTGTCGCCGCTGAGGTCGTCGACCACGAGCGGCTGTCTCGTCGTGAGCACCCAGCCTGCGATCCCGTTGCCGGCCGGGAAGCGCATCCCGATCAACTCGCCCTCTCCTTCGCCGGCGACTGCCTCGAAGACGAGCTCCTCTGCCTCCTCGTCGAGAAGGAAGACAGACGACGCTTTGGCCCGGAAGATCGCCCGCGCCACCTCGACGGTGGCCTGCAGGAGGGAACGATGCGCTTCGTCGGCGCCGATTACCCCCGCGGCGACGGCAGCTTCGAGCTCGCTCATAGCCCACCTCTCGCATTCGACGCCGTCTGGTAGAGGACGCTCTTGAGCTGGAACGGGGTCAAGTCCGGATGCTTCGCCATGACGAGGGCGCAGATCGCAGCGATGTGCGGCGTGGCGAAGCTGTTTCCGGTGCAGCGGAGCGTGCCGCCGCCCAGCCACGCGACGTCGAGATCGAGGCCGCGGGCGAAGAACTCCACGGGCGGCGTCGGGTTGTAGTAGAAGGTCAGCGGATCCGGTTCCTCGTGACTGCCGACGGAGATCACGCTCGCGAAGCGCCACGGGAAGCTCTCGACCGGCATGTTGTGCGCCGACGCGACGAGAAGGACGCGCCGGAAGTAGGCGCGGTCGGCGAGCTCGTGAAGGCGCTCCACGTACTTCGTGCGCGTCGTCGAGAGACTCATGTTCACGATCGGGAAACCCTCCTCGATCGCCCAGGCGAGCCCGCGCAGCATGACCTCGCCGCCGCCTGTGTACCCGGCACCGAGAACGCGCAAGCTCGTGAGCTCCACGTCGGGCGCCACCGAGCGGACGACGCCTGCGCAGGCGGTGCCGTGCCCGCAGAGGTCGCCCTCCTCGTCCTCGATCACCTGCAGCTCGCCGTCCTCGCCTGTGACGACAGCGAGCGAACGATCGACGCGGCCGACCATGGGGTGATCGCGCTCGACGCCGCTGTCGAGGATGCACACGCGGACGCCCGCCCCGGTCGAGCCGCCCCACGCCCACTCGCGCGTGACCTGGTCCGGCAGCGTCACCGGCACGCGGATCCGGTCGACCGCGTCCGCCGGCAGGCTCCAGGCCGGTAGTTCCTCCTCTTCCTCGTACTCGTGCAGCTCGGGCGCACTCATCGCGGGCCGATCATCGCACAGCTCAGGAGAAGATCTGTACCGCCGTGCCGAGAGGAACCGTGCGCATGAGGTACCGCATGTCCGCTTTCGTCGCGTGCAGGCACCCTGCCGAGACGGCCGAGCCTCGTCCCGACCCGGAGTGGATCGCGACGTAGTACGTGATACTCGTATCCCACCCGGCAGGCAGCCGCGGCTGGCGCGCGGTGAGCACGAGAATGCGCGTTCCGAGAGCCGGGCCGAACGGACCGGTGAGCTTCTCGGCGACAGCGAAGCGCCCCAGCGGAGTCGGCGAGCTCTGCGCGCCGATCCCGACGCGCATCGTCCGGACGATCCGACCATCCCGGAGGACGTAGAGCGCGCGCCGCGAGAGCGAGGCGCGGAGCGTCCACCGGATCGGATGCACCGCGACGTCGCGGCCGAACTCGGCCCAGGCGTAATGGCCGTTCGGCAGCGCCTCGGCCGTCAATGCGATCAGCGTTTGGCCCATGCGTCTGGAATTGTGCCGTGGTGCGCGTCCGCGACCTGAACTGGTTCCAGCTCGAGGAGTATCTGCGCCGGGACGACCGGATCGTGCTGCCGATCGGTTCGACCGAACAGCACGCGTACCTCTCGCTGGAGACGGACAACATCCTCGCGGAGCGCGTCGCGGCAGAGGCGGCCGAGCCACTCGGCGTGCCCGTCCTCCCCGTGCTCGCCTACGGCCTGACGCCGAGCTTCGGCGCCTACCCCGGCTCACCGACCCTCCGCGTCGCCACCCTCGTCGCCGTCGTCCAGGACCTGCTCGACTCGCTGCACTCGCAGGGCTTCCGGCGGATCCTGATCGTGAACGGCCATGGAGGAAATGCGCCCGCCGACGCCGCCCGCCGCGAATGGGGCGCGGCCAACGCCGACGCCGAGGTGCTGTTCCACGACTGGTGGGTCGGCCCGCGAGTCTGGCAGCTCGTGCAGGAGCTCGACCCCGGCGCGAGCCACGCGTCGTGGATGGAGAACTTCCCGTGGACACGGCTGCCCGGCGTAGAGCTGCCCACGAAACGCAAGGAGCCGCTGCCGCAACCGCTTCCCGCCGCGCGGGGCGCAATGCGCGAAATGGCCGGCGACGGCCAGTACGGCGGCTTCTACGCGCTGCCCGACGATGACGTTCTCCGCGTCTGGGCTGCAGGAGTCGAGGAGACGCGGGCGCTCCTGGGACACGGCTGGGTTACGAGCTCTTGAAACGCTCAGCGGCTGTGCTGCCGCAGCCAGGCGACCAGGTTCTGCGCCTGCTCGGAGGCGTTGGCCCCCGTCGAAGGACGTGCGACGGAGTGCGGCGTGGTCGGGCGAGGCGGCCGGCCGCCGCTATTCGACGCGATCGCGACCGCAACGCCGGCCGCGGCGGCGGCTACGAGCGCCGCTCCAGCTGCAAGCCGGCGCACGCTGGGCCGTCGCCGGCGGCGGCCGAGCGATCCAGCGAGGATCTCGGTCGCGGGCTGATCGGGCTCTGCCGGCAGCGACAGCGTCTCCGGCTCCGACGCCAGGGGCGCGAGTCGCCGCGCAAGTTCGGCCGCCGACGGCGGTCTCTCTTCGGGCCTGGCGGAGAGGCAGGCGAGCACAGCCGCAACGAGCTCGTGCGGAGCATCGGGAACGCGCCGCGCGAGATCCGGCGGCTGAAATCCGTTCTCGGCTCCCAGCTCGGCAAGCGAGGCGGTCTTCCGCGCGGGCTCGCCCGTGAGCAGCTCGTAGAGCACTGCACCAGCGGCATAGATGTCCGCTGCGGCCGTGACCCGTTCGCCACGCGCCTGCTCGGGCGCGAGGTAGCCGGCGGTGCCGAGCACGGTGCCGGCGAGGGTCAGCTGCGTCCCGCCGTGGCCCACGGCGATGCCGAAGTCGCCGAGCCGGAGCGTGCCGTCCCTGCCGAGGATGAGGTTCTGAGGCTTGACGTCTCGATGCACCAGGCCGGCGGCGTGGGCGGCGGCCAGGGCCGCGCAGTTCTGCACGCCGAGCCGTGCAACCTCGGCCGGCGGCAACCGGCCGCGCCTCGCAAGCAGCTCGGCGAGCGTCTCACCCTCCACATACTCCATCGCGATGAAAGGACGGCCCCCGTCCTCTCCGACGTCGAAGATGCGAACGACGTTCGGATGCGAGAGCCTCGCCGCCAGGCGCGCCTCGCGAACGAACCGGCGTCGCAGGTCCTCGTCCCGCGCGAGGTTCTCCGCGAGCCGCTTCAGCGCGACCGGGCGATCGAGCTCCACGTCGTGCACCAGATCGACGGTCGCCATCGCTCCGTGGCCCAGTGGCCGGACGAGCTCGTAGCGCTCGGCGACACGTGTCGGGGCGCTCATCCCCCGTCACCCTGCTTGCCGCCGGGGCCGAGGCGATGGTCGTGCTTGTGGTGAGGCTTCGGAGGCCCCTCGTGCTTCGGGGGTTTCTGGGGCGGCACGGTCACCGTCTGCGGCGGCACCTGGCAGACGATGCGGTCGGCGAGCGCGTTCACGCCGGCGAGGAGCGGAGACCGCAGCCGGTTCGGCACCCGGGACTCCTTTGCGATCACGTCGTCGCGAAGCGAGGCCGCCAGCTGTAACGCGTGGCAGTCGTCGCCGGCGGCCGCGGCGTGCGCGACCGCCGAGGCTCGAGCTTCCCACTCGCTCGCGAGCTCGCGAGGTATCTCGCGAGCTCCGGTTCGGGCGGGCCGTGACGAGCCTCCGCAGCCGGCCACGAGGAGCACGAGGAGGGGAACAGCCACAAGAAACCTCAGCACGTTCCGGCATTTACCCGTCCTCGGGCTCAACCTAGCCTCCCAATGTCGTTCGCGAGCGGTTAAGCTCTTGTTAATGCCGATGTTGCACGGCTGCGCATTCCCGGGGTGCTCGACCTTCACGCTCAGTACCTACTGCGTCGAGCATGAGCTCATGGTCCGGGCTTTGAAGGAGTCCGAGCGGTCACAGCATGCCGAAGGTGAGCGCGCCGAGGATGCGCCGCTGACGGCGGAGACACAGAGCGAAGCCACGGAGCCGGCGGCGTTCTGACGCCGCGCAAGTAGCCCTTTTTTCTGCTGGTACTCTCGTTGCATGCGGGTCATTCCCTCGTCGGCGCGAGCCAGGCGGCGTCTCTTTCGGTTCGGGATCGTTCTCGCGGTCGCAGGTGCGATCGCCGGTATCACGGTCGGCCTGCAGAGCCCGAAGCAGCCGGACGCGGCACCGGCGAGAAACGCTCCGCCCGCGCAGCTCGTCACCCGGAGCACCCGCGTCTCGACACATGAGCGCCGCGCAATCAACGCGACGCTGAGCACGTTTCTCGGCGCAGCCCTCGACCACAGCTCGCCCGCTACCGCGTGGCGTCTCGCCGGCCCTGAGATGAAGTCCGGCTCCACTCTCCGCCAGTGGCGGGCCGGAACCAGCCCGGTTCCCTACTTCCCCACGCGCGAGAAGACGTTCGGCGGCTGGGAGACGGTCGACGCCGGCCCCAACTATGTCGTCTTCGACCACTTGCTCGTCCACCCCAGGCGCGGCTCGAACACCTCGTCGTCGATCTTCGCCGGCGAGGTCATCAAGAGTGACGGCCACTGGCTCGTGAACCGCCTCTACACGATCGCCGTGATGAAGCGGCCGACGAAGACCGGGACGCACCAGGTCGGCCCCCAGGACTACGCCGCGCCGTCGGCGTCGAGCCAGGGCGGCGCCCAGACGAGCGGAGGACGCCTCGGCAAGCAGTGGCTGCTCGTCGGTGCCGGCATCGTCGGGCTCGCACTCCTCTTCCCGCTCGGCTTCGCAGTCGCCTCCGCCCTCCGCTCACGGCGGCGCCAGAGGCAGTACACGGAGCACCGGAACCGTGACCTGCCACCGTTGCCCGGCTCGCTGCAAACCGGCGAACGGCGCTGATTTTCGGCCAGCCGCACTAACTTTCCTCTGGTACTTTGGTCTCAGTCCTTATGGAGTCTTCTTCGTCCTCCCGCACGATCGGCGGCATCCTTTCTTCGCCTCGCGGGCAGCGCCGGCTGATGGTGTTCAGCGGCGCGGTGCTCGTCATCGGGTTCATCGCTTTTCTCTCCGCCGACCTCCTGAAGGGCACGGGCGGGATTCATTCGCCGCTCTCCACCCTTCCCGCGCAGACACACGAGAGGCTCGTGAAGGCGCCTCCGTCGAAGGAGGCCCTGCAGGTGGCACGGAAGTTCCTCGAGACGGCGGTGCTCCGCAAGAACCTCGACGCCGCCTACCCCATCGTCGGGCCGGCGCTGCGAGGAAACCTGACCCGGAAGCAGTGGGACACGGGAAACATCCCGGTGCAGCCGTACCCCGCGCGGAACACGAAGACGGCGGCGTTCACCGTCGACTGGTCGTACGACAAGCAGATCATGCTCGAGGTCGACCTCGTGGCGAAGAAGGGCTCGGGCTCGAACATCCGCCCGCATTTCCCCTACTACCTGGGGCTCGAGCGCAAGGGCGGCACGGTCAACGGAAAGTGGCAGGTCAACACGTGGATCTCCTCGTGGCACCCGCCGGTTCCGATGTTCGGTGGCGGCGGCTAGAGCCGCTCAACCGGCCCCACTCTTTCGTCGCTGCGCTGCTACTTACCTACTGACTGAGCTCTAGCTCTAGTTGTCGACGAGCCCGTGGTGGGACGCGTCCTGGAGGCCGAGGTTCGGGCGCTCCGGCGTCTGCACCGCGGTCGGGTGCCGCAAGCCGTTCAGACCGTTCGTCGCCCGCGCGACAACGACACCGCTCGGGACGAAGTCGAGGGCGGCAACTCGATGGCCGTCTGCCGGCTTCCCGTACGAGAGCACCGAGACGGCGACGAGGGCCGCGGCAGCGGTCGATGCCACGGTGGCGCCGACACGCACCGGGAAACGCCTCGCGCTCGCCCGACGCGGGAGTGCGAACGGCGGCGGCTCCTCCAAGGGAGCGGCGCGCAGCAGGCCGGTGTGGTGCCGCACGTCGCCGGCGAAGAGCGCACACTCAGCGCAATAGCTCAGGTGGCGCTCGAGCAGCCCCGACTCATGCAGCGACAGTTCGCCGTCGACGTCGAGCGAGATCCGCTCGCGAGCTTTCTGACATTCGGTGCGTCCCACTGAGAGGTTTGACGACAACCGACGGCAGAGAGTTAGCGGATTTCACCCGATTGGGGCCCTAGAACGCGCGCCGCGACGGATCGAGCAGCGCGCCGAGCAGCACGACAGCGATCCCGAGCACGAACAGACCGAACGAGCTGCGCTTGCTCTCGGCGCGCTCCTCGAGGGTCGCCTTGCGCCGTCGGCGCCTCGGCCGCGTGCGGTACGCCGCGAGACGTGGGTCGTGAACGGTATCCACCTCCGAGCGCCAGGGCCCACGGCTTCCCAGCACGAAGCTCCCCACCAGGATGGCGGCACCGACCACGTAATAACCGGTCGCGAGCGCGTGCGAGATGCTCCTCCCGGCCAGCGCCCCGACGGTCGCCGAAACCGCCGCCGTACCCCCGAGCACGACGGCGAGGAGCGCAAGGATGCGCGGGAGCGCGGCCCGAAACTGATCCAGCACGGGCTGTCGGCCGCTAGCCGGTGGTCTCGGCGAGCGACGCCCGGCGGCGGAACTCGTCCTCGCCCATCGGCCAATGCTCGAGCGGGAAGTGGCAGGCGTACTCGTGGTCCTGTGCGCCGGCAACGGGCGTCAGCAGCGGCTCGTCGACATTGCATTTGCCGTCGACGAAGCGCGGGCAGCGCGGATGGAAGCGGCACGCCGCCGGCGGGTTCAGCGGGCTGGGAACGTCGCCGGTGAGCACGATCTGCTTCCGTGCGCGGCCGAGCGTCGGATCCGCGATCGGCGCGGCCGAGAGCAGCGCCCCCGTGTAGGGATGCTTCGGCGCGGCGTAGAGGTCGACCTTGCCGCCGGTCTCGACCGGCTTCCCGAGGTACATGACCATGACCCGGTCCGAGACGTGACGGACGACGTTGAGGTCGTGCGCGATGAAGACGTAGGTCAACTGGAAGTCCTGCTGCAGGTCCTTGAGCAGGTTGAGGATCTGCGCCTGCACCGAGACGTCGAGCGCCGACACCGGCTCGTCGCAGATGATCAGCTTCGGATTGATCGCGAGGGCGCGTGCGATGCCGATTCGCTGCCGCTGTCCGCCCGAGAACTCGTGCGGGAAACGGTTGTAGTGCTCGGGGTTCAGGCCGACGATCTCGAGCAGCTCCTGGACGCGCCGCTTGCGATCCGTGTCCGTGCCGATCCCGTGGACCTCGAGCGGCTCGGCGACGATCGCGCCGACGCGCATGCGGGCGTTCAGCGACGCGTACGGGTCCTGGAAGACCATCATCATGTCGCGACGGACGGGCCTCATCCCATTGCGGTCGAGGTGCGTGATGTCACGGCCGTCGAAGATGATCTTGCCGCCCGTGGGCTCGAGCAGCCGGGCAATGCAGCGCGCCATGGTCGACTTGCCGCAACCCGACTCGCCCACGACCCCGAGCGTCTCGCCGGCGTTGAGCGTGAAGTTGACGCCGTCGACCGCCTTCACCTGGGCGACCTCTTTCTGGAAGATAAGGCCGCGTGTGACGGGAAAGTACTTCTGCAGGTCCTCTACGACGAGCAGTTCGCTCAAGCTGCGCTCCCTTCGGTGGTCGCCGCGAGGCTGGCCTTCTTTGCAGCCCAGATGCGGGTGCGGTCTTCATCCCCAAGGTGGCAGCGGAACTGGTGATCCGCCCCCAAGGGCGAGGGGCGCAGCTCGGGCAGCTCTGTCCGGCAGCGGTCGAAGACGTAGGGGCAACGCGGATTGAATGCGCAACCCTGCGGAGGATGGAGCAGCGACGGAGGCTGCCCCGGAATCTGCTCCAGCCGATCGGCCACGATCTCGGGACGCGGCAGCGATCCCAGCAGTCCCCACGTGTACGGCATCTCGGGCTTCGCGAACAGATCGTCGACTCCCGCCTGCTCGACCACGCGGCCGCCGTACATCACCAGCACCTCGTTGGACAACTCGGCGACGACGCCGAGGTCGTGCGTGATCATGACGATCGCGGTACCGCGGTCGTTCTGCAGCTTCTCCATGAGGCGCAGGATCTGAGCCTGAGTCGTAACGTCGAGCGCGGTGGTCGGCTCGTCGGCGATGATCACTTCCGGCTTGTTGATCAGCGCCATCGCAATCATCACGCGCTGGCGCATGCCGCCCGAGAACTGATGCGGATAGGCGTCGATCCGCGAGTCGGCCCGCGGGATCTCGACCTCCTCGAGCGCCTCGACTGAGCGGCGCCGCGCCTCGGCCCGCGTGACGTCGTTGTGCAACATGACAGCCTCTTCGAGCTGCCAGCCGATCCGCTTGACCGGATTGAGTGAGGTCATGGGGTCCTGGAAGATCATCCCGATCCTCCGGCCGCGGATCTTCTGCAGACGGGAGCCGCTCGCGCCGAGGATTTCCTGTCCGTCGAAGAGGACGGAGCCCGAGACCTGGGCGTGACGCCGGTCGACGAGGCCCATCAGAGTGAGGAACGTGACGCTCTTGCCCGAGCCCGACTCCCCGACGACGCCGAGAGTCTGCCCCCGATCGAGCGTGAAGCTCACGCCGGTGACGGCCTTGACGATCCCGTCGTCCGTCCGGAAGCGGGTCGTCAGATCTGTGACTTCGAGAAGCGCCACGTCAGGTTGAAAGGCGAATCCGCGGATCGAGGAACGCGTAGACGATGTCGACCAGGAAGTTGAAGAGGATCACCGCGAGCGTTGCGAAGACGGTGATGCCGACCACCACCGGCAGATCGTCGTTGAGCGCCGCGCCGATCAGGTCCTGGCCGAGACCGTGCAGGTTGAACACGGTCTCGGTGAAGACGGCGCCGCCGAGGCCGAGACTGATGTCCATGCCCAGCATGGTCACGACCGGCAGCAGACTGTTGCGCAGCACGTGTTGGAGTAGCACGCGCGCGGGCGACGCTCCTTTCGCGCGCGCAGTGCGGACGTAGTCCTCGGACGACGTCTCCATCACGCTCGCGCGGACGAACCGGGTGTAGATGGCCGCGAAGAGGAACATGAACGTCATCCACGGCAGGATCAGGTGGTACGCCCAGCGCCAGGGGCCGGAGCAGACTCCGGTCGTGTGGCTCGGGAAGAAGTTGCAGTAATCGGAGATCGGCGTCCAGCCGAGCTTGAAACCGAAGAGGTAGGCGAGGATCAGGCCGATCCAGACCGCCGGCGCCGAGACACCGATGAGGACGAAGACCATCGTCGTCCGGTCGAGGAGCGAGCGCGGCCGCAGCGCCGAGATGATGCCCGTCGGAACCGCGGCCAGGAGCCAGAAGAACGCTCCTCCGAACACGAGCGACGCGGTGACCGGCGCGTCCTGCGCGACGACCCAGCGCACCGACGTGCCGAAACGGAACGAGTAGCCCAGCGAGGCGTGCCGCAGCATGTTCCAGAGGAAGAGCCAGTACTGCTGGTAGATCGGAAGGTCGAGATGGAGGTTGTGGGCGATGTGCGCCACGATCGACGGCTTCGCCGCCTTGCCCGCCGCCAGCTCCGCCGGGTTCGTCGGGATGACGAAAAAGATGACGTAGGTGACGATCGTCGCCACCAGGAAAAGGAAGACGGCCCAGAAGAGGCGACGGATGACGAAATAGCCCACGGTCTACGGAATCCTATGTCTCTATGGGGTCTGTTGCGAACGTCAGAGCGAAGATCTTGGAGGGGCGCCCGAAGGCGCCCCTCCAGCATTTCTGCCTAACCGACCTAGCCGACCGAGAGGGCCTGGAGGATCGGGTAGTTGAAGTACGCGCTGTAGATGTAGTTCCCGACCCGCTTCGAGGTGAGGAAGCGGTTGTTCGAGACCTCGTACGGAATGAACGGGACGTACTTCTCCATCAGCGTCTTGTCGAGGGCCTGATACGCAGCCGCGCGCTTCGCACCGAAGAGCGAGGCGGCGTGAGCGAGACCCTTGTTGAAGCTGCTGCTGTTGAAGTAGAAGTAGTTCACGTTCCCGGTGTCGCCGATCGTGTTCCCGTCGAGGTTCACGTTCATGTAGTCGAACCCGTCGAGATAGTCGGCGCACCAGCCGCCGCCGGCCACGTTGTAGCCGTCGGGACCGAGAGCGACGCTCTTGGTCTGCAGCGCGTGGTAGTAGCCGGTCGGGTCAGCCGTCTGGAGCTTGGTCTGGAACCCGAGCGCACCGAACTGCCGCTGCTCGAACTGCACGAGGTTCGACTGGAAGGTGCTCGACGGCCGGTAGTACAGGTTGAGCGTACCGCTCAGGTGACCGGCACCTACCTGCTTCGCCTTCGCGAAGTTCGGGTAGTTCCCGTAGATGTGCAGCTTCTTGTACCCGGGGATACCCGGCACGAGGAACTGGTCAGCCGGGGTGCCGGAGTACGGGCCGCCCAGCTTGATGACCGACGCACGGCTGAACGCGTAGCTGAGCGCCTTGCGGGTGGCCGGGCTGTTCGTCGGCGCCCTCTGGGTGTTCAGCGAGGCCCAGCTCACGCAGGTCGTCGGGCCGACGTGGAACTGACCCTTGTTCGGGCCGCCGTACTTCTGCGACACCGAAGCAACCTGATCCGACGGAACCTGGCCGAAGTCGAGGTCGAGCTGCCCCTTCTCGATCTGGAGCACCTGCGCCTGACCGCTGCCGTTGTTCTCGTTGATCACGATCTGGTTCGGGTTGGCTTCCTGGAAGCCCTTGTAGTACTTGTTGCGCACGAGCACCGCGAGGCGCTGCGGCTGGTTGGTCTTGATGTAGTACGGCCCGGCCGACGGATACGTGAGCACGCCGTTCGGGTTGGCCGAGTACTTCATGTTCGGCTTGACCGCGCCGAACCACTGCATGCCGAGGATCGACAGGAACGTCGGGTTCGCCTTCGTCAGGCGGAAGGTCAGGGTGAGACCCTTCGCCTTGATGCCGGAGATGTGAGCCGACGTCTTGACGCCCTTCGTGCCCGCGCAGTTGGCGAACTTCTCGGCGCCGACGATCATCTGGTCGATCGCGAGGAAGCAGCCGTTCTGCACGTACATCTTCGGGCTCAGGTCCCGCTCGAACGCCCGCTGCCACGCCTGAGCGGTCACGGGGGAGCCGTCACTGAACCGCATGCCCTTCCGAAGATGGAACGTGTAGGTCTTGCCGTCCTTCGAGATGGTCGGCATCGCGGCCGCGCCATCAGGCTGGAGGACCGAGCCTGCCTTCCCGACCTTGTTCGGGAAGTTCAGGAGCAGGCGCTGCGTCGCGTACAGCGCGGCCCAGTCGTTCGCCACGTACGCGATCTGCGGGTCGAGCGTGTCGAACCCGCCGCCTGAGTGGGCCACCTTCAGCACGCCGCCACGCAGCGCGGTCGTGTGACCCGCCTTCTGCGTAGCCGATGTGGCGACACCAACCGTGGTCGCCGCAATCAGCAACGCAATCCCCGTGCTCAACATGAGCAGGGAGAGCACATGCTTCCTGCGCATATGACTCCTTCCATCGCACCGCGCGCCCTCACGCGCGGCCCGTTTGAGGTGAGTGAGAGACACCAGCGTTTAGTTGAGACGCCTCCGAGACGCCAGAGTTAGCAGCGCGATGTCCAAGGTGATCCGCTAGATGGTCGAGCGCGGGTCGAACGCATCGCGCAACCCGTCGCCGAGCAGGTTGAAGGCCATCGTCGTGATCAGGATGGCGAGGCCCGGGAAGATCAGGATCCAGACCTGGGTGCGGTAGTAGTCGGGCGCCTGCGAGAGCAGGTTCCCCCAGCTCGGCGTGGGCAGGTCTATGCCGAGGCCCAGGAACGATAGGCCGGCCTCGGCCAGGATGTTCGTGGCGATGATCAGGGTCGAGTAGACGATGATCGGCGCCACGAGATGCGGCAGCAGGTGCGTGCGCATGATGCGCCAGTCGCTCGCGCCCGTCATCCGCGCCGCCTCGACGAACTCCTTCTCGCGCAGCGAGAAGACGACACCGCGCATGATCCTCGCGGGATAGAACCAGCCGAAGACCGAGAAGATCAGGGCGAGCGTGAAGACGCCGGGCGGGAGGAAGCCGAGCGTGATGTTGTTCAGCGCCGGCCCTGCGACGATCTTGAGCGCGATGATGAAGAGCAGGTACGGGAAGACCATCACGATCTCGATCATCCGCGAGATGACCGTGTCGATCCAGCCGCGGAAGTAGCCGGCGAGCAGGCCCATGAAGACGCCGAGGACGACCGAACCGATGGTGGCGAAGACTCCGACCTCGAGCGAGACCTGTGCGCCGTAGAGGATGCGCAGGAAGAGGTCGCGGCCCAGCTGCCCGTCTGCGCCGAGGATCAGGAGCGTCTGGCCGAAGTCCTTCGGGTTCTGGCCGAGTTGTGCGGAGGAGATGTGCGTCCACGGGCCGACCGGGACGTACGTGGTCGAGTTGATTCCGTAGTCGAAGATGGTGTTCGGCCCGTGTCCGAGCAAGTGGGCTGCGAGCGGAGCACCGCCGAACGCGCCGCCGAAGAGGAGGATGAGAACACCGAAGCTGAGAACCGCAATCTTGTCGCGACGGAAGCGGATCCAGACGAGCTCCCAGTAGCCGCGCGCCTTGACGGTTTCCGCCGCGACCTGCGTGTCGACGGAGAGCCCGACCGCATCAGGGGTATCGACGCGAACGCTCACGAACGCGGGGACGGTACCTCATTGCAGGCCGAACTGCCACCCATTCGTAGGAATTCGACGCCTTCGGGCCCGGGAAGTTAGTCCGCGAGGCGTGCGAACCAGTCGAGCGCTTCGGGATTGGCGAGGGATTCGCGACTCGCCACCTCGCGGACCGCGGCGCCCATCAGGAGACGTTTGACCGGAACCTCGAGGATCTTCCCCGAGAGCGTGCGTGGAATCTCGGGCGCGGCGCGCACCTCGTCCGGGACGTGGCGGGGGGAGCAATCCTCCCGGATCCCGCGGCGAATCTCCGCCTCGAGTCCGTCGTCGAGCGCGGCGCCGTCGCGCAGGACGACGAAGAGCGTCATCCGGCTGCCCTCGCCGTCGGGAACGTCGACCACGAGCGCGTCGAGTATCTCGTCGAGCGCGAGGACGCTGCGGTACAGCTCGCTCGTCCCGATGCGCACGCCGCCGCGGTTGATGGTCGCGTCGGAGCGCCCCGTGATGATCGCCGTCCCGCGATCGGTGATCTCGATCCAGTCGCCGTGCCGCCAGACGCCCGGGAACGTCGAGAAGTAGCTCTCGCGATAGCGCGATCCGTCCTCGTCGCCCCACAGATGAAGAGGCATCGAAGGCATCGGTTCGGTGATTACGAGCTCGCCCACCTCGTTCACGAGGGCACGGCCGTCCTCGCTCCAGGCTTCGACGCTCGCGCCGAGCGCGCGCGCCTGCAGCTCGCCGCGGTAGACCGGCAGCGTGGGCACGCCGCCGACGAAGGCGGTGCAGACGTCGGTGCCGCCCGAGGTGGAGAAGAGCCAGACGTCCTCCCCGAGCTCCGCGCGGACCCAGTCGAAGCCTTCCGGAGCGAGCGGGGAGCCGGTCGAGCCGATGCGGTCGAGGCGCGAGAGATCGCGCCCCGCTCGCGGCTTCATCCCGGCCTTCTGGCAGGCGGCGACGTAAGCGGCGCTCGTGCCGAAGCAGGTGATGCCGGCGGCATCCGCGAGATCCCAGAGCGTGCCCAGATCCGGGTGCGCCGGATTGCCGTCGAAGAGGACGATCGAGGCCTCCGAGAGCAGCGCACCGACGAGGAAGTTCCACATCATCCAGCCGGTCGTCGTGAACCAGAAGATCCGGTCGCCCGCCCGCGCGTCGAGGTGCAGGCGGAGCTTCTTCAAGTGCTCGAGGAGGATGCCGCCCTGGCCGTGCACGATCGCCTTCGGCAACCCGGTCGTGCCCGAGCTGTAGAGCACCCAGAGCGGATGGTCGAACGGAAGCTGCGCGAACTCGAGCTCGGCAGGCGGGAGCTCCCATTCGCCGCCGGCGAGGTACGGGAGCACGAACGTCCGCGCGACGGTCGGCAGCTCGCGTTGCAACGCCGCGATCGCGTCGCCCCGGTCGAAGTCCTTGCCGCCGTAGCGGTAGCCGTCGACTGCGAGGAGCACTTTCGGCTCGATCTGCGCAAAGCGATCGACGACGCTGCGGACGCCGAACTCGGGCGCGCAGCTCGACCAGGTCGCGCCGATGCTCGCGCAACCGAGGAAGGCCGCGAGCGTCTCCGGGATGTTGGGCAGGTACGCGGCGACGCGGTCGCCGGCTTCGACGCCGGCCTCGCGCAGAGCCGCGGCCACGCCGCCCGCGCGCGCCCGCAGCTCGCCCCATGTCCACTCCCCGAGCGGCCGCAGCTCGGAGGCATGGTGGATCGCGATGGCCGAGTCGTCGCGGCCGCGAAAGATGTGCTCCGCGTAGCTGAGCCGCACGCCGGGGAACCATTCCGCTCCCGGCATCTCCCGGCGCGTGAGCACGCGCTCGTACGGCTCGCTCGCCGCGACCTCGAAGAACTCCCAGATCGACGCCCAGAACTCCTCGAGCTCGTCGACCGACCACTGCCAGAGGCCGCCGTAGTCCTCGAGCCGCAGGCCGCGCGTCTCGTTGACCCACTCGCGATAGCGCGTGATCGAGGCGGACGCGATCCGCCCCTCGCTCGGCGTCCAGACGATCGGCGGCTCGGTTACCACGAGCGCGATGCTAGTCAGCCCCACCGCAGAGACGCATCCGCTCAGGACACGGCCGGTGCCAGGTACCGGCCGTGTCCCTCTCGGACCGCGGCGCCGCGTAGCCAGGCGCGCTCCGCCGATCGGCTGTCCGGTCGAGCCAGGTCCGGTGCCTGGCACCGGACCTGGCCGAGGGAGACGCGTCAGTGGCGGGCGGACTCGAGCGGCGGTGTCGACTCGCCGGCGGCGTCGGCGATGCCGGCGAGGACGTGGCGGATCGCCTCGATCGAGCTGTCGCGCGGCTCCCAGCCCAGGATCTCGCGCGCCCGGGTCGAGGACGGGCTCGGCCGCGACTTGACCGGTCTTCGTCGGGCCGGGCCGACGATCTCGTCGACGTCGCTGTCGTCCGCCAGCGCCCGGAGAAGGCTCATGCCGGCGTTCCCGCTCGCTCCGGTGACAACCACGCGCATCGCGACCTACTGCTTCCTCGCGATCGCCCGCGCGAGCTCGCGCTTCGACATCGACGAGCGTCCCTCGACACCGAGCCGCCGCGCGCGCTCGGTCAGCTCCTGCTTCGTGTTCTGCTCGACGTCGACGCCGCCGAAGGTCTCGCCCTCGCCGCGCCGCTTCTGCTCGGTCGACTTCTTCGAGCGTGGATCGCTCGGGCCGGACTCGTCCTTCGGCACCCAGCGGTCACCGCGCTTCTCGTGCGTGTGCTTGAGAGCGGCCATCGCAGTACGGTGCGCGCGCTCGCCCTCGCCGTAGTGCTCGAAGGCGGTGTCGTGCGCCTTGGCGAAGATTCTCTGCGCCTTCGATCCGGAGCGCTTCAGCGTGTCGGGAAGCTCCGACCGCTTGACGCCACCGCTTCTCGTCGTCTTCGGCATCAGGGGTTCAGCACCACCTTGAAGTGGCGTCCTCCTTCTTCTGGAACTGCTCGTCC
>JAICME010000093.1 GCA_025929425.1 Thermoleophilia bacterium | reverse complement strand
GCCTGCGCGATCACCGCGAGATGCAGCGGGTTCGGCATTCCCTTCCGATTCGTCCGCCCGTCGGCGGCGAGCGCGAACATCGTCTCGATCAGCGACTCGAACTGCAGCGCGGGCCGGACCTCGCAAACGAAGTGAGCAACCTCGTCGCCGGCGTTCCAGAACTTGTGCGGCGTGCCCGCGGGGACGGTGAGGCGCTTGCCCGGGCCGGCCACGAGCTTCTCCCGGCCGACCTGGAAGCCGACCGTGCCGCGGAGCACCTCGAAGCGCTCCTCCTGGCTCGGATGGACGTGCGCCGCGGCGACGAAGCCGTTCGGCTGGACGTACGTCTCGATCACGACGGCCGCGCCGTTCGTCTCGCGGCTCGTCTGCCGAAAGACGATGCGCTCGCCCGTGACCGGGTTCTCGATCGTGTCTCCTGCGCGGATCATCGTTCTCTCCTTCTCGTTGGGCCGCTGCGGCGGCTGTCGAGGAGGAGCGTCGGCGGTGCCGCTTAAGATCCACTTGAGGAGGGCTTAAGGGGGCTTGGCTACGCAGTTCCGGATCCTGGGGCCTGTCGAGGTACTGGTCGACGGCGCGGCGGCCGCGCTCGGCGCGCCGAAGCAGCGGGCGCTGCTCGCGCTCTTGCTCGCGAATCGCAGGCGCGTCGTGCCGGCCGAGCAGCTCATCGACGGGCTCTGGGGAGAAGATCCGCCCGCGTCGGCGCTGCAGTCGCTGCAGGTCTACGTGCACGGTCTGCGCCGCGCTCTCGGAGCCGAACGGATCGAGACCGCCGGCCGGGGGTATCGCGCGGTGGTCGCCGAACAGGAGCTCGACCTCGACCGCTTCGAGCGAGCGCTCGAGCGCGGTCGGGCGGCCCTCGAGGCAAGCCGGATCGATGACGCCGAGGAGGAGCTCCGTCACGCGCTCGCGCTCTGGCGCGGGCCCGCGCTTGCGGACCTGCCGGAGGAGGCACGGCGCCCTGCCGAGGCGGAGCGGCTCGAGGAGCTGCGATTGACGGCACTCGAGCTTCGGCTCGAGGCCGAGCTCGCGTCCGGCCGTCACGATGCCGTCGTCGCGGAGCTCGAGACGCTCACCGCGGAGCATCCATACCGTGAGCGGTTCCTCGAGCAGCGCCTCCTTGCCCTCTACCGCTGCGGCCGCCAGGCGGAGGCGCTCGAGGTCTATCGCCACGCCCGCCGGGCGCTTGCCGACGAGCTCGGTCTCGAGCCCAGCCCGGTGCTCCAGAATCTGGAGAAGGCGATCCTCCGGCAGGACGAGAGCCTCGCGGCTCCTGCAGCGGCCACGCGCTCGACCCGGCCGCTGCCCGTCCCGCCCACGGCACTCGTCGGCCGGCGACTCGAGCTCGCCGCGGTGAGCGCGCTCTTCCGCGACGAGGGCGCCCGGCTCGTCACGCTGACCGGGCCTGGCGGAACCGGGAAGACGCGCCTCGGGCTGGCGGTGGCGCACGCGCTCGAGCCCGAGCTGCGCGACGGCGCCCTCTTCGTCTCGCTCGCGCCGGTCTCGAGCCCCGAGCTGGTTGCAACCACGATCGCGGAGGCGCTGGACACCCGAGAGGACGAGGTTCTCGAGTACCTCCGAGCACGCCGGATGCTCCTCGTCCTGGACAATTTCGAGCAGCTCCTCGACGCCGCGCCGTTCGTCTCGGACCTCCTCGCCACGGCGCCGCGCCTGTGGGTGCTCGCCACCAGCCGGGCCCCGCTCCGGCTCGCCGGGGAGCACGAGTATCCCGTTCCTCCGTTCGAGACGCCGGACGCCGGCCTCGCGTTCGAGGCGCTCGTCCGCACCGATGCGCTACGACTCTTCGCGGCGCGGGCACGTGCGGTCGATCCGGGCTTCGAGCTCGATACGACGACCGCGCGCGACGTCGCGCGCGTGTGCGGACGACTCGACGGCTTGCCGCTCGCGATCGAGCTCGCAGCGGCACGTTCGAAGCTCCTCGCTCCCGGCGAGATTCTCCAGCGACTCGAGCGCGAGCCGAACCTGCTGCCGCCGGGACCGCGCGACGCGCCGGCGCGGCACCAGACGCTCGCGGCGACGATCCGCTGGAGCTATGACCTGCTGGCAGTGGAAGAGCGCGTCGCTTTCGCCCGACTCGGCGTGTTCTCGGGCGGCTGCACCCTCGAAGCCGCCGAGCGCGTGTGCGACGTGACGGTCGAGGCCCTCGGAGCCCTGGTCGACAACAATTTGCTGCGGCGCCGCGATTCGCGGTTCACGATGCTCGAGACCGTGCGCCACTTCGCGGTCGAGCGGCTCGAGGAGGCAGACGCGGGAGAGGTGAGGCGCCGCCATGCGGAGTGGTTGACGGAGCTCGCCGAGGCGGCCCGACTCGCAAACCTCGGCGGCGAGGATCCCGTGCCGTGGCTCGATCGCCTGGAGGCGGAGCACGCCAACATTCGCGCCGCGCTCACCTGGGCGATCGACGCCGACGTCGCGCTCGCGCTCGAGCTCGTCAGCTCGCTGCGGCCTTTCTGGGAAGTGCGGGGCCACTTCGCCGAGGGTCTTCGCTGGGCTGAGCAGGCGCTCGCAGTCGACGTCGCCGCTGCGCCGGAACTACGGACGAAGGCGGTCGCCTTTGCCGCCGGCGCCGCGCTACGCCTCGGCGATCTCACGCGCGCCGAAGCGCTCTATACCGAAGTGCTCGAGCTCGCCCGCGAGCGGGGCGACATCGAGGGTGGGGCCAGGGCGCTGAGCGACCTCGGCACGGTCGCCGCCGTCGCCGGTGACCTCCCGAACGCGAGGCGCTTCCTCGAAGCGAGCGTCGAGCGCTACCGCGAGCTCGGCGTACCCCGCGGGCTCGCCATCGCCCTCTCGAACCTCGGAGACGCAGCGGGCCAGGAAGGCCGCTTCCAGGAGGCGATCGCCGTCACGACGGAGGCGCTCGGGATCCAGCGTGAGCTCGGAGACCGCGGTCGGGCCGCTATCTCGCTCAACAACCTCGGCAGCTTCTGTCTCCAGGCCGGCGACACCGAGCAGGCTCGCGAATGGCTCGAGGAGTGCGTCGCGCTCTCGTTCGAGCTGGGCTACAAGGAGGTGATGGCGTATGCGCTGGCGTCGTTCGTGCAGCTGTGCGTCCTCGACGGGGACGCCGCACGCGCTGCCTACCTCGCCGGTGTCGCCGACCAGCTGCAGGTCGACGCAGGCGTCCTCATCCAGCCCGTCGAGCGCGCGTTGTTCGAGGAAGCCAAGACGGCGGCCGAGGGTCAGCTTGGCGACGAATACGCCACGATCCATGATGGGGCCATGATCGAACCGCTGGAGCAGACGCTGCGACAGGGCAAGGTGCTCGCGGAGGCACGGCGCTCGTGAGCGAGGATGGCGCCGCCGTCTTCGACCGGCTCGTGAGCGAAGCGCTCGACGAGCTGCCGGACGACATCCGGAGCGTGATGTCCAACGTCGCGGTGACCGTCGAGGACGAGCCGCCTCCCGGCCAGCCTCTGCTCGGTCTCTACCAGGGCGTCCCGCTGGGCAGCCGCGGCCCGTACTACGCGGGAGCCCTGCCCGACAAGATCACGATCTACCGCGGCCCGATCGAGCGGATGACCGGCGGCAATCCGGAGCTTCTACGCCGCCAGGTCCGCCGCACAGTCCTGCACGAGATCGCGCACCATTTCGGGATCAGCGACGAGCGGCTCGTCGAGCTCGACAGGTACTGACTGCCTACACGGCTCCCCGCGGTTTCCGGCGCATCACCAGGTACGACCCGAAAAACGTCACGACGAGAACCAGGACCGCGAGCACGAAATCTCCGTCGATGTGCTCTCGATGGTCGAAGAAGTTTCGGTCTACGACCTCGTTGACGACGACAACGGCCACCACGATGAGAAGCCAGACCCGCCAGTGGGAAACCAGATGTTGCCGCATGGTCGCCAATGTCCCCGTTTTGCCGAGATCCCACCCATCGGCTGACTAACTCGCGCCGCTCACCGTCAACTGGTTCTCGGCGTGGCGGATGCGCTGCTCGAGCTGCCAGCGGTCCGCGGTCGAGTCGCCCGCCTCGACGCGGGCGAGCTCCTCCTGCGCCTCCTCGAGCTGCCGCTGCGCGCGCGCCGTGTCGATCTCCCCCGCGGCGACCGCGTCGTCGACGAGAGCGATCGCTCGGTTCTCGAGCACCTGGAAGAAGCCGGGCCCGGTGGCGAACTCGCGCACCTCGCCGTCGCCGAGATGGACCCGCGTCGAGCCCGCCTTCAGCATCGCGACGAGCGGAGCGTGCCGGGCGAGCACGCCGCTCGCTCCCGCGTCGCCCGGCACGATCAGCATCTCCGCCTCGCCTTCGAATGCCGGGCCCTCCGGCGTCACGACCGAGACCGGGAAGAGCGGATGGTCAGGCATGGCTAGGCGGGAGCGCCGGCGGGCTCGGCCTCGGCTTCGTCGGGCTCCGGCTCAGGCTCCTCGCCGCCGAGCTGCTTCGCGCGCTCGACCGCCTGATCGATACCGCCGACCATGTAGAAGGCCTGCTCGGGCAGGTCGTCGTGCTTGCCGTCGAGGATCTCCGTGAATCCGCGGATCGTGTCCTCGAGCTTCACGTACTCGCCGGGCGTGCCGGTGAACTGCTCCGCGACGAAGTTCGGTTGTGAGAAGAACCGCTCGATCTTGCGGGCGCGCTGTACGACGAGCTTGTCCTCGTCGGAGAGCTCGTCGATGCCGAGGATGGCGATGATGTCCTGCAGGTCGCGGTAGCGCTGCAGCACCTCCTGCACGCGCGTCGCCGTCGTGTAGTGCTCGTCCGACACGATCCCGGGCTGGAGCGCGCGCGACGTGGAGCGCAGCGGATCGACCGCCGGATAGATGCCCTTCTCGACGATGCTCCGGTCGAGCACGGTCGTCGAGTCGAGGTGGGCGAAGGTGTTCGCCGGCGCCGGGTCGGTGAGGTCGTCGGCGGGCACGTAGATCGCCTGCACCGACGTGACCGAGCCCGTGCGCGTCGACGTGATCCGCTCCTGCAGCTGCCCCATCTCGGTCGCGAGCGTCGGCTGGTAGCCGACGGCGCTCGGCATGCGGCCGAGCAGCGCCGACACCTCGGAGCCCGCCTGGACGAAGCGGAAGATGTTGTCGATGAAGAGGAGCACGTCCTGGCCCTGGTCGCGGAAGTACTCCGCCATCGTCAGGCCGGAGAGGCCGACGCGCAGGCGTGCTCCCGGCGGCTCGTTCATCTGGCCGTAGACCATCGCGACCTTGTCCATGACGCCCGACTCCTCCATCTCGAGCATCAGGTCGTTGCCCTCGCGCGTCCGCTCGCCGACGCCGCAGAACACGGAGACGCCGCCGTGCTGCAGCGCGACGTTGTGGATCAGCTCCTGGATCAGCACCGTCTTGCCGACGCCGGCGCCGCCGAAGAGGCCGACCTTGCCGCCGCGGACGTACGGGGCGATCAGGTCGACGACCTTGAGGCCGGTCTCGAAGATCTCGACCGTCGGCGAGAGCTCCCCGAACGACGGCGGATCGCGGTGGATGGGCCAGCGCTCGCCCTTCGACTCCTCCTTGCCGTCGACGGGGTCGCCGATCACGTTCCAGATGCGGCCGAGCGTCACGTCGCCGACCGGCACCGAGATGGGCTGCTCCGTATCGACGACGTCGACTCCACGGGCGAGACCGTCTGTCGTGTCCATCGCGACTGCGCGCACGCGGTCGTCGCCGAGGTGCTGCTGCACCTCCGCGATCAGCTCGCGCGTACCGCCCTCTTCCGGGACGGCGATGCTGAGCGCGTGGTAGATCTCGGGGAGCTTGTCCGGGAAGACGGCGTCCAGCACGACGCCCTTGATCTCGACGATCTTTCCCGTGTTCTTACCGTTGCTCTTCTCGGCCACTTGATCTCCCCTAGATAAAGGTCGCGCGGCGCCGCTTTCCGGCGGCCGCAAAGCACGGGCACTTTATCCGACTCGGCTCGGGGCTCCTCGGTGGAACCGACCGCGTTTGCGAAGCTTGCGCGATGGCCGAGACCGACGTTTCCGCGACGCCGTTCACCGGGCGGACGGCATGGACGCGGAGCCTGCAGAGCCCGCTCCGCGCATTCCTCCGCACAGAGACGGGGAGTGCCGTCGTCCTGCTGGCGGGCGTGGTCGCCGCGCTCGTCTGGGCGAATGCCGACCTCGGCTCGTACGAGCGCGTCTGGACGACGACGCTCTCGATCCGGATCGGCGGTGCGGGCGTCTCGCTCGACCTGCGTGGCTGGATCAACTCCGGCCTGATGGCGCTCTTCTTCTTCGTGATCGGGCTCGAGGCGCGGCGCGAGTTCGACCTCGGCGAGCTGCGCGAGCGGAAACGGCTGGCGCTGCCGCTGCTCGCCGGTGTCGGCGGAATGGTCGTGCCGATCGCGATCTACCTCGCGATCAACGCCGGCCACGGCTCGACGCACGGCTGGGGAACCGCGATGTCGACCGACACCGCGTTCGCGCTGGGCCTGCTCGCGCTCGTCGGGCCGGGTTTCCCCGACCGGTTGCGCGCTTACCTGCTCACGGTCGCCGTCGTCGACGACATCGTCGCGCTGCTCGTGATCGCGGTCGCCTACAGCGGCGACGTGTCGACGACGGAGCTCCTTCTCGGGATCGCGCTCTTCGGCTGCATCCTCCTCGTGCGCGCAGCCGGCGTCCATTTCGGCCCGGTCTACTTCCTGCTCGGCACAGCGGTCTGGGTCGCGTTCTTCAAGGCCGGCGTCGACCCGGTGGTGGCGGGACTGATGGGCGGCGTGATCGCGCTCGCGTACCCGGCGCAGCGGAGCGACCTCGAGCGCGCGTCCGACCTCTTCCGCCTCTTCCGCGAGCAGCCCACCGGCGACCTGGCGCGCTCGGCCCGCGGAGCGCTGCGGACGGCGGTCTCGCCGAACGAGCGGCTGCAGACGCTGTGGCATCCGTGGACGAGCTACGTGATCGTGCCGCTCTTCGCGCTCGCGAACTCGGGTGTCCACCTGAGCATCGGCTTTCTCGGCAGGGCCTACACGTCGCCCGTGACGCTCGGGATCCTGCTCGGCTACGTGGTCGGAAAGCCGGTCGGGATCGTCGGCTCGACCTGGATCGCAGGACGCGTGACCGACGGCCGCCTGCGCCCACCCGTCGGCTGGGCCTCGGTCGCAGGCGCGGGCACCATCGCCGGGATCGGCTTCACCGTCTCCCTCCTCATTGCCTCGCTCGCCTTCCACGGCGCCAGGCTCGACGAGGCCAAGGTCGGTGTCCTCAGCGCCGCGATCCTCGCCGCCGCGCTCACGTGGCTCCTCTTCAGCGGGACGAAGCGGCTGCCGCGGAAGCTGCGGATCCGGATGCTGCTCGGCACGCCCGAGCTGATCGTGGACCTCGCGGATCCGGTCGATCCCGAGCGCGACCACATCCGCGGGCCGGTCGACGCGCCCGTGACCGTGCTCGAGTACGGCGACTTCGAGTGCCCGTACTGCGGGCAGGCGGAGCCGGTCCTGCGCGAGCTGCTGCGCGACTTCGGCGACGTCGCGTACGCCTGGCGGCATCTGCCGCTCAACGACGTCCATCCGGCCGCGCAGCAGGCGGCCGAGGCGGCCGAGGCAGCGGCCGAGCAGGGAGCGTTCTGGGAGATGCACGACCTCCTCCTCGAGCGCCAGGACGCGCTCGGGTTTCGCGACCTCGTCGGTTACGCCGAAGAGCTCGGGCTCGACGTCGAGCGCTTCGAGGATGACCTGCGGACGCGATCCGGCGCCGGGCGGATCGCGCAGGACGTCGACTCGGCCGACCTCTCCGGCGTCTCGGGGACGCCAAGCTTCTTCATCAACGACCTGCGCCACTACGGCGCCTACGACATCGCGACGCTCTCGGCGGCGGTCAAGGCTGCGCGCGCTCGCGAAGCCGTCCGCGCCATCACGTGATCGGCCTCGTCAGATCTGGTGGGCGTAGCTGCCGGCCGAACGCCTTCGCTCGGCGGCCGAGCCGGAAAGGAGCCCTCCGGCCACGATCGCTGCAGCGCCCAGCAGCGCCAGCCAGACGCCCCAGCTGAGCGAGAGCGAAACGAGGTTCGTCTGTCCGGCCGGGCGCACGAGCATCCGGTAGAGCACGAAGAGGGCCGCCGTGCCGCCGGCCAGCGCGATCTGCCCCCCACCGACGTCGAACAGCCCGGTTACGCCGGCAAGGCGCAGCAGCGACGCGAGGAGCGAGACGGCCGCGAGGACGAGGAGGATCGGGCCGATGTCCTTCAAGACCTCGTGCGCGCTCACGGTGGCGAGCTGACGTCCGGCGAGCGCGCTGAACTCTGCTCCGACCTGGCTCGCTCCCGTCTGAAAGGCCGTGTTGCCGTACTGCTGGGCGACGGTGACGAGCTCTTGCTGGGCCGACGCCGCCCCGGACGCGGTGATGCTGACGCCGTACCAGGGCAGAAAGACCGAGACGGCGAGCACGGCGGCCCCGAGCGCGGCGACCAGGAGTCCGAATGGCACACGATCGTCGTTCATCGCGTCGGTCATCGGCCGGCACGGTGCCGGGCTTGAGCTGCTCAGCCTGAGAGGGCGTCCGCGCCGGCGACGACCTCGAGGATCTCCTGTGTGATCTCGGCCTGGCGGGCGCGGTTGAGCTGGAGCGTGAGGGTGTCGATGAGCTCGCCTGCATTCTTCGACGCGTTCCGCATCGCAGTCATCTGCGAGGCGAGGAACGCAGCGGCGGATTCGAGCAGGGCGCGGTAGATCTCCGTCTCGAGATAGACCGGCAGGAGCCGCTCGAGGATCTGCTCCGGCTCCGGCTCGTAGATGAAGTCCGCGCTCGGGCCTTCCTCGCCGCGTACGAACTCCTCCGCCGATAGGACGTCGTTGCGGATCGGCAGCAAGTCGGTTGTCGTGACGCGCTGCACGAGCGCAGACTCGTAGCGGTTGTAGAGCAGGACCACGCGGTCGACCTCTTCCGCCTCATACAACTCGGCGAGCTTGTGACCGATCGCCTGCGCATCGCTGTAGCTCGGTTTGTCCGCGAACCCGGCCCACTGGTCGGCCAGCTCGTAGCGGCGGAAGCGGAGCGTCGAGGCGCCCTTGCGCCCAACGGTGAGCCAGACCACTTCCTGCCCCTCTGACCGCGCCTGCCGTTCGAGCTCGAACGCGCGGCGCAGCACCTGCCCGTTGAAGGGCCCGGCGAGGCCGCGATCGCCGGTGACGACGACAAAGGCCACCCGCCGTACCTCGTCGCGCTCCTGCAGGAGCGCGAGGTTGCGGAACGAGGACGCAGCCCGCGCCGTGCCGATCATCAGCTCCTGCATCCGGTCGGCGTACGGCCGCATCTCCTCGATGCGGTTCTGCGCGCGCCTCAGCCGCGCGCCCGCCACGAGCTCGAGCGCCTTCGTGATCTTGCGCGTGTTGCGGACGGAGGAGATCCGCCGCCGGAGATCCTGGAGCGAGGCCAACTAGACGAGCGCTTCTTCCTCGACGTTGAACGCGTTCTTGAACTTCCCGATCTCGCCGCTCAGCTTCTCGGCGACCTCGTCGGACAGCTCGCCCGATTCGCGGATCTGCTTGTAGATCTCGCCGTCCGCACGCAGGTGCTCGCGCAGCTCGTCCTGGAACCGCGAGACCTGCGCCGTCGGGATGTCGTCGAGGTAGCCCTCGTTGCCGGCGTAGATCGCCGCGACCTGCTCCTCCATCGGCCACGGTGCGTACTGCGGCTGGTTGAGCGTCGCGACCATCTTCTCGCCGCGTGTCAGGGCCTGCTGCGTCGCGCGGTCGAGCTCGGAGCCGAACTGCGCGAACGCCTCGAGCTCGCGGTACTGCGCGAGGTCGAGCCGCAGGCGGCCGGCGACCTTCTTCATCGCCTTCGTCTGCGCCGACGCGCCCACGCGCGAGACCGAGATGCCG
>JAICME010000169.1 GCA_025929425.1 Thermoleophilia bacterium | reverse complement strand
AGCGCCGCGGGCCAGCGGAGGATGAGCGCGACGATGCCCAGGCTGCCCGGGACGGCGTGCCCTGCCCAGATGAGACCTCCCAGACGGCCAGGGCCGATGCGAGAGCGAGCAGCCCGGCGCTGGAGGATCCGAACACACGCTGCACGGTCTGGTCGATGCCGTCGGAGGCCCAGTGAGAAGAGCGTGCACGCCACCGCCGCGATGAACGTGCGCAGCGCGATCGCGCTCGCGTAGGTCAGGAGGTTGTGACGGTCGAAGAGGTCGACCCAGAGCCGCACGATCTTCTTGCAGCTCTGCCACCGGAACTGCACGGGACGTGCAGCGTTCCCGCGGCTGACAACTCGAAAACGGCTCCGGTACCGGGTTAGTTGCCGAAGGCGCTACCGAGGCGCTGCCCGGCGAGCTGTGTCGCGTCGAAGACCTCGTTGGACGGCGGAGCCGCGATGGTCACGTCGACGCCGTAGTCGTAGATGTCCATCGACATCTCCATTCGCGTCGACTTGCCCTGATGCCGGAGACCGTACGCAAGCTTGACGCGGCGCACGAGGCCGTCGCTCCCGATCCAGACGTCCTCGGGAATGCGCGGCATCTCGGCGGCGATTCCGGCGAGCATCGGATTCGTCAGGCCCTTGGCCTCGAGCACCTTCGCCAGGTCCACGGTGACGCGGTAGTGCGTCGCGAGCGTGCCGTCGACGTTCTCGGAGCCGACCTTTCGGATCTCCGCGCCTTCCGTCTTGAGCAGCGAGAGCACGTCCGTTGGCTGGAGCTGATTCCCCGACATCAGCTGGTTGAGATCGATCCCGGCCGACTTGCCGAGCTTCGAGAGGTCGAGCTCGAGCCACTTCTTCCCGCCCGGGATCCGGGACGCGAGAGCGCCGAGCTGCAGGTAGACGACGTAATCGTCGCCCTGTTTCAGAGAGATCTCCGTGATCGAGGATCCGGCGGGAACGCCGGCGGCCGCGAGAGTGGAGCCGAGGTCGAAGGTGGCCATGCTGCTCGTGCCGTCGATCACCCCCTTCCCCTTGATCCGAACCGTCCCGCCCGGGAGTCGGGGAGCATCGATCGCGAGGGTGTAGCGGATCCGTGCCGCGCCCGCATCCTGCGTCTTCGTTGCGGCGGCGGCGACCGGATCCGGTGCGACCGCCTGGCTGCCGCCGCCGCAACCGGCCAGGACGCCGACGACTGCGGCGAACGCGCAGACAGCCAGAAAGCCTGCTCTCCGACCCCTGAGCATGGCCGAATTGTACTCCCGGCCTTCGGTCCCGGAAGGGTGATTTCGCGATCGCTCGGGATGTGGGGGCGGCCGCATGGCCGTGACAGCCGCCCCCGCGAGGAGCGGGGCGGCCGGCGTGAGGAAGGGATGGCCGCCCCTGACGGTACGTCCTCTACTACGGCCGGGGACCGCGTTCGGATCTCTGCCGACGTTTCGGCCGGACGTACGTCTGAGCGTTCGAAGGGCGGGCCCCGGAGAAGGGGGCCGCGACCGGAGCCCGCCCTCTCCGAGCCTACGACCTCCCGGCCGATTCGCAAAGGGCCGGGCCGAGGCGGCTACGGTCGCGCCTCGAGTTGGTCGAGGCGCTCGCGCACCCGGCGAAGCTCGGCCAGGATCTCGTCCTGTTTGTCCGTCGACTCGCGGTGCTTGTCGTCCGCGTCCTGGCTGACGAAATGGCCGGCGATCGCGGCCGTCGCGAGGCCGAGGAAGCCGATCCCGACCACCATTAGGAACGCGGCGACGACGCGTCCCACTGCCGAGGTGGGGAAGGTGTCGCCGTAGCCCACGGTGGTCACGGTGACGATCGCGAACCAGAGGCCGCGCCACGGGTTCGGGAAGCGGCCCGGGTCGGTCTCGTGGACCGCGATGCCCGTGACCGTGACCAGGAGCAGCGTCAACGCGGCGACGTACGGGAGGTTGCGGCGCTGCGTGAACAGCCGTTCCGCGCGGAAGACCCGGCCCGCGATCGCCCACAACCGCGCGAGGCGCCAGCCGCGCAACCAGCCCGTGCCGAGAGCCGAGAAGAGCGCCGCCCACGGCGGAAAGATCACGACGAAGACGAGGATGTCGTGCCAGTGCGAGCGAAGCGCGGCACGCCGGTCGTCCGCGTGACGCAGCGTGAGCCAGAGCTCGAGCGCGAAGGCGAGCCACACGATCGCGTTGAGGCCGTCCGCGACGAAGCCCCAGGGCGAGTGCAGGCCCGAGTCCTGGATCAGCACTGCAGGGAGCATCAGGACGGCGAACACGAGCACCACGGCCTCGAAGGAGTGGTGGACCCTGCCACTCTCCTCCTGGTACCAGTGCTCAGCGGCCCAGAACCGCGCGCTCATTTTCGGCGCGGCAGGGGACGGAGCTCGGGCACGCGGAGCAGGAGATTCCCGCGCTCGCGGTTGACGTACCAGGCGAGGACGGCCGCAAAGGCCGCCACGTCGAGCCCGATGCCGAGGACCCAGAACGTCCAGCCCGGGACGATGTAGTTCCCGGCCAGCAGGTTGAAGTTCTGCCCGAAGAACCCGGTGAGGAACGAGAGCGGCAGGAAGAAGGTCGCGACCCAGCCGAGCTGCTTCATGGTCAGGTTCATCTTGTTGCCGACCGTCGACTGGTAGAGATCGGTGACACCCGAGGCGAGATCGCGGTAGTCGTCGAGCTGCTCGGCGACCCGGATCAGGTGGTCGTAGACGTCGCGGTAGTAGCGCTCGTACTCCTCCGTCATGCCGGGTAGCTCGTACCGGCCGGCGAGGAGCGCGGCGAACATGTCGCGTTGCGGATGGACGATCTTCCGCAGCTGCACGAGCTGCCGCTTGATCGAGATCGCCCGCTGCAGCGCGGCCGGTTGCGGGTCGGTCAGGATCGTGTCCTCGAGCTCGTCGATCTCGTCATCGAGCTCGGACAGCTGCGGCAGGAAGCTGTCGACGAGCTCGTCGACGACGAGGTACAGGATCCCGAGCCCTTCCTCGTACTTCTGTAACCGGCGATGCGAGCGGTCACGGAGCTGGCCGAAGACCGGGCACTCGCCCTTGTGCACCGTGATCAGCCAGTGCGGCGAGTAGAAGCAGTGCACCTCGATCGGTTTGAGCCCCGACCGGCGGGATTCGTCGTCGACGGCGCCGTACACCACGAGGGCCGTGAAGTCGTCGTAGTCCTCGATCTTCGGCCGCTGTCCGAACTTGCGCGCGTCCTCGAGCGCGAGCGGGTGCAGGTCGAACGCGTCGTGCAGCAGCTGGAGGTCGGCCTCGGTGGGGCTGTCGATGTCGAGCCAGAGGAAGACTCCATCGCGGAGCCGCGACTCGACGCCTGCAGGGTCGACGTTCGGCTCGACGGTTCCCCTGGCGTCGATCAGATGGCTGGCCAAGCTCTCGGCGAGCGTACTCGCGAGGCCGGACGAGCTTGACATATTCCGATATTGGAATATATTTCGGCGGTGGCCCGCACCTCCACCACCGCGGACGTGTTCAACGCAGTTGCCGAGGCAAACCGGCGCGAGATCCTCGATGTGCTGCTCGAGGGGGAGAAGGCCGTCGGGACGATCGTCGACGACGTGTCGATGTCCCAGCCGCAGGTCTCGAAGCACCTACGGGTACTGAGCGAGGTCGGGCTCGTCAGCTCCCGGGCGGAGGGGCGTCGCCGGCTGTACCGCCTCGAGCCCGGGCATCTTCAGCCGTTTCAGGACTGGCTGGCCAAGTACGAGCAGGCCCTGAACGAACGCCTCGACCGGATGGACGACTACCTCAAAGACCTACGACAGCAAGGAGAGTCGAAGTGAAACAGAATCGGCACGGAACGTCGGTCGTCGAATTCCCGAGCGAGCTGGAGATCGTCACCACTCGAGACTTCGACGCTCCGCTCGAGCTCGTCTTCGACGTGCTGACGAAGGCGGAGCACGTGCGCAACTGGTTCGCACCGTTCAGGGACAAGGTCACGGAGTGCTCGATCGACCTCCGCGTCGGCGGCGACTATCACATCGTCTTCGTGACTTCCGAGGGGAAGGAGTGCTCGTTCCGGGGCACCTACCTCGAGATCGAGCCGCCGACCCGAACCGTGGCCACATGGCTGTTCGAGGGCTGGCCGGACGCTCACGCCGTCGAGACCGTTGAGCTCCACGAGACCGACGGCGTGACGACGCTGACGACGACGATGGCCTTCCGCGACCTCGCCGGGCGCGCCAACATGAGCGCGCACGACGGCCCGGAGGACAGCTACAACAAGCTCGAGGACTATCTGATGTCGCTGCTCGCGCCGAGCAAAGCGACCTCCTGATCGCTCAGCTAATCGACGGCGCTGTGTGTGGCCCGATCCAGGTCGGCGGCCTCCGCGGCTCGGCACCGAGAGCGATGAGCACTCGGACCCACTCGCGCTCGACCGCGATGCGGTCGGCGAGCACCGTGAGAGCTCCGTCGGGATCCGGCTCGTCGCGCAACACGTCGAGAACCTCGTTCATCGTGCGGATCGTGCGTGTATAGGTCTCTGGCGTTGCTGTCATGCGTGATGACCTCCAACGCAGTTCGAGGTTGCCGTCTTGGATGCGTGACCGAGCGGCGGAAGGCGCAAACCGCCTGCTCGGAGGCTTTCTCGCTCGTTGCGGAAACTGCGACGGCCCCGCGCGCGTGGAGGGCACGGAAGCGCGCGGGGCCGTTGCTCTCGCTGGTGTCTCCCACTCTGACCGGGCCGTGAGAAGGAGACTGTGACGTTGTCGGCAGATGCGCCGCGGATAAACAGTGGCGCTGATAGCTCGAAGAGGCGCATACGGGATT
>JAICME010000065.1 GCA_025929425.1 Thermoleophilia bacterium | reverse complement strand
TTTGAGATTCCTTTTGAGAACAGCGGTAAAGGCGCCTACCGGAGTCGAACCGGTGTACTGGGTTTTGCAGATCGTGGGGATTTGGCTTGGGCATCCGGTTTCCTTCACCTGTGCGCCAGCGCGTGCGCCAGTAGAGCGCAGCACTCGGCCTGCTTTGTGCGCCCGGACTGCAGCGGTCCGACGCGGAGCACGCCCCCGGTAGGCGCGCTTGAACCCGCTTGAGCCCACGCGGACGGAGAGTCGGGCGAAAGCCGTTCGGTCTCGCAGAGTCCGGATCTGTGCGTCGGTTTTCGAGCGCCTGCTCGTTTGGCTTGGCCAAGCCGATGCCGCCCGGCTGCGCGACAAGGCGCGCGACAGTCGGCCGCCACGGCGACAGTGGCGACGTCCGCCGGATGCTGCAGACGTCCGGCCAAAGCCGCGCCGAGCCTGACGCCGCCCTGCGTGGCTCGACAAGAGCTCGGCTCAGCAGTCGTCTGCGATCAAGGGTTGTCAGGATCTGCAGCGAGGCTCAGTTACGTGCGACTCTCTGGTAGGCGGCTACCAAGACCCCTAGCTGCCGGTCGCCCCGGCTGGCTTCGGTGCGTTGCCAGGACCGTAGATGTAAGCGATCTGGGAGTCCATCACCAGGTGAGGCAGTGAGCCGCTCGTGTTCCAGAGGTAGCTCTCAGTGATGGCGCTGCCGCCGGCCGGAGTGGTGATGCTGCAGTGCCGCGGACGGAGCCGAGACGGTCGGCGACCAGCTAGGTGATCGTGCCGTCGGAGAGCTTGACCTGCAACAACAGCGCCGCCAACATGAGGGCCGCCACCTACAACGGCGACGGCCTGCGCACAAGCAGCATCACCAATCAACGCCTCGGGGGCACTCACGAACAGCACCAGCTACCACGCCTGGGGATGGCTGGCCTGGGTCCGCTGCCCGTCGCCGTCGTAGGTGTAGTTCGTGGCAGTTTGGCGTGGACGGGGTTGTCGTCTCGCTACTGATCGCCTTCGAGGGGACGTTGCTGTATGCGAACTGGAGCAGCGTGCCACTGCCGTTCGTAAGGCTGATCTGGGAGGAATTGTCGGGTCGTAGGTGGTGCCGATCGTGTCGCCGCTCGAGCCAAGCGCGAGCGAGCTTGTCGTCTGCCCGGCCGGCGCCGCGATAGCTGGGACGGTTCAGCACCCAGCCTGTCGAGTTCCTCCGTCAGCAGGGCCAGCAGTCGCATATTCCTCGCAGGCGGTCGACGCGGCTGTTGGGCCGAACCACTCTCAATTGTGATCGTCCTCCTCGTACCAGAGATCACCGACCCGAGATACGTGGATGAAGTACCGATACGGCGGATCGGTTTCTATCACGACTACCGCGTGGCTATGTCCCTTGCGATCAACGCGGATGACACGCGCGTTGGCCGCAGGTGGATAGGTCGCCAGCGACGCCTCCTCAGGGCTTGCGAAACCAACCTCATCGTCGGTGTCAGACATACATCCTCACACGGCGCCTGGTGGTAATGAGAGCAGGGGCATCACACAGTAGAGATTTCCATTCGCGATTCCTGCTGGTCCCATGTAGTTGACGTTGATATGGATGAGCGATCCGGGAGGAGCGTTCTTACGCTTGATGCTCCAGTGAGGGGGATATGTCTGCACCTTGGGAACCGGAATAATCCACCAGCGATGCCAGGCACGGCCATTTACCCAGACCTGATACGACCAGATGCCCGAGACCGGACCCTGCCAAGGATAGGCGCCGATTTGCAGTCGACCCTTAGGTGACACTTGTGTAGCGATGTAGCCGAAGTTCCCTTCCTTTCTCGCCCCTTGGCAGCTCGGGGCGAGGCCCAGCGCATCGCAGTGATTGACCGGATCCTCCCCCGCGTACGCATATGCCAGTCCAGTCTGGTCAACGACCGGGTCGACGCTGATGAACTGGCCCGTCTGCGGGTCGTAGTAGCGGCGGATGTTGTAGTTGAGTCCGGTGGGGCCGGTGTAGCTGGCGGCGTAGCCGAACGGTGTGTTGCTGGTGAGGCCACCGCTGCTTTGTGGGTTGCCCCAGGCGTCGTAGCTGGTGCTGTTCGTCAGTGCCCCCGAGGCGTTGACAGTGCCGCGGACGGAGCCGAGGCGGTCGGCGACGAGGTAGGTGATCGTGCCGTCGGAGAGCTTGACCTGTTCGATCGGTGCGTTGCCGGGCCCGTAGATGTAGGCGTTCTGGGAGTCCATCACCAGGTGGGGCAGTGAGCCGCTCGTGTCCCAGAGGTAGCTCTCAGTGATGGCGCTGCCGCCGGCCGGAGTGGTGATGCTGCTTGTGCGCAGGCCGTCGCCGTTATAGGTGGCGGCGCTCATGTTGGCGGCGCTGTTGTTGTAGCTGGTGAGCTCTTGGGCGCCGTTGTAGGTACCCGAGGCGATGGTGCTGCCTCCCTGGCTGGCCTGGGTCCGCTGCCCGTCGCCGTCGTAGGTGTAGTTCGTGGTTGTTGCGCCGCTCGTTGAGCTGGTGAGTTCCGAGGCGTGGTCGTAGCTGCCGGTCGTCCCGGCTGGCAGCGTGGTCAGGTTGCCGGAGGCGTCAAAGGCGTAGTTGAGCGGACTCCCGCTGCCGGGCGTCATTTGGGTGACGCGGTTCTGCGCGTCGTAGGTGTAGCTAGCCGGGGAGTTTGGCGTGGACGGGGTTGCCGTCTCGCTACTGATCGCCTTCGAGGGGACGTTGCTGTATGCGAACTGGAGCAGCGTGCCACTGCCGTTCGTAAGGCTGATCTGTGAGGAATTGTCGGTGTTGTCGTAGGTGGTGCCGATCGCGTCGCCGCTCGAGCCAAGCGCGAGCGAGCTGGGAAGGCCGTCGGCGCTGTTGCCGATGCTGATGGTATGGCCGTTGAAGTCGGTGATCGAGTTCAGTTGGCCGGCGTCGTCATGGCCGTAGCTGACGATCTGGCTGGTTGCCCAGCTGGCTCCGGCGCCGAGCGGATAGGTGATTCCGCTCGTTTCGCCGTCGGCGTTGTAGGTGTAGGTAAGCGTCTGGCCGGCGCCGTTCTGGGAGCTGGTCAGCTCGTCGAACGGGTCATAGACATAGCTCGAGTTGCCGCTGGCGTCGCTCATCGAGACGCGGTTGCCGTTCGCGTCATAGGTGTCGCTGACGGAGTGGGCGGACGAGCCGGAGTAGCTGATGGTGGCTAGCTGATCGAGCGGCGTGTACGTGTTGGTGGTGGTAACGCCGTTCGGGTCTTCGCTCGTGAGTAGGTTTCCGGCCGGGTCGTAGCTGTAGCTCGTCGTTTGCCCGGCCGGCGCCGCCGCCGTGGCCGGACGGGTCTTGGAGATCAACTCGTTGAACGAGTCGTAGCTGTAGCCGGTTTGGTAGGGAGAGCTGGTTTGGTAGGGCGCAGTGGTCGAGCAGGCTGCGACGCCAGAGGTATTGCCGTCAGGTGCCACGGTGGCGGTCTTGTTTCCCTCGGGGTCGTAGCAGTAGCTGGTGGTTGAAGCGGCGCTCGTTCCGTAGCCCGTGGTTACCGCCACGGGCTGGCCCGCGTTGTCGTAGCTGTTGTGGGTGACCTGGTTGGGGGCGCCAGCGTCGTTGCTTGCCGGGGGTGCGGTGGTGCTGATCAGCTGGCCGGCGTTGTCGTAGGCGTCGGTCGTCGTCTCCGAGCCGGTCTGTCCGGCCGGTGCCGGGGTGGTCATGATCGTCTTCTCGCCGAGATCGTTGTAGGTGTAGGTGGTCGCGTCAGCGGCGAGCCGATCGCCGTAGCCGCTCGGGTAGCTGGTCGGGCAGGAGGCGGGTGTCAGTGAGTTCGCTGCGACTCCGACCGCCGGCACCGTTTCCGTGACGTTGCCGGCCCCGTCGTAGCAACTCAGCGTCGCGTTCCCGTCCGGATCCGTGACGAGCACCTGCTGATCGTTGGCGTCGTAGCGGTAACTCGTGGTCTTGTTGCGAGC
The DNA here is from genome assembly GCA_025929425.1 of Thermoleophilia bacterium. Taxonomy (GTDB): domain Bacteria; phylum Actinomycetota; class Thermoleophilia; order Gaiellales; family Gaiellaceae; genus Palsa-739. The sequence continues at coordinate 10,210 of JAICME010000065.1, read as the reverse complement.
ATCGGTCACCGAGGTGCGGTTGCCGTTGTCGTCGTAGCCGTAGCTAGTGGTGCGCGGAATGACGCTGCCGCCGGGCTGCCCAACCGTGACGCTGGTGGGCTGCCCGTCCGCGTTGTAGACGGTCGTTGTCGTGTAGTCGCCGGCGATCGCCCCACTGAGGTTGCCGTTCGGGGTCGTCGTGCTCGTTTGCTCGCCGTCGCCGTCGAGGCCGTAGGTCGTCGTGGCGACCTCGGCCCCGCCGTTGCCGTCAGGCGTCGAAGACGAAATGAGGTCGCCCGCAGAGTCGTATCCGAGCTGCGTAACTACACCGTTCGGATCGATCATCGCGCAGGGGAGCGAAGAGGAGGGAGGCGTAGCCGTGCAGGAGTCGTGGTTCGTGCCGATGGTGACCGACTCGCCTGCGTACAGGTTGTAGCTGGTGCGTTGCAGGGTCGGCTGCGAGCTGCCTGGCGCGTAGGCGCCCGAGGTCGTCCAGATCAGATTGCCGTTGGTGTCGTATTCGTAGTAGGTGACGTGCGCGGGCGGCGCTAAGGCGGGCGGCGAAATCGTTCCGCCGGGTGCGATCGCAGCCGGTGGCGACAGGGCCGAGCAGGGTTGGGCCGCCTGGGCGGTCGCGACGCAGGTCTCCTCATCGAAGGCGTTGTAGGAGTAGGTCGTGGTCTGCCCGAGGGGATCCGTGCTCGAGCTGACAAGTCCGTTGCTGTTGTAACCGTAGTCGGTCGCGCTCCCGTTTCCGTCGGCGGCGCTGTCTTCGAGGAGGGTAGCGGGATCCCGCGGCGAGGTCGAGATGGACGGCGAGGACCCGCCGTAGCCCGCGGTCTCATTGATCAGAGCGTGGTTGCCGTACGTGTCCTGTGTTTTCGCGCCGTCGGGATCCGTAGTCAGCGCGGATCCCGTGCCATCGGACGAGTCGAGCTGCGAGTAGTCGTACCTTGTCTGGTTCCCGGCCGGATCAGTCTGCGAAGTGAGCTGGCCCGCGCTGTTGTAGACGTTGAGGAGTGCGTCGCCCGCGTCTGGTCCGCCCGCCTGGGCATTCGGTCTCGTGGCCGTGAGAAGGTCATGGGTCAGCGAGCTGTTGGAGTTGCCTTGGTCGTAGGTGTAGCTGGTGACCTTTCCGCGCGGGTCAGTAGCCGAGACGAGGTCGCCGCTAGAACAGGTCGAACTGGGCGGTGAGCAGTAGCCGTAGCTCCAGCTGCGGCCAAGCGGATCGGTCACGCTGGTCACCCGGCTGGAGGAGTCGCTGCCGATCACGAGCGCTCGCCCTGAGGCCGAGGTGATGGTCATGCAGGAGGCCGCGCTACTCGGGCAGTTTCCCGCGCCAGGGGCTGGGGTGTTGTACGCAAGGCTGAGCGTCGCCCCGCCCGGACCGGACTCGCTGGTCAGCTGGCCGGAGCTATTGAACGTGTAGCTCGCATAGGGATGGGTGATGAAGGTGTAGGTCGATGTCGCGGAGTCGTAGGTGAGGCTTCCGGTTACTTCCGGCAATGCGCAATAGGTGCCCGAAGTCCCGGAACCGACATACGGAGAGGCGCAGGCGCCGTTCGTTGGCGCCTGGAAGCTGACGCCTGCACCATCGCCTTGGTTGATGGTGACGGTGCCGGAGTTGACGCTGAGCGACATGCCCCAGTTGTCGGTCCAGCCGTAGCCGAGCGGCCCGGGCGTTCCAGCCGTCGCTTGGGCTTGAGCGAGGAAGGAGTCGTAGGTACGGCTGAAGCTGAGCGCGGGGCCGTAGCTCGTGACGCTCGCATCCGTTGAGGTCTGCGTGTAATCGTCGGGCGCAGGGTCAAGGCCGGGCGCGGCGTCGTTGCTCCCGCCGTACGACCAAGACCGCGGAATGGTGGGTTCGAGGTAGGCGCCCCAAGCGATTCCGTAGAACAGCGAGATCTGCGTGCCGGTGTTGTAGTCCTGCGCTGTATTGCCGGACGGGTAGGAGCCTCCTGGGCTCCAGTCCAGGTTGAGCACGTGCAAGAAGCGTGAGTAAAGCTGCGCGCCTGGATCGCTCATCGTGCCGACATAGGCGATCGTGGTTTCGTCCGCGGACCACGCGTAATTGCAATCGTCGAGTCCGTCTTTCACGGCCCGTCCCCCCACCCATATCGCGAACGTGCTCGAGGGCACGTCTTCGTAGCAGTAAGAAAGGACGCTGGTCTGAGGGCTATACGCGAGGTGCGAGTAGGTGCTGCGCGACGGGCCGTCCGAGGTCACTTCGTTACCGGGATTGATCCCATCGCTAGACGCGTAGATGCCCCAGTTGGTGCCATCGGCTGTGTACGTATAGGCGACTCCGCGTTGTCCCCCTGTTTGCGCGACCACCTCGCTGGTCTGCGGAGTCGTGTTCGAACAGGTGGCGCCCGTCAAGTAATTGAGTAGAACCCGCCCCTGCGCATCCGTCGTGATGGCGTGGGGGTTCAAGGAAAAGATGCCACTCAATCCCTCCTGTCCTGTCGCCATACAACGCTCGGTGGCCGCGAAATAGAGCTGACCCGTGGCCTGGTTGTACGTGAGACTGCTCGCTCCCCTGGTCAGCTGCATACCAACGCTTGACGCGTACGGGTTGCCTGTGTAGGGCACCTCCGTCCAAACAGAAAACAAGACCCGCGCCGTGTTGGTGCTGACGGAATAGTCGACGACGTCGAATTCTGTGCCGAAATTCCCCAAGCTCTGACCGTAGAGAAAGTTGTCGCCGTCAATCCACACACCGGACCCGCAATTACTTCCGTCCTTCCCCTGGCTCGCCAAGCTGCTGCTCATGTCGGCGCTCAGCGGAGTCACACTCGGTGCACCTGTCGACCACATCTGCCCCGATCCTGCAGAGCTGCAGAGAGCGACATGTCGGCCGTCCGGAGCCAAGTAGTAACCCTGCTGCCAGTTGGCCGGAGATCCGGTCATAAAGTAGGGCGCAGCCGGCGGCAACTGATGAGGATCGAAAGACGAGTAATGATCGACCTCACCCTCGTCAAAGATCAGCGGCTGCGACAACGACGTTCCCGCCAGACCGGTTCGATTCGCGACCCACACGCTCGCGAAGCCTTGCGCAGCGTTACCGGCGAGGTCTTGCACCTTGTTCGTCCCTGGCACGCTGTAGCTGCCGTAGACCCGCGCGCCCCGGCCGACTGGGCCGGGAAGGGTCAAGGTGACAGCATCACCGCTGATCGAGACGCCGCTCGGCGTTAATGCGGGGCCGCCGTTGACCTGGATGCTGTAGGCGCTCGCGGCCGGTGGGGTGCCGGCGAGGTTGAGGCTGTCGGCGTAGACGAGCGTCAACGTGCTGCCGTTCACCGTCGCGCCGGAAAGGGTCATCGCGGAAAGGTTGATCTTGGCCGTCGCGCTTGGCGAGGAGGCCGCTGTGTTACCGACCTTGTCTGCGTCCTGCCACTCGTACTGATAGCAGTGAGCATTCGTGACCGTCGTATCCGAGTGGGCGGTACCGCTCGTCCAGCCACCGATCGGCGAGAACGCACCGAAACTACCGCAGGTGCCGTCCGCGTTCAGAGTGGCGCTCGCGCGCCACATCGTGCTCGCCGCGGCATTCGTCCCCGCGCCCGTATCGGTCGTGTCGGTACCCATAACCGAAACCGATGCAGATGCGTAATAGCCACCGGTCAAGCTCGGCGCCGCCGGAGTCGGCGGCGCCGTCGTATCGTGGACGAAACTGATCGAGCTGTTCAGGCTGTTGCCGTTGTTGTCCATGGCAGTGATGTTGGCCGCAGCCGGCGTACCAGGATTACTCGATATCCAATACGTGGGAGACGTATAGCTCCCACTCGACTGATAGTTGACCGTGCCTCCGCTGTCACTCGACCAGCCAGTCGTCCCAGACAGATTCGGGAATACGACATGATCGACGCCCGAGTCGGCATCCGTCGGCGCGGCACCGAACGTGAAAGTCGCAGAAGCCGGAATGACGCCGAAGTAGTAGGTCTTGCTCGACGGGTTGAAGTACTGGACGCTGGGGGTGTTTCCGGGATACACGCTGATCGTGTCCGCCGAGGGCGGCGCGGTGTCCGGCGGCACGTCGAAGTCGTTCCCGAGCGAGCCACGCGCGTTACTGCCGCTCGTCGTGATGCTCGTGGCCGAGAGGCTGCAACCGCCGCCCGTCGCGCATAGATCGCTGTAGGAGCCGATCGACAGGCTCGTTCCGTTCGCCTTGCTGGTGACGTTCGACCAGGAGCCGCCTGACGCGGGCCAGGTGTTGCCGATGGCGATCGCCCCCAGACACAAGCCCATGTTGTTCTGCGGAAACGCCGCCGCGGAGATGGCAGGGCAGGTGACGACCTTGCTGTTCGACGTGCTGCTGAACGGGGTGCCCGAGCTCGACGCCTGCGGGATGGTGCCGCCGGTCGCCACGCCTTTCTCGACCACCACTTCGGCTGCGCCCGCGTTAGCAGAAGGCGACCAAGTCACGGTCACCGTTGCTCCGGCGTCGCTCGCCGCGGCGCGCTTCCAGAACGTCTCCTGCGCCAACGCCGTGCCGGCATTGTTCTGGGCGTTCAAGACGCTAAAAGAGCCGCCCCCGCCGGAAATAGTCGGCGAGATCGATGACGCCCCGGTCCCGCCGACTACTGCTGCATGGACTACGATCAGGTCCCCGGCCTCGATCGTGCTTGGCACTGCGACCGTCATTCCGCTCGTGCCAGACCCCGTCGGCTTCTCGCGGGTGGCGATCGGATCAATCGTGTATGGCAGAGGGAGACCAGCGTCGTCGAGCCGCAGTTCCAGGAACCGACGCCCGTCGCGAACGGCGATCTGCCAGCGGCTGCTAACAGGCGTGATGGTCTTGCCCTGCCGATCGAACACCCGCACCGACGGAATCTTGAGGCCTGCCAGCAGATGGGTGCGCGGATCGAAGAAGCCAACCGCCCCGTCAGCGCCCACCCGTGCTTGCAAGGGCGTCTCCAGCCGCCACTGCCATACCCGCACCCCCAGGTGGCGGCCGACCGTCTGCAAAAGCTCAGCCGCTTGTCCCCGAACGACCACCGATAGCGGTCCAGCCGGCGTCTCCGATATCAGGCCGTTCGCGCGGCGAGTGGTCTGGCCAAGCGGCAGTCCCACACTGCTCACACCGACGCTGCCGCCACGAACGGAATAGACAAACCCATTCCCGCGCATCCGCACACGGACTCCTCGAGCCGGTCGTATGGTCCACACACGACCCGCCTCAGACCGACCCACACCGGTCGCCCGCCGCGACAGCGTCGACCCGTCCCGCAAGGCGATCGGGAGACCCACAACCACGGCCACCAAGCCGGCAAAAGCGCCAATCCGCGCCCACCGGACCGCCCCGGGCGCGAGACGGATCGGCAGCGGCAGACTCAAAGGCAGCGATGACAGGCTCGACAGAAGCGCGACTGGCAGCCGCTGAGCCCGCATGCGCGTAACGCGACCAGACGGAACGAACAGCATCAAAGCCGTCCCGCGGGAGACCCGCAACCAGCGCGGCGAGCCCGTCCAAGCTGCCCAGCGATACTCGCCTCCGCAATCTCTCGCAGACAACACAACCCCTCCTCGTTTGTTCAGCACCAAAGCCCGGAAAGGTGCTGAGCGCGAGCTAAGCACCTTGCTGGACAGGAGTCAAACCAATGTTTGTCACTTGGCCACAATCGCTGCAGGCGAGCGCGAGACAGGCCACCCGGATTTCCGCAGCCTCGGCCGCCGCGCAGCCCCGGCGGGCGACCGCTGCAGCTAGCTGGGATTCCCCCTCTGCAGGACTGCCCGCACGGTCGAGGGCCACCACTTCGCGCCGCCGTGGGCTGTTGGGATCCGGTTGGCGTTGAGATCCGCAGCGATCTGACGGAGGCTCTTGCCTGCGGTGCGCTCATCGCGGATGCGCGTTGCGATCTCGGAGGGGACGGCCGGTTTGCGTCCACGTGTCGGCGGCTCGAGCCGCGGTCGCGCCGTCCGTCGACGCTCGCCAGCGAGTCGCTCGAGTTCATCGACGGGGATCAGGCTGGCGCCCCAAGGCAGCTCGATCGTGTCGATGTACGGCAGCAGGCGGCGGAGCGTGGAACGGCTGATGCCCAGCGCCTGGGCGGCCTGGCCGCGGTTGTAGGCGAGCCGCTCGATATGGCTCGCCTCCCGCACGACCACTGGCGGCGCCGCCGACGGCGCGAGGTTGGCTCGCCTGCTCGGCTCCTGAGCCGTCTGGAGGTAGCGGCGGGCCTTATCGGCGCGTCGTTGCTGGCGGCGGCGCGACATGCCGTACAAGCGTACACAAACTATGGGACGATTCTGCACCTAGGTGCATCTGTGTCACGACTGCTATTCCTGTACGCAGCAGGCCGGGAAACGGTGCGAGGATGGCTCAGAGTTCGATGCCGCGACTGATCTCGCGCTCGAGCTCGATCGCCCGCTGCAGCGTCTGCAGCGGTTCGCGGTCCTGCTCGCGATCGAGGGCGGCAAGCATCCGCGCGTGATCGTCCAGCGAGGCGACCGCTGGCCGCAAGCCCTGCCCCAGCGGCGGCCGCTCGGCGCGACGCCTGAGGTCGTCGTAGCCGCGCGTACCCGCCGGCTCCGGAACGATCTTCAACTCGCCCGCAGCGGTCTCCAGCTCGAGCACACCGCGACCGACCAGATCGCGCTCCAGCACCGGCGCCTTGCCGTCCGGCCGACGAGCGCCCAACCCCTCGAGCGCCAGCCCGAGCCGGCGCAGGTTCTCCTCCCGGGTCGAAGGAACGATGTCCAGCCCGCCGGTCACCTCGCCCGAGCCGTGCAGGACGCGGCCCAGACCGCCGATCACGATGTAGGTCACCCGCTGCCGCTCCAGCGCCTGCAGCAACGCATACGGGTCGAACTTGCCGGCCATCAGCGGCCGCGCGCCTTCAGCATCGCCTGCAACCGCTCCTGCGGCGTCTGACCGCGCGCCTTCTGCAACCTGCCCTCCTGGCGCGCGTCCGGCGGCCGATACGCAACCAGCGACAGGTCAAGGTCGAACCCGCACGCCTGCAAAAGTTCGCGCAGTGTCTCCAGGCTCGGCGTCACGGCGTCTCGTTCCCAACGCGCGATCTGGGCCCGATCCTTGCCACTCCGCGTCGACAACTCGACCTGCGACAGCCCCGCCCGCAGCCGCGCCTGCCGAATCAACGTCCCGCTCGTCACACCCCGAATCCTACGCCACGGTTGCTTGCAGCACCTATGAGCCTGATCTGTTACATTGATGCCCATGGCACCGGGAGAGGCCGCGCAGCAGCTGCAGCTCGAGGCCGTCTCGATCGAGCGGCCTGAGAAGCCACCCCAGCGCCGCAACAGCAGCGCTACCTCTGCGAAGCTCGGGCCGCGTCTCGCGCTCAGCCCGGACGAGGCGGCGGGCGTTCTCGGCGTCAGCCGCGACTACCTCGACGAACACGTCCTCGGCGAGCTCCGCATCGTCCGCCGCGGCCGCCGCATCCTCATCGCCCTCGCCGAGCTCGAGCGCTGGCTCGACCGCGCAGCGACTCGACCTGCCCTCCAGCGGCCGTGAGCGGCGCTCTGCCACCTCTCGGCGGGCCCTCGACCCATCCGGATCGTTCCCGTCCGGAACGTCGAGCGGGTTTCGCGTTCGGCTCGCCGAAATCGGGGCGTTGAGAGGCGATTTGAGGCCCTGCCACGATCCGGCGAAGGTGATCGGCTACCGTCTGCTCATGGTCGACAAGCGCCTCGCGGCCGAACGTTCCCTGCCGGGAACCGAGCTTGTCGAGAAGGGGCTCGCCGACCTCGCGGCGGGCGCCGTGACGGTCGAGTCGCTGCTCGTTTCAATCGGCGCACCCAGGCTTCGGCGGCTTGGGCTCGCCGTGCCGCCCGCGCTCGAATACCCCGAGGAACGGCTCTACCTCTTGCTTGCGCGCGACGATCCCGACGGCGCCCACGCTCGTCACCACGCGCTCGTCCGCCGGCTCGTCAGCTTCGAACGGGCAGCCGAATCCGCGCACTAGCCGACACCGAGCGGATCCGACGCCTCCTAGCGGCCCTCGACGCTGCAGCCGAGCACGCGGGACGCTGCTATCTGACCGGTGGCGCGACGGCCGTCCTCCTCGGCTGGCGCGGGACGACCATCGACGTCGACCTCAAGCTGGTACCCGAGCAGGACGCCGTCCTGCGCGCGATCCCCCGCCTCAAAGACGAGCTGCAGGTGAACGTCGAGCTCGTCTCTCCCGGCGATTTCATTCCGTTACCCGCCGGCTGGGAGGAGCGCAGTCTGCTTGCCGAGCGGGGACGAAAGCTCGGCTTCTACCACTTCGACCCCTACGCCCAAGCCCTCGCCAAGCTGGAGCGGGACCACGCTCGCGACCGAGACGACCTCCGTGCCCTCGTACGCTCTGGCCTCGTGGATTCCGGGCGCCTGCGCCGCTACTTCGAGGAGATCGAGCCGATGCTCTATCGCTTCCCCGCAATCGACCCGCCGGCTTTTCGCGAGCGCGTCGAGCACGCGCAGACGGTCGACCCGGACGTGGGGCAGGGACCTGAGTTCTAGCCGGCGCGCACTGGCTCCCTGACCCTCTCTTCAGCGACTCGCTGCGAGGTAGGCATCGAGTTTCGCCGCCGCCCGGTTGCGCGTCTCCGGGAGGAGGTGGCGGTAGCGGTCGGTCATCCAAGTCGAGGAGTGACCGACGAAGTCGCCGATCGTCTCGAGCGGGACTCCCGCCTCGTGCATGAGGGAGACATAGGTGTGCCGCGCCTCATGGAGCCCGATCGCGGCAAGCGGCGGCTCGTGCTCCGCCCACGCCTTCGCGGCATGACGGCGAACCGTGTTCGACGTGAACGGCGTGGCCGATCTCTTGCCGAAGACGAGGTCCGAGCCGCGCCGACCGGTCCGAGCCAGGTGTTCGGCGAGATACTTCCTGAGCACGCCCGGGATCGGAACCTCTCGCGTCCCCTTCTTCGACTTCGGGTCGACGTAGCCCTCGACGTCGTCCCAGGAGCGGTGTACGCGGATCACCGCGCCCTTGAGGTCGACGTCGCCGCAGGCGAGCGCGCGGAGCTCACCGCGTCGGAGGCCGCCGTAGAACGCGGTCGCCCAGAGGGCCCGTTCGTCGGCGGGTAGAGCTTCGAGGAGCGCTGCAGCTTCGGCGGGAGTGGCAATCCGGTCTCGAGGCTCGGCCGGCGCGGGGAGACGAAGGTTCGAGGTGGGATTGACGTGGAGCTCGTCGCGTTCGATCGCGTGCCTGCAGACGGCGCGAAGCGGCACCAGAGCGTTTCGCACCTTCGAGCCGGAGAAGCCCTGTCCGACGAGTTGGTCGACGAGGGCCTGGACGTCGCGGCGCTCGAGGTCGGTCAGCCGCGTGCCGCCGAGCTCGGGGTAGACGTGGCGCCGCAGGTCGGACTCGTAGCTGCGGAGGGCAGACGGCTTGTAGGGGTTCCCCGAGCGGGTCAGGACTGCGCGACCCTTCGCACCTTCGAGCCACGCCTCCCCCGACTCGCGCACGGTTCGTCGGGTCGAGCGGTTCAGACCACCGCGTCGCGCCTGCGCGAGCGTGTCGGTCCGCCAGCCCTTCGCCTCGGCGAGGCTCGGAAACGTCTTCCGTACCTTGGCGCCGCTGCGCCTGTCGAACACCCAGGCCTCGTACGCCGGATCGCAGTTGCAGCGACCGTCGGTTCGCTGACGGCAGTCCTGCCGATGCCTGACGCGGATGCCCGGGTGGCTGCGCACGGTCGTCATCTCAAATCCCGACTCTAGCCCGCCCGACGGACAGCAATGCGCCAATTTTGCGCCAGTGAATACCTCGTTAGAGCGGAGCTGACCGGATCAGAGCGGAAGAGAGTTGCGGTGCAAGATTCGCATAAATGCCTGCAAATCGAGCACTTCTGGTTTGGGATCGAGAGAGGCGCCTACCGGAGTCGAACCGGTGTACTGGGTTTTGCAGACCCATGCCTAACCACTCGGCCAAGGCGCCGCGAGTGGGTCATCGTATCGGCGTGCCGAGAGCGCGAGCCGTCAGGCGGCGGTGCCTGCGAGCTCCGGGATGATCTCGTCCCCGAACGCCTGCAGCGTCTCCTCCTGGCCGTGGGTCATGAGGTAGATGTTGAACTGGTCGACGCCGACGGACTCGAGCTCACGCAGCTTCGCCTTCGCCTGCTCGGTCGTGCCGAGCACGCAGAAGCGGTCGCAGATCTCGTCGGTCACGAACTCCCCGTGCTTCGCGCCCACGCGCGAGTGCTCGTTGTAGTCGTAGAACTTCCGCGCCTGGACGTAGTCGGTCAGTGCCGTGGGAACGGAGCTGCCGTCGGCGCCGTAGCG
>JAICME010000149.1 GCA_025929425.1 Thermoleophilia bacterium | reverse complement strand
CTCGTGCCGCTGCTCGTCGTGCCGCTCGTCGGCGGAGCGTTCGCCGACGCGCTCGACCGGCGAAGCGTCGTGCTCGTCACGGAGACGGGCCTCGCGCTCGTCGCGCTGCTCTTCCTCGCCAACGCGCTGCTGCCGCACCCGCAGGTGTGGGCGCTCTTCGTGCTGCAGGGGCTCTCGGTGGCCGTCTACAGCTTCGGCCGGCCCGCGCTGGTCTCGCTCGCGCCGCGCCTCGTACCGGACGAGGAGCTCGCGGCTTCGAATTCCCTCTTCAGTGTCTACACCTCGCTCTCGGCCGTCGCGGGGCCGGCGGTCGGAGGCCTGATCATCGCGACCGCCGGAACGGCGTGGACGTTCGCGATCGACGCGGCCACTTACATCGCCTCCATCTTCGTTATCTGGCTCCTGCCCCGCCTGCCGCCGCTCGAGGAGGTCGACCGGCCGAGCCTCGCCGCGATCGTGGACGGCTTCCGCTTTCTCAAGGGCCGGCAGGCGCTGCTCGGGATCTTCGCGATCGACACGAACGCGATGGTGTTCGGGATGCCGAGCGCGCTCTTCCCGGCGATCGCGCTCCACAACCTGCAGGGGGACGCGTCGACCGTCGGTTACCTGTATGCGGCGCCCTACGCCGGCGCGCTCGCGTGCTCACTCCTCTCGGGCTGGTGCTCGCACGTGCGGCGCATGGGGCTCGGGATCACCGTCATGGCCTGTCTGTGGGGCGGCGCGATCGCCGGCTTCGGCTTCCAGACCTCGCTCTGGCCGGCACTCGCGCTGCTCGCCGTCGCCGGAGGGGCCGACTTCTACAGCGCCGTTCTCCGCAGCACGATGCTGCTCCGCTCGACCCCCGACCATCTGCGCGGGCGCCTCCTCGGGATCGAGTTCATGCAGGTCGCGAGCGCACCGAGCCTGGGCGACCTCGAGGCTGGTGTGCTGGCGTCACTGACGTCGCTTCGCTTCTCGATCGTCTCCGGCGGCCTCGCGTGCATCGCCGGCTGCATCATCACGGCGCTCGCCCTACCGAGGTTCCTTCGCTATGACGCTCGATCTCACACGTAGCCCGCACGAGGTGGCGCCCGACCTGATCGGCGCGCAGCTGTACGTGGCGGGCGTCGGCGGCGTGATCGTGGAGGTCGAGGCGTACGACCACGAGGATCCCGCCGCGCACGGGTTCGGCAACCGCCGCACCGAGCGGAACGCGTCGATGTTCCTCGTGGGCGGCCACGCGTACGTGTATCGCTCGTACGGCATCCACTGGTGCCTCAACGTCGTCTGCGGCGAGGAGGGAGTCGCGGGCGCCGTGCTGCTCCGCGCGCTGAAGCCGACACGGGGCGTGCACGAGATGCGGGAGCGGCGCGGGCTCGACGACATTCGCCTGTTCTGTGCGGGCCCCGGGCGCCTCTGCCAGGCGCTCGGGGTGACGCGCGCCGAAGACGGCCTGCCGCTCGACCGGCCGCCGTTCGAGCTGCGACCCGCACCCCCCGGGCTCGAGATCGTCACCGGCCCGCGGATCGGGATCACGAAGGCCGCCGACCTGCCGTGGCGCTACGGGCTCGCCCGGTCGCGTTACCTGAGCAGGCCGTTCAGGCCTTCGTCGTCAGGGTGATCTCGGCACCGGGCGCTGCGGCAGTGCCGGCCGGCATCGACTGCTTCACGACCTTCCCGTTCTCCGGCCCGTCGACCTTGACCTTGAGCCGAAGACGCTCGCATTTCGCGCGGGCGCGATCGGCCTTCAGCCCGACCGCCTTCGGCACGACTCCGTGCAGCGACTTCTCGGCGACGAGCGTGATCTTGTCGTACGCCGAGGCCGTCCCCTGCCGCGGGAACTGCCCGACGACGTACCCGACGCGGTCGCCTGTCTTGGCGGGCTTGTAGACGACGGCCGCCGTCAGCGGCTGCCCCTGCAGGCGGGCGCGCGCCGTGGCCAGCGAGCTGCCGACGACGTCCGGGATCTCGACCTCGTTCGGCTTACAGGTCGCCGCCGGCGCGGGCTCCCCGTTCAGGAGCTGCGGCTCGGCGCCGTAGAAGGCGAGCTGCGCCGTGTTCTTGCAGACACCGTTGTCGCGCTCGAGCACGCCGCCGCGGTTGACGACGGTGACCGGGGCCGCGTAGAGCGACTCCGGCGGGTCGAACGACTCGGCCTGGAGCTTCTTGTACGCGATCGCCTTCTCCATGAATGCCTTCCAGATCAGCGCCGGGAACGTCCCGCCGGCGACCGGATGCCCGTGGAACTGGTAGGTCATCGGCACGAGCTTGTCGGGGTAGCCGACCCACACGGCCGCGACCAGCTGGGGCGTGTAGCCGACGAACCATGCGTCGCCGTAGTTCTCGGTCGTGCCCGTCTTGCCGGCCACTTGCCAGCCCGGGATCGCGGCCGCCTTGCCGGTGCCGTAGCGGACGACGCCTTGCAGGAGCTGGTTCACGGTCGCCGCCTGGTTCGGCGTCAGCACGTCGGCCCCGACCGGCTCGTTCACGTGCTTCTTCCCGTCCGCCTCGATCCACCGGATCGCGCGCGGCTCGTTGCCGAAGATCGACCCGTCGACCCGCTTGCCGCCGTCCGCGAAGGAGGTGTACGCGCGCGCCATCTCGAGCGGTGTCGCCGGCTCCGCACCGAGGCCGATCGCGAAGTAGCCGCGCAGCTTCGACGTGATGCCGAGCTGGTGCGCGGTGCGCGCGACGTTGCGCGGCCCGACGAGCGCGGTGAGCTGCGAGAAGACGGAGTTGTCTGAGTACGCGATCGCCTGGGTCAGGTCGATCGGCCCGAGCGCCTCGCCCTCGTAGTTGTTCACCTGCCACAGCCGGCCGTCGGCGTTGATCGTCACCTGCTTCGACGAGGTGAGGATCGACGAGGGGGAGACGTTCTCCTTCAGCGCCGTCGCGAGCACGAACGGCTTGAACGACGAGCCCGGCTGCCGCTCTCCCTGGGTTGCGAGGTTGAACTGGTTCTTGTGGTAGTTCGCGCCGCCGACCATCGCCAGCACGGCTCCCGGGTCGCTCTTCGCGTCGATCACGACGAGCGCCGCGGCCGGGTTCGTGCCGTTCTGCGGCAGCACCGACGCGATCGCCTCGCGTGCGAAGCGCTGCAGGTTCATGTCGAGCGTCGTGCGTACCTTCAGCCCGCCGCCGAACGCCTTGCGCGGCCCGTACTGCGCGACGAGCTGATCCTTGACGTAGTTCGCGAAGTACGGCGCCGCGACCCCCTGTGTCGACGGAAGCGTCACGTTCTCGGGATCGGGCATCGGGAAGACCTGCGAGTTCACGTACTGGCTCTCCGTCAGGTAGCCCTGCTGGTAGAGGAGCTGCAGCACGAGGTTCCGCCGGGCCCTAGCCGCCTTCGGGTGCGCCACCGGGTCGTAGGAGCTCGGATCCTCCGGGATCCCCGCGAGCAACGCCGCCTCGGCGGGCTTCAGCGACGCCGCCGAGTGGTGGAAGTAGATCCGTGAGGCCTGCTCGACCCCGTACGCGCCGTTCCCGAAGTAGACGGTGTTCAGGTAGGCGGTGAGGATCCTGTCCTTCGACCAGCGCTGCTCCAGCTGCCAGGCGAGCGCCGCCTCCGTCAGCTTGCGGGCGATCGTCTTCTCGTTCGTCAGGTACGTGTTCTTGACGAGCTGCTGGGTGATCGTCGAGCCGCCCTGCACGGCGCCCTTGTGCGAGACGTCCGCCCAGACGGCTCGCGCCATGCCGCGCAGGTCGATCCCGCGATGTTCGTAGAAGCGCTTGTCCTCGACCGCGACGATCGCGTGCTTCACCCACGGCGAGATCTTGTCGGAGGGCACGATGATCCTCGCCTGGTCGCCGCGGAGGATCGCGAGCACCGAGTAGCCGTTCGACGCGTAGATGTAGGTGTTCGCCTGCGTCTGCTTCGCCGTCGGCTCGATCTCGGGGATCTTCGCCGCGAGCGCGGTGAGGAGGCCGAACGTGAATGCGGCGAGGCCCAGCACCCCGAGGACTGCGAGGAGGGCGAGGAGTCTGAGCTTGCGGATCCGCCGACGCTTCGGCCGACGCCGATTTCTCCGGAAGAGCGCCAGAACCGGGGTAGTCTAGCCCTCCTATGGGCCTCGCAGAACTGACGCGGAACGCGGTCGACGTTCTGCCCGCGGGCGGCCTCGAGCAGAAGCTGAAGCTCGGGCGGCCGCTGCGGGTCAAGCTCGGCATCGACGTCACGTCCCCGGACATCCACGTCGGCAGGGCGATCCCGCTGCAGCGGATGCGCGCCTTCCAGGACGAGGGTCACACCGGCGTTCTGATCATCGGGGACTACACGACGCGCATCGGCGACCCGTCCGGCCGGTCGGCGGAGCGCCCGATCCTCTCCGACGAGGAGATCGACCGGAACGCGAAGACGTACCTCGAGCAGGCCATGGTCATTCTCGACGCCGAGCGCACCGAGGTGCGGTACAACGGCGAGTGGCTCGCCGCCCTGTCGTATGCCGATGTCGTCCGCCTGGCTCGGACGGTCACGGTGGCCCGCATCCTCGAGCGCGACGACTTCGAGAAGCGAATGCGCGCGCAGGAGCCGATCTCGGTCTCCGAGCTCCTCTACCCGCTCATGCAGGCCTACGACTCGGTGGCGGTGCGGGCGGACGTCGAGCTCGGCGGCACGGATCAGCTCTACAACCTGCTCGCCGGCCGCGAGGTGATGCCGCACTACGACCTCGAGCCGCAGGTGGTGCTGACGACGCCGCTTCTGCTCTCCTGGGACGGCACGAAGATGAGCTCGTCCAAGGGGAACAACATCCCGTTGACGGCGGCGCCGGAGGAGATGTTCGGCCGGACGATGCGTATCCCCGACGACCAGCTCGAGGAGTGGTACCGGCTCGTGGTGGAGGCGCCGGTGCCGTCCACGGAGCCCCTGGAGGCGAAGCTCGAGCTCGCCCGCTTCATCGTGCGGCGGTCGTGGGGCGGCGACGCGGCGCACGGCGCCGAGGCCCATTTCACCCGGGTCGTTCGGGAGGGCAGCGCGCCGGAGGAGGTGCCCGAGGTGCCGCTCCCGGAGGGCGATCCCGTGCACCTGCCCGCGCTCCTCGTCGACCGCATGGGCGTCGCCTCGACCTCGGAGGCGCGGCGGCTGATCCAGCAGGGCGGCGTGAAGGTGAACGGGGCGCCGGCGGGCGACCTCGACGTCGGCCGCGAGGCGCTTGCCGGCGCGCTCCTGCAGGTGGGGAAGCGCCGCTTCGCGCGGTTGACAGCCTGACGCGCGGCGCTATACTTCTTCGGCCGTCCGGAAGGGCGGTGCAGGACAGTCCCTGAACCTCGACGACTAGGAGCCGACCGGCCCCCGACTCGTATCCGATACGATTCGATTGCTCGGTTGGCCTCTGGCGCGAGTCGGAGGCTTTTTTACGCCGTCTTACGCGGCACGGTCTTTGAAAACTCAACAGCGAACGTTCTTCGAGTGTCGAGACCTGGTCCGGCAGCCGTGCAACGCGCACGGTGGTCGGGGCAGGACATCAACACCTCGTCGTCCTCCCGCTCCCGCGGGATGGACGGCCTTTGAGCACAAGCTCAATGTGAGAGGACTGCCGGCTTCCGAGCCGGCGACCATTCTTCACGGAGAGTTTGATCCTGGCTCAGGACGAACGCTGGCGGCGCGCTTAACACATGCAAGTCGAGCGAGAGCCGGGCCTTCGGGCCCGGGGAAAGCGGCGAACGGGTGAGTAACACGTGGGTAACCCACCCTTGGCACCGGGATAGCCCGGGGAAACCCGGATTAATACCGGATGGCCCAGCAGCTCTTCGGGGCGGCTGGAAAAGGTAGCTTCGGCCTCCGGCCAAGGACGGGCCCGCGGCGGATTAGCTTGTTGGTGGGGTAACGGCCTACCAAGGCGACGATCCGTAGCTGGTCTGAGAGGACGATCAGCCACACTGGGACTGAGACACGGCCCAGACTCCTACGGGAGGCAGCAGT
>JAICME010000194.1 GCA_025929425.1 Thermoleophilia bacterium | reverse complement strand
TGCCGACGTAGTCGCAACAGACGTCGACGATGTCGCGCTCGCCGCCGCCCGGGTCGTCGTCGAGCGCTGCGCGCTCCAGCGGCTCGGCGACCTCGTCCCGGGCGACGGGGCGGTTGCGCTGATCTCGGACCCGCAGGTCGCAGGCATCCACGGGATGGACGCGCAGCTCGCGCTCGGCCCGCGACTCACCGAGATGCACGAGCTGCCTCCCGGCGAGGAGGCGAAGACACTCGCCGCCGTCGACCGGGTGTGGCAGGAGCTGCGGCTCGACCGCCGCGGCACGATCGTCGCCCTCGGCGGCGGTTGCACGACCGACGCGGCCGGCTTCGTCGCGGCTACATATCTCCGCGGCATCGCCTGGACGGTCGTGCCGACGAGCCTCGTGGCGCAGGTCGACGCGGCGATCGGCGGCAAGACGGCGATCGACCTTCCGCAGGGCAAGAACCTCGTCGGCGCCTTCCACTGGCCGGAGAGGACCGTGGTCGATCCGGCGCTGCTCGAGACGCTTCCCGAGCCGCAACGACTCGAGGGGATGGCCGAGGTCGTCAAGACGGGTCTCCTCGCCGGCGAAGCGATCTGGGAGCTGCCCGACGACGAGCTCGTCCGCCGCTGCGCGGCGTTCAAGGCGGCCGTGTGCCTGCGTGACCCGCACGAGCAGGACGAGCGGGCGATGCTCAACCTCGGCCACACGTTCGCGCACGCCCTCGAGGCGGCGGCCGGCTACGAGGGCCTGACACACGGCCGGGCCGTCGCGCTCGGCCTCCTCGCGGCGCTGCGTCTCTCGGGTCGCGACACGGATGTCGTCGAGGAGGTGCTCCGCCCGCAGCCGGCGCGGGTCGACCGGGAGCGCGCGTGGGAGGCGATGCACCGCGACAAGAAGGCGCGTGGCGGTGAGCTCCGTCTCGTGCTTCTCGGCGCTGACGGGCCTCGCACGGACGTCGCCGTGCCGGAGGCGGACGTGCGCCGCGAACTCGATAGGTTGATCGCGTGAGGGTCTCCGTCCTCAACGGCGTCAACCTGAACATCCTCGGCCGCCGCGATCCGAATCTCTACGGCGGCCTCTCGATCGCCGAGCTCGAGAGCCGCATCTACGACTGGGCACGCCAGCTCGAGCTGACCGTTCAGTGCCGGCAGTCGAACGACGAGGGCGAGTACATCAAGTGGTGCCACGACGCGCACGACACCGTCGACGGGATCGTGCTCAATCCGGGTGCGTGGACGCATTACGCGTGGTCGATCCACGACGCCCTCGAGTCGCTCACGATCCCGATCGTCGAGGTGCACCTCTCGAACGTCGACGGGCGGGAGGAGTGGCGGCGCGAGTCGGTCGTCTCCGACCTCGTGGCCGCGCGCTTCGTCGGCCACGGCCCGGACGGCTACAAGATGGCACTCGAACACCTGAAGGAGCACCACGCATGAGCGAACGGATCGAACGGCTACGCGAGCTGCTCGAGGAGCCGCTCCTGATCACGAACCCGGTCAACGTCCTCTACCTGACCGGCCTGGACAGCTCGAACGTCGCGCTGCTCGTCGAGCCGGAGCGCGCCCGCCTCTTCACCGACTCCCGCTACATCGAGGACGCCCGGGCCGTCGAGGGCGTCGAGGCGGTGCAGACCAAGCGCACGCTGATCGGCTGGCTCGCGGACGAGCTCGACGGGCGGATCGGGTTCGAGTCGAACGTCCTTCCGTGGTCGTTCGCGGAGCAGCTCCGCAGCGGCGGGATCGATCTCGTGCCGCGCCGGGGTCTGGTCGAGCAGCTGCGTGCTGTCAAGGACGAGGGCGAGCTCGAGACGTTCCGGCGCGCCTGCGCGATCACGGACCGGATGTTCGAGCGGCTCGTGAGCGAGGTTCCGTTCGTCGGCCGGCGCGAGCGCGACGTCGCGTGGGACATCGCGCGGCTCTTCCACGAGGAGGGAGCGGAGGACATGGCGTTCGAGTCGATCGTCGGCTCGGGGCCAACCGGAGCGAAGCCGCACGGACGGGCGGGCGATCGCGTCATCGGGACCGGCGAGCTTGTCGTGATCGACACCGGGTGCCGCGTCGGCGGATACGTCTCCGACTACACGCGGACGCTGGCGACGGGCGAGCTCGACGGCGAGATGCGGGACGCTTACGATGCCGTGCTCGCCGCCCAGCTGGCCGGGCTGGACGCGATCAGGGCCGGCGTGACCGGCGTCGACGCAGACGCGGCGGCGCGCGACGTGATCGAGGCGAGCGCCTTCGCGGGCATGTTCGGCCACGGCCTCGGTCAC
>JAICME010000033.1 GCA_025929425.1 Thermoleophilia bacterium | reverse complement strand
GTGGGCCTCGACGTCGACGAAGAATCCCGAGTACCGCGACGTCCTCTACGTCGAGGAGCTCGTCGGCCCGCACACGGTGAACACGATGCCGGAGGAGACGATCAAGGCCTTCCAGGATCACGGCGAGGTGCGCGGCGACACCGTCGAGGACGACCTCGAGGCAGCGCACGCGCTGCTCGAGGAGCAACTCCCGGCGGTGGGTGTCGACTACGACGACGTCGTCGCGACGCTCGAGAAGGAGGGAGTGGAGAAGTTCGCCGACTCGTTCGCCGAGCTGCTCGACGGCGTAAAGGCGAAGCGCGAGGCCGTGGCCGCGTAGCGGTGGACTCCGAACGGCTGATCGAAGGCGTCTGGGAGCGGGATGCCACGACGTGGACCGGGCGCGACGAGGCGCAGTGGCTCGGCTGGCTCGACGAGCCGCTCCACATCGCCGAGCAGCTGAGTGACATCCGCCGCTTCGCGGAGTCGCTGCACGACGAGGTCGACCACGTCGTCCTGTGCGGGATGGGCGGCTCGTCGCTCGCGCCCGAGGTTCTGCGACGGACGTTCGGCGTCGACTGGTTCCACGTGCTCGACACGACGCACCCGAAGGCGATCCGGGCCCTCGAGGCCGAGCTGGACCTCGAGCGGACGCTCTTCGTCTCGTCCTCGAAATCCGGCTCGACGCTCGAGACGCGCTCCCACACCGACTACTTCTGGGAGAAGACCGGCAAGCGTGGCGACAGGTTCTGCGCGGTCACGGATCCGGGCTCCCAGCTCGAGCACCTCGCCCGCGAGCGTGGCTTTCGCGCGGTCTTCTCCGGCGAGCCGTCGATCGGCGGACGCTATTCGGCGCTCTCGCCGTTCGGGATCGTGCCTGCGGTGCTGATGGGTGTCGACGCGGGCAAGCTCCTCGAGCGAGCGCAGGAGATGCGCGAGGCCTGCCGCTCGGGCGACGGCAATCCGGGCTACGAGCTCGGGCGTCAGTTCGGCGAGGGCTGGCGCGACTTCCGCGACAAGATCTGCATCGCGGACACTCCCGGCGGCTTCGGGCTCTGGGCCGAGCAGCTGATCGCAGAGTCGACGGGAAAGCACGGGAAGGGGCTCGTCCCGGCCCCCGGCGAGTCGCCCGAGGGGGCCGACCGGCAGGCCGCCGACCCCGACCTCCCCGATCTGTACGCGCTCGGAGCGGAGTTCTTCCGCTGGGAATTCGCGATCGCGGTCGCGGGCGCGTATCTCGAGATCAACCCGTTCGACCAGCCCGATGTGCAGGCGGCGAAGGACAAGACGAACGAGGTGCTGGCAACGGGCCAGGAGCCCGAGCTCGAGCCGCAGGGGTCGATCGACGAGCTGCTCGCCCAGGCTCAGCCGAACGACTACTTCTGCATCCAGGCGTTCGTCGAGCCCGGGCCGGCCGCCGAGGAGAAGCTGAATCGGGTGATCGCAGGCGTGCGGAGCCGCAGCGACCTCGTCGTCACGCACGGCTACGGCCCGCGCTACATGCACTCCACGGGCCAGCTCCACAAGGGCGGTCCGAACACCGGCCTCTTCCTCCAGGTGGTCGACGACCAGGGCGATGAGCTGCCGATCCCCGGCAAGCCCTTCGGGTTCCGCCGGCTGATCCGGGCGCAGGCGGCAGGAGACCTCGAGACGCTGAAGGAGCGCGGCCGGCGCGTCGCCAGAGTGAGATTGGAGGATCTCTAGTGCAGCTCGGGATGGTCGGTCTCGGCCGGATGGGCGCGAACATGACCGAGCGCCTGCGCGCCGCCGGTCACGACCTGAAGACGTTCGACCCGCACGTCGATTCGCGCACGGCAGCCTCCCTCGAGGAGCTCGTTCGGCAACTCGACGCGCCCCGCTCGGTCTGGCTGATGGTGCCGGCAGGCATCGTCGACTCGGTCGTCGGCGAGCTTGCACCGCATCTCGAGACAGGCGACACGATCATCGACGGCGGCAATTCGTACTACGTCGACGACCTGCGCCGGGCGGGCGAGCTCCGCGACCGGAAGATCCACTACGTCGACGTCGGCGTCAGCGGCGGCGTCTGGGGGCGCGAGCGCGGCTACTGCCTCATGGTCGGCGGTGACGACGAGCCCGTCGGCCGCCTCATGCCGGTGCTCGAGGCGCTGGCCCCCGGGGTCGGCTCCGCCGTCCGCACGCCCGGTCGCGAGGGCGACGCGGCGCCCGAGGAGCAGGGCTGGCTGCACTGCGGCCCGGTCGGCGCGGGGCACTTCGTGAAGATGGTTCACAACGGCATCGAGTACGGGCTGATGCAGGCGTATGCCGAGGGCCTCAACGTCCTCAAGCACGCGAACATCGGGCTGCACGCGCAGGAGACGGACGCCGAGACGACTCCGCTGCGCGACCCGGATCTCTACAAGTACGAGCTCGACATCGCCGCGATCAGCGAGCTCTGGCGCCGTGGCTCCGTGATCGCGTCGTGGCTCCTCGACCTCACCGCACAAGCGCTGCACGAGTCACCCGACCTCGACGACTACGCGGGACGCGTGAGCGATTCCGGGGAGGGCCGCTGGACGGTGCAGGCCGCCGTGGAAGAGGGCGTGCCGGCGCCGGTGCTCGCGGCGTCGCTCTTCGACCGCTTTGCCTCGCGCGGCGAGGCCGATTGGGGAAACCGTGTCCTCTCCGCGATGCGCAAGGGCTTCGGCGGCCACCTGGAGAAGAGCCCAGAACAATGAACAGAGCGCAGTGAGCACGACCGCGCCGGACAGGCAGCAGGAGAACCCGCTCGCCGAAGGTCTCGCCCTCCGCCGGACGCCGGACCCCTGTGCTCTCGTGATCTTCGGCGCCTCGGGCGACCTGACACACAAGAAGCTCATGCCGGCGCTGTACGCGCTCGCCGTCCGCCGTCTCCTCCCCCCGCGCTTCGCGATCGTCGGCGTCGCGCGCACCGGGGGCGACGACGGTTCGTTTCGCGAGGACATGGCGAACGCGGTGAAGCAGCACGCACGCGACCCGTTCCGCCAGGACGTCTGGGACGAGCTGGCCGCACAACTCCACTACCTGGCGACCGACTTCGCCGACTCGAGCGGCGAGGACAAGCTCCACGGGCTCCTGGGCGAGCTCGACGAGAAGGAGGAGCTCGGCGGCAAGCGCGTCTTCTACCTCGCGGTGCCTCCGCCCGCCTTCCCGACCATCGTCGAGGCGCTCGGCAAGCGCCGGGACGAGCGCGGCTGGACGCGGCTCGTCGTCGAGAAGCCGTTCGGCCACGACCTCGCGTCGGCGAAGGAGCTCACCGCGACCCTCCTCGAGTACTTCAAGGAGGAGGAGATCTTCCGGATCGACCACTACCTCGGCAAGGAGACGGTTCAGAACATGCTCGCCCTTCGCTTCGCGAACGGGATCTTCGAGCCGATCTGGAACCGCCAGTTCGTCGACCACGTGCAGATCACCGTGGCCGAGTCGATCGGCATCGAGGCGCGGGCGGGCTACTACGAGCAGGCCGGCGCGATCCGAGACATCTTCCAGAACCACCTCCTCCAGCTCCTGGCGCTGACGGCGATGGAGCCGCCGATCGACTTCACCTCCGCCTCGGTGCACAACGAGAAGGTGAAGGTGCTGCGGGCGCTGCACACGCCGGCCCCGAGGTCGGTCGTGCGCGGCCAGTACGGGCGCGGCTTCATCGAGGGCGAGGAGGTGGTCGCCTATCGCGAGGAGGCGGGCGTCGCGGCGGAGTCGATGACGGAGACGTTCGTCGCCGCGAAGCTCTACGTCGACAACTGGCGTTGGGCGGACACGCCGTTCTACGTGCGGATGGGCAAGCGGCTCGCGCGACACGAGACGACGATTGCGATCCAGTTCAAGGAGGCGCCGCACCCGCCGTTCGAGGAGAGCGCCGCCGAGGGGGTGCGCCCGAACGTGCTCGTCGTCCATGTGCAGCCGGACGAGGGCGTCTCGCTCGCGATCGGCGCGAAGGTGCCGGGGCAGGGGATGACGATCCGCACCGTCCACATGGACTTCCTCTACGGCGGCACGTTCCGCACCGGCATGCCGGAGGCGTACGAGCGCCTCATCCTCGACACGATGCTGGGCGACTCGACGCTCTTCACGAGGGCAGACGAGGTCGAGGAGCAGTGGCTGCTCGTCGACTCGATCGTGGCGGCATGGCAGCGCGACAAGCCTTCGTTCCCGAACTATCCCTCGGGCACCTGGGGGCCGCCGAGCGCCGAGGAGCTCCTGCACCGGGACGGTCGAGCGTGGCGGCGACCCTGAAGAAGCTGAGCTGGGTCGGCGAGGACGTCAGGCTCGCCGACGTGGACGCGGCGCTCGCGCAGCTGCGGAGCGAGGCATCGCGGGACAGGCCGAGCATGCGCACCTCGGTGATGACGCACATCGCCTGGGTGCCGGCCGACTGGGTGGAACAGGCCCGCGCGGCGCTCGAGGGAATGGCGGAGCGACACCCGTCGCGGACGATCCTCCTCTTTCCCGAGCCTGATGCCGACGACAACCGGATCGACGCGCGCGCAGAGGTCGAGCGCTGGGAGGTGCCGGACACGGATCGCGGGCTGGTGACGGAGGTGGTCGAGCTCACGCTGCGCGGCTCGCGGGCGGAGGCACCGGCGAGCATCATCGAGCCGCTGTTGATTTCGGACCTGCCCGTGTTCCTGCGCTGGCGGGGCG
The DNA here is from genome assembly GCA_025929425.1 of Thermoleophilia bacterium. Classification (GTDB taxonomy): domain Bacteria; phylum Actinomycetota; class Thermoleophilia; order Gaiellales; family Gaiellaceae; genus Palsa-739. The sequence goes on along the minus strand of JAICME010000033.1, from coordinate 18,961 downwards.
AGCCGCCGTGGGGCGCCCAGCAGCTCGAGCAGCTGGTCGACGTCACCGACCGGCTGATCGTCGACTCGATCGAGTGGGCCGAGGTTCCCGGTCCGTACCGCCGCTTGGCGGAGCTCTTTCCCCGCTGCGCGGCCTCGGACATCGCATGGGCGCGGACGTCGCGCTGGCGCTCGCACCTGGCGACGCTCTGGCCGGCGATCGGGGACGTGCGGACGGTCGGCGTGCGTGGGACCGCGGCGCAGGCGTGGCTCCTCTGCGGGTGGCTCCGCTCGCGGCTCGGCCGTGACGACATCGCGCTCGAGCACGATCCGGCGGAGCAGCTGGAAGGCGTGTTGCTGGACGGCGACGCGGTGCCTCTGCCACCGGGAGACCCGCCTGCCCCCAGCGACGTCCTCTCGGACGAGCTCGAACGCTTCACGCCGAACCCGGTGTACGAAGCCGCCGTTCTGGCTACGGTCGAATAGGCCGACCCGCCGGCGCACCGGGGAACGGACGCCGAAACTTCCTTGTAACAGACTGTTACTTGCGCGTCTCGTGCGCTATTGGCACGGAGATATTGCTCTTCCGTCCCCCTGACGCGGCGACGCTGCCGCCGTGCTTTCCTTCGCACCGAGAATTCCCCGCCGGCTGCTCGACGAGATCGAACGGCAATCCCGGCGAGCGGTCCCGATCGCCGAAATGAACCGCTGCGTGGGACGCGCGGCCGCCCGGATGGGGCTCCACAGGCCGAGTTATGAGCAAGTGCGGGTTCTCGTGCACACAGCTCGGCGCCTTCGCCGACAAAGCGGCCCGCGGGTGTCGACGGTGGCGATAGACGTGGTCTTTCGAGTCAGGCCGCCCGAAGCGCTTCTCGGCCCCTTGTTCGAGCCACCCGCGCCACGTCTCCGGGACCGCGCACCACCCAAGTAACAGTCTGTTACAAGGAACGCTCGTGTTGCTCGGGCGCGGCGAGCGCGGCGGCGAGCAGGCGGCCGGCGGCGAGGACGCGTGCGTCGGCGCCCGCTGGGGCCGCTAGTTGGATCGATGCGGGCAGGCCCTCCTCCGCCGGGCCGCACGGGAGAGCGAGTGCCGGCCACCCCAGCGAGCTGAACGGATACGTGAGTAGCGTGCCGCGACCTCTCATCTCGGTCTCGTCGATGTCGGCGGGCGGAGGGACGAACGCGAGGGCCGGCGTGACGAGGAGGTCGAGCCCGGCGAACGCGTCTGCGAAGAGCTCGTGGTACTCCGCCCGTTCCCGCTCGGCCGCTCGGGCGTCCGCGTCGCTGACCGCCAGCGCGCGTTCGATCTTGCCGCGGACGTTCTCGCCGTACAGCTCCTCGTTGCCGGGAAAGAGCGGCCGGTGCACGTCTGCGACCTCGCGCATGAAGTCGCTCCGATCGGTGGGGCCGAGGGAGAGCTCGATCTCGCGACGCCGCGGGAAGAGAGCGGCAGCCTCGGCCACGCGCTCGCGCACGAGGGGCTCAGCCTGATCGAGCCAGGTGACGCCGACCTCGAGCTCCTCCAGCGACTCCAGCTCCGCCGGCTCGAACCCGGGCGCCAGCGCCCGCATCAGGCGCTCGCAGCCCTCGACCGACGAAGCCATCGGCCCGACGACGTCGTAGCTCGGCGCAAGCGGGAAGCAGCCCTCTGCCGAGACGAGCCCGTAGGTCGGCTTGAAGCCGCAGCAGCCGCACCACGCCGCGGGAATCCGGATCGAGCCGGCGGAGTCGCTGCCGAGCGCGAGCTCGACGTCGCCCGCGGCGATCGCCGCAGCAGAGCCCCCGCTCGAGCCTCCCGCGAGCCGCCCGGGCGCAGCCGGGTTGGGGACCGTCCCGTAGTGCGGGTTCTGGGACGAGATCCCGTATGCGAACTCGTGGAGGTTCGTCTTCCCGGCGACGGAGTAGCCTGCCGCCTCGATCGACTGCACCGCCTGCGCGCTCACAGCCGGAACGTGCTCCGCGAAGAGCGCCGAGCCGTACGTCGTCGTCAGCCCGGCAGTGTCGAGCAGATCCTTGACCGCCACCGGCTCGCCCGCACCCGGCTCCTCGGGGCGCGCCAGCCAGATGCCGTCCACTAGTCGAAGTGGAGGTAAAGGAACGCGACGCCGATCGACCCGGCGAAGATCAGCAGGAAGACGCCGAAGAGCATCCAGCCGAACCGGACGTTGCGGCGTGCGAGCTCGGGATCCATCAGCCGATCACCGCATCGACGGCCAGCGCCGCGAAGAGCAGCGCGAGATAGAGGAGCGAGTAGTGGAAGAGGAGCATGGCCTGCCGCGGTGCCGTGTTGCGACGCAAACGCTCGGCGAGCCAGACGAACACCCCACCGAGGGCCAGCGCGCAGACGACATAGAGCGGTCCCGCGCCGCCCCAGCCCCACGGCAGCAGCGTCGCCGCCACGAGGACGAGCGAGTAGAGAACGATCTGCCGCGCAGTCGCCTGCTCGCCGCGCACGACCGGGAGCATCGGCACGCGCGCGTTCGCGTAGTTGTCCTTGATCAGCAGCGCCAGCGCCCAGAAATGTGGCGGCGTCCAGATGAAGACGATCGCGAACAGGATGAGCGCGGCGATCCCGATATGGCCCGTAGCGGCGGCCCAGCCGACGAGCGGCGGCACGGCCCCTGCGGCGCCGCCGATCACGATGTTCTGCGGCGTCGAGCGCTTGAGCAAGCGGGTGTAGACAAGAACGTAGAAGAGGTTGCCGACGAGCGCGAGCACAGCCGTGAGCACGTTCACGGCGCTCGCGAGGAGCACGAACGACAAGGCGGAGAGCGCGAGCCCGAATTCGAGCGCGCGGCTCGGCGGCACTCGCCCCGACGCGACCGGCCGAGAGCGCGTCCGCTCCCCCATCAGCGGGTCGATGTCGCGGTCGAGCACGTGGTTGAGCGCCGACGCGCCGCCGCACGCGAGTGCGAGCCCGGCCATCGCAGCCACGGCCAGGTCGGTGCCCGGCCAGCCGCCGGCGCCCGCGATCATCCCGCAGAAGCCCGTGATGAGGAGGAGCGACATGATCCGCGGCTTCGTCAGCGTGATGTAGTCGCGCCAGGACCCCCACGGGATCCGTTCGCCCCGGAAGCTCTCGGCGACGACGACGACCAGCGCGGCCAGCGCAAACGCGGCGAGCCCGGAGTGAGCATGCGGAGCCGGGACGGCTGCCGCAGCGGCGAACAGCGCCGCGGCGGCGAGCGCTGCCGGCACGAGCCGTCGGTGCGCGTACCAGGCCGAGACGACGAGCGCCGCGAGGGGCGGAGCGACGAGAGCCGCGAGCAACCGGTGCGCGGTGCCCAGTCCAGCCGCACCGGAGACGACCGCGAGCAGCGTCCCACCCGCCGCCACGAGCGCGGACAGCCGCAGCCACGGCCCGGGCGCGAGCTGTGTCCTCATTGCGCCGTCTCCGCGAGCCGGCGCCGCAGGTCACGCAGCGGCCGCGCGCTCGTCACGTAGGGGACGGTGTCGAAGTTGTGCGGCGGCGGCGGCGAGGTCGTGTACCACTCGAGCGTGTCCGCGAGCCACGGGTCGTTCCCGGCGCGAACGCCGCGCCGCAACCCGTGCGCGATCCAGATGTTGACGAGGAAGACGGCGATCGACAGCGCCAGGACGCCCGAACCGATCGAAGAGATGAGGTTGTAGATCTCCCAGAGCCCACCGTGGTGATACGTGTAGACGCGGCGCACCATGCCGAGCAGCCCGAGCATGTGCTGCGGAAGGAAGGTCATGTTGAAGCCCACGAACATCAGCCAGAAGTGCCATTTTCCGAGCCGCTCGTCGAGCATACGCCCGAACATCTTCGGCCACCAGTAATAGAGACCCCCGAAGAAGCCGAAGGCCGAGCCGCCGAAGAGGACGTAGTGGAAGTGGGCGACGATGTAGTAGGTGTCGTTCACCTGCCAGTCGACCGGAAACGCGGCGAGGAAGATCCCGGACAGGCCTCCCATCGTGAACAGCCCGATGAAGCCGAGGCCGAACAGCATCGGCGTGTCGAGGATGACATTCCCCCGCCACGTCGTCGCGAGCCAGTTGAAGATCTTGATCCCGGTCGGCACCGCGATCACCATCGACGAGATCATGAAGAACGAGTCGAGTCCGACCCCCAGCCCGGTCGTGAACATGTGGTGCGCCCAGACGAGCATCGAGAAGAACGCGATGCCGATCGTCGAGAACGCGACCGCCTTGTAGCCGAAGATCGGCTTGCGCGAGAAGACCGGCAGGATCTCCGAGATCATCCCGAAGACCGGGAGCACCATGATGTAGACCTCCGGGTGCCCGAAGAACCAGAACAAGTGCTGGTAGAGCACGATGTTCCCGCCCTGTGAAGGGATGAAGAAGTGCGTCCCGGCGGTGCGGTCGAGCAGCAGCATCGTGAGGGCCGCCGAGAGCGCCGGCAGCGCGAGGAGCAGGAGGATCGCGTACGTCTCGATCGCCCAGATGAAGAGCGGCATCCGCATCCACGTCATGCCGGGTGCCCGCATGTTGTGGATCGTGACGATGAAGTTGATCGCACTCAGGAACGACGAGATGGTCAGGATGTGAATGCTGAGGATCCAGTAGTCCTGGCCGTGACCGGGACTTGCCCACGGGAAGTTCTCCGACAGCGTCGGGTATGACCACCAGCCCGCGTGGGCGGCGCCGCCCTTCGAGAACCAGCTCAGCCAGAGGACGATGCCGCCGAGGAGGAACAGCCAGTACGAGAGCGCGTTCAGGCGCGGGAACGCCATGTCGCGCGCTCCGATCATCAGCGGCACGAGGAAGTTGGCGAAGCCGGCGAGGATCGGGATCACGACGAGGAAGATCATCGTCGTGCCGTGCATCGTCATTACCTCGTTGTACGAGTTCCTCGTCAGGAAGTGCTCGTTCGGCGTCGCGAGCTGGGAGCGCATGAGGAGCGCGAGGATTCCGCCCGCGACGAACCACATGAGGGAGGTCGCGATGTACAGGATCCCGATCCGTTTGTGGTCGACGGTGACGAGCCAGCTCGCGACTCGCCCGCTCTTCCAGCCGACGGGGTAGACAGCCTCCGACCTAGCCGCCACTCGTCCCTCCCAGCGGTGCGGGCTTGTAGATGTGCTTCTTCACGTAGTCGACGATGGCGTTGATCTGCGCGTTGTTCCAGTCGATCCCGACCGGCGGCATCGCGCCGGGGCGTGCAGGAGTGTCGACCCCCTGTCGGAGGACGCCGAGGAGCGACGACCGCGAGGTGACGAGCGTGCTGGCGCTGATGTCGGGGCCGTAGCCACCCTTCCCGAGGTTTCCGTGACACGTCGCGCAGACGCCCGTCCACTCCTGCCGGCCGATCGTCTGCCCGGCCGTCGTGGAGATGTAGCTCTCGTACGCCTGCTGCGACTCGGCCTCGACGACGGCGCTCATCTCGGCATGGAAGACACCGCAGAGCTCCGCGCACTGGCCCTCGTAGCTCCCGGCCTTCTCCGCCTTGAACCAGATGTGGTTGACGCGGCCCGGGATCGCCTGGATCTTCCCGCCGAGGGCGGGAACCCACCAGCTGTGGATCACGTCCGGCGACACGACATCGAGATCGACGACGCGGCCGACGGGGACGTGCAACGTCCCGATCGAGCGAGCGCCACCCGGGTACTTGAACTCCCAGTAGTACTGATGGCCCACCACCGTGATCCGGATCGCGTCGTTCGCCGCCGGCGCGTCGCTGATCTTCGGCAGCTCGACGAAGACGACGATGCCGATCACGCAGAGGATCACGACGGGAATCACCGTCCAGATCAGCTCGAGCCGCGTGTGACCGTGCACCTGCGCGCCTTCGACGGCGCGGGCTCGTCCGCGGGCGCGGTACTTCCAGATGAAGGCGACGAGGAGCCCCTCGACGAGGATGAAGATCGCCGAGGTGAAGCCGAGGATGACGTAGTAGGCCGTCTGGGTGTGGCTCGCGTTGGGCGACTCGGGCTTCACGGGAGTGAAGCCGCCGTTCGCGGCTGCAGCAACGCCCGCCGTCGCAAGCGCGAACAGCACGCAGAGCACGAGGAACGGCAGCCTGCGACGCAACCCGTGGGCATTCTATGAAGGTGTCCGAGCGCTCGCGGATCGAACTGCCCGAATACGTGCCCTCGGCCTTCGAGGTCTACGTGGGCGGCGTCCGCCAGCTCCCGGGACGGGACTTCGAGGTGCTGGGCCGGTCGCTCGTCTTTCCGCGCCCGATCGCCCAGGAGGGCAGGCTCGGCTTCTGGCGCTGGGCCTCGATGTGGCTCGGCATCGCGGGCACGTACCGCAGGCACGAGACGGTCGACCTCGTCTACGAGGTGGACGGGCGCCGCGAGGTCGAGACGGGTCTCCGGCCGGAGCCGTACGAGAGCTGACGCGCTACTTCGCGACCGGCTCGAGCCGGTAGCCGACGCCGTAGCGCGTCTGGATGAACGTGTGCGCGGAGGCCGGGCGATCGATCTTCTCGCGCAGGCGCCGGACGAAGACGTCCACCGTGCGGTCGCGATGCGACTCGCGGCGGCCCCACAGCTTCTGCAGCAGCTCGTCGCGGGTGACGACGCGTCCCCTGTCGAGCGCGAGCTGATAGAGGAGACGGAACTCCGTCGGCGTCAGCTCTGCGCTGCGATTGTCGACGTAGGCCTGCACCTCGAGCGGGTCGATCCGCAGCTCCTCGATCTCGATCGGCTCGCCCCGCGGCGTCTGGACGCGGCGCGACGCGCGGCGCGACGCGGCCCGGACGCGCGCCACGAGCTCCTTCATCGAGAACGGCTTCACGAGGTAGTCGTCGGCCCCGATCTCGAGCGCGTGCACGCGGTCGTGCTCGGTGCCGCGCGCGGAGACGACGACGATCGGGGTGCCGATGCCCTCGTTCCGAGCCGTCTCGATCAGCTTCCAGCCGTCGACCCCGGGGAGCATCAGGTCGAGCACGCAGACATCCGGCTTCTCGTAGCGAAGACGCGCCAGGCCTTGCGTCCCGTTCCCGACCGCCACCGGATCGAAGCCGGCGGCACCGAGGTGCCGAGCCATTCCCTGCGCGATGACCTCGTCGTCCTCGACGATCAGAACCTTCGGCATGGTTGACTCATTATCGACCCCGGTCGGGTAGGCGAAGGGTAGACACGTGGTGAAGGAGTGGTGAACGAGGAGCTGGCCAGAACGCTCGCTGCGAGCTGCGGCGAGTCCCTCGTCGTGCTTGACAGCGAGCGGCGAATCGTGGCTGTGAGCGCAAAGGCGAGAGACGCACTCGGCGATCTCGCCGGCGGCCGGCGCCTGGGCGAGGACGTCATGTCGGAGCATCCGAACCTCCTCGTTCTCTACCTCGAGTCGCCCCCCGAGCTCTCCGCCTACCAGGAGCTCCGCGCCGGGTTCACGGCCGCCGTGTCGCACGAGCTGCGGACGCCGCTCGCGCGGTTGCTCGTGTTGCTCGAGAGCGCCGCACTGCCCGGCTCCGACGTGGCGGAGCTGATGGAAAGGGCGCGGCAGGAGGTCGAGCAGGCGCGGGAACTGATCGACGACGTGCTCTTCCTCGGCGAGCTCGAGACGGGTCGCGAGGTCGTTGCCCTGGGCAGCACGCGGGCGCAGCCGATCGTGGAGGAGGTCGTCGCCTCGCTCGCGGACCGCGCCGACCACGCCCAGGTCGAGATCGACGTCCGCGCCGACGGGCGCGTCGAGCTGCCGCTTCGTCCCCGGATGTTGCGGGTCGTGCTCGAGAACCTGATCGCCAACGCGATCAGGTACGCAGGGCCGGGGAGCACGTGCACGGTCGAGGTCTCCGAGTCCGCGGCGGCCTCGCTGCTCCGAGTGTCGGACGACGGCCCGGGCGTCGGGCCGAACGAGCTGCCGCGACTGTTCGAGCGCTTCTACCGCGGCGACCAGGCACGGACGAGCCGCGGCACAGGGCTCGGCCTGGCGATCGTCAAGCACGTCGTCACTGCGGCGGGCGGAGAGGTCGAGGCAACGAGCGGGCCCGCACGCGGCCTCGAGATCCGCGCCCGCTTCCCTGGTTCCTAGGCGACTGTCGCTTCCTCGTCGAGCTCGCGGACGAGCTGCTCGACCTGGCGTTCGATCTCGTCCCGGACCGCACGTACCTGTTCGAGAGGCAAGGCCTTGGGATCGGGAAACTCCCAGCTGATCCGGCGGACGCCGAGCGTGACGGGACAGACCTCTTCGCTACAGGTGGAGATCGCGACGTCTGCCCAGGCGAGGTCGTCGCCATCGAGCTTGTGCGGGACATGGTCACTCTCGTCGATGCCTATCTCCTCGAGCGCTTCGAGAACCTGCGGATGTACGGTCGTGCCGGGATCGCTGCCGGCACTTCGGGCCTCGTGCCTATCGCCCGCGAGGCGCCTGAAGAGGTACTCCCCCATCACCGAACGGCCCGCGTTGCCGACGCACACGAACAGCACCTTGGTCACGTTGAATCCTCCGCCGTTCGCGGATGCTCGCCGCGGACGAACTGATAGGCCAGGCCGCCGATCGAGGTGCCGATCACGGGAGCAACGGCGTAGACCCAGAGTGCGTGCAGGTCACCCGAGACGATCGCCGGGCCGAACGACCGCGCCGGGTTCATCGAGGCGCCGGAGATCGGGCCGCCGAACATGGCGTCGAGGCCGATCGTGCCGCCGATCGCGATCGCTGCGGCCTCACCCACCGCGCGCGTGTCGGTCGCCACGGCGAGGATCACGAACATCAGGAACCCGCTCAGCACGAGCTCCCACAGGAACGACTGGCCCTGCGATCCGGACGGCAGGGTCGCGCCGGTGTGAGCGACGTCGCCGAGCGAACCGCGCAGCAGCGCCGCGGCAACCGGCGCGCCCGTCAGCTGGGCGCACCAGTACGCGACGGCGCGCGACCACGGGAAGTGTCGCGTCAGCGCGAAGGCAAACGTCACGGCCGGGTTGAAGTGAGCGCCGCTGATGTGGCCGACGGCGTAGATCCCGAACATGATCACCAACCCGAAGCTGATCGCCACGCCGACGTGGCCGAGCTGGTGAGTCTTCGCGTCGACCATGACCGCGCCGCAGCCGGCGAATACCAGCGCGAAGGTTCCGATCAGCTCCGCGACCAGCAGTCGTGACAGGTGCGAAGTCACGTGAGTCGCTTCTCCATCCAGTGGCGCGTGAACGGCCCGTCCGTGAATGGCGGGATCTCTCCGTAGCCGGAGGACTCGAACAGTCCGAGCGCCTCGGGCTGCTGATCGCCCGTCGTGAGCCGCACACGCCGGTAACCCAGCGATCTTGCGTGCTCTTCGAGTTGAGTGAGCAGCGCGCGCCCGATTCCCAGGCCGCGCACCGACTCGTCGAGAAAGATCCGCCTGACCTCCCCGGTCTCAGCGTCGAGGCGCTGCAGGCCCCCGCAGCCGACCGGCGCGCCGTTCAGATAGGCGACGAGCCAAGTGCCATCCGGGGGAGCGAGATCCTCAGCCTCGAAGCTCTGGGAGCTCCCGGGGCCGCCAGCTCGGATAGCGAGATGTGATCTCGGCGAAGAAGGCGTCCTGAAGCGCCAGCGACACCTCCGAGTCGGCCGGCTCGATTGCCAGTGCCAGCTCCCCTCCCAGCTTTTCCACCGTCTCGCGCCCGGAACTAACCGAAACGGCCGGTGACGTAATCCTCGGTCCGCTTGTCGGACGGGGCAGTGAAGATCTTCTCGGTCGAGTCGTATTCGATGAGCTCGCCCCAGCGGTCACCTTCTTCGCCGCGCGAGATCGAGAAGAAGGCCGTCATGTCCGCGACCCGGGCCGCCTGCTGCATGTTGTGCGTCACGATCACGAACGAGTACTCGCTCTTCAGCTCGTGGAGAAGCAGCTCGATCGCCTGGGTCGCGATCGGATCGAGCGCCGAGGCCGGCTCGTCCATGAGCACGACGTCCGGCTCGACCGCAATGGCACGCGCGATGCAGAGTCGCTGCTGCTGGCCACCGGACAAGGAGAGCGCGCTCGCCTTCAGCCGATCCTTCACCTCGTCCCAGAGCGCCGCCTGCGTCAACGCCCGCTCGACGCGCTCCGGGAGGTTGTCCTTCATCCCGAGCACCCGCAGACCCCAGGCCACGTTGTCGAAGATCGACTTCGGGAACGGGTTCGGGCGCTGGAAGACCATCCCGATCGTCCGCCGCACCGCAACCGGATCGACGTCCTTGGCGGCGATGTCCTGGCCGTGGTAGCGGATCGTCCCCGTCTGGCGGAAGCCCGGGACGAGATCGTTCATCCGGTTGAGGCAGCGGATGAACGTGCTCTTGCCGCAACCCGAAGGGCCGATGACGGCGGTGACGAGGTTCCTGTAGACGCCCATCGACACGTCCTTGAGCGCCGGTTTGGAGCCGTAGATCGCCGTCAGGTCCTGGATGTCGAAGACCTGTTGGAGCCGCTCGCGCGGCGGCAGCGGCTGACGCTTCGTCTCGACGCGCACGGCGGGTTCGATCGTACTCGACCGGGACACGGTTTCTCCCCTCGTGGCGCTCATGTGGCGCGTCCGAGCTTCCGGCGGCTGCGCGCCGCGAGCCAGCGCGCGGTCAGGCTCGAGAAGAGGATGAACAAGAGGAGCACCAGCGCCGCAGCCCAGGCGCGGGCGTGGTCGGCTGGATCGGCCGACTCCGACAGCTCGAAGATCGCGACGGGGATCGTCTGCAACGCGTGGCCCGGATTCGAGTCGATCGAGGTGCCGGCGAGCGAGCAGGTGAAGAGGAGCGGCGCGGTCTCGCCTGCCACGCGGGCGACGGCAAGCATGGTCCCCGTCACGATCCCGCCCACGGTCTGCGGCAGGACGATCCCGAGCGTCGTCCGCCAGCGGGGGACTCCAAGCGCGAGCGAGGCCTCCCGCAAGGTATTGGGGACGAGTGCGAGAACCTCGATGGTGGCCCGGGCCACGAGCGGCAGCATCAGCACCGCAAGCGCGATCGCGCCCGCGTACGCGCTCTGGCCGTGACTGACGACCACGAGGCCGAAGACGAAGATGCCGACGACGATCCCCGGGACGCCGTTGAGCACGTCGAGCACGAGCCCGACCCCGTTTCGTACCGCCCTCGGCGCGAACTCGTTCACGTAGATCGCGACGAGGATCCCGAAGGGCAGGGCCATCGCCGTCGCGAGCCCGACGAGCACGAGGCTTCCGACGAAGGCATTCGCCAACCCCTGCTTGACGTTCCCGATCGCAAAGGGCACCGGCGCCTTGGTCAGGAGATCGAGGTTGAGCTCGCTTGCGCCGCGCTTGGCGACGGACCAGACGACGACGCCGAGGATCGCGACGCCGAGCGCGCCCGCGAGCCAGGCGAGCAGCTCCATGCCGCGGTTCACGACCCGGCGTCGGCGGAGGCGGTCGTTCGGACGCTGGAGCGCGCTCACGTCTGCGGCACTCACCGAGCCAGGACCCCCTGGCGGCGCGCACCACGCCGTACGACCACCCGCGCGAGAAGGTTCACCACGAGCGAGAAGACGAGGAGGATCAGTCCCAGATAGAAGAGTGACGAGACGTCGAGGTTCGTCTCTGCGCTCTGGTACTCGAGCGCGATCTGCGCGGCAAGCGTGTTGCCCGAGCTGAACAGGTTCCAGCTGATGCCGTTGTTGAAGGCGCCTGAGACCTGCGCCACAGCGATCGCTTCGCCCACCGCGCGGCCGAGGCCGAGGATCATCGCGGCCGCGACTCCGCCGCGGGTGTAGGGCAGGACGACGCCGCGCACCATCTCCCATCGCGTCGTCCCCAGTCCGAGCGCCGCCTCCTTCAGCTCCGGCGGCACGCCGACGAAGAGCTCGCGAGAGATGCTCGAGACGATCGGCAGGATCATGATCGTCAACACGAGAATCGCCGTGAAGATCGTCGAGCCGGTGGTCGAGGGACCGAAGAGCGGGATGAAGCCGAGCGTCGAGTGGAGCGCCGGCATGACGTGGTCGTGCAGCACCGGGCCGAGCACGAGGATTCCCCAGAGCCCGATCACGACGCTCGGAATCGCGGCGAGCGTCTCGACGAGCGCCGTGACAGGCCCGCGGATCCAGCGAGGAGCCAGCTCCGTGAGGAAGAGCGCGATCCCGAGCGCGAGGGGCGTGGCGAGAAGCAGCGCCCCGATCGACGTGACGGCGGTACCGAAGAGGAACCCGCCGGCACCGAACCGGCTGTGCACCGGATCCCAGCCGACGTGCGTGAGGAACCCGAGCCCGAACGTCGAGAGCGAGAGCCGTGCTCCGTCGACGATCTTGTACGCGATGAGCCCGAGCAGGACGACCGCGCCGAGAGCGGCGAGACCGGCGACACCCTGCAGGAGGACGTCCCCGGTGCGCACCCGCCGCCCCGGGAAGGGGCGGCGGGCGGCCTCACCGGTCGCGTCGAGCGTGCTCACGATCCGACGCGCTCTCTCATGAGTGGAGCGTGGCCAGTGTCTTCTTCGCAGCCTTCGCCACGGAGTCCGGCATCGGCGCGAACACGTACTTCTTGATCGAGCTCTGGGCCTTCGATCCGAGCGCCCAGGTGATGAACGCCTTGAGCTCGGCCGCCTTCGGCGACGTCCTCGGGACGATCACGTAGGTGAACGTCGCGAGCGGATAGGCGTTTGCGTACTTCTTGGACTTCGGCGGATTCGTGATCGAGATCTTGTTGTTCGCTGCGATCCGCCCGGTCTTCACGAGCTGCGCCGAAGCCTCGATCGAGGCGATGGTCGGGAGCTCGTAGTTGCCCGAGGCGTTCTTCAGGCGTGCGAGGTCGAGGTGGTTCTGGATCACGTAGAAGATCGAGACGTAGCCGATGGAGCCCGAATTGGCCGAGACGGCCGCGGCGACACCTGCGTTGCCCTTACCGCCGATACCCGTCGGCCAGCTCACGGTGGTGGCATTCCCCACCTTCGTCTTCCAGGACTTGCTCACTTTCGAGAGGTAGTTCGTGAACACGTAGGTATCGCCCGAGCCGTCGCTGCGGTGAACCGGCGTGATCGACAGGTTCGGCAGCTTGAGGCCCTTGTTCAGCGACTTGATCGCGGGGTCGTTCCACTTCGTGATGGTGCCGAGGTAGATGTTCGCCAGCACCGTCCCGGTCAGCTTGAGCTGGTGCGCGGCGACGCCCGGAATGTTGACGACGGGCGACGTGGCCGTCAGGGCCCACGGGATCTGGACGCATCCGTTGCAGCCGTTCCCCTGGCTCTTCGTCAGCGGCGCGTCGCTCGCCCCGAAGTCGACCGTGCGATGGCTGATCGCCTGAATCCCACCACCTGAGCCGATCGCCGAGTACTGGAGCGAATCGCCGCTGTACATGGGCTGCCAGACCGCGAGAGCGGGCGCGATCAGTGTCGAGCCTGCGCCCTTCAGGGTGCCGGTCGAGCGTGCCCCGGCGGTCCCGACGCTCGCGACCACCGCGAGCGCGGCGGTGAGGCCGGCCGCGGCGAGAGCAACGGTGATGCGAACGAGCTTGCCGTTTCTCGGCATGTCTTTCTTCCTCCTCCTCTGGATTCGTCGAGGACGGTACGGCGGGGCCGGAGGTAGGTGGGATACGCCCCCGTTTCGGGGTGGAGACGAGGTGGTGACAGGGGCTGGCGCGACCTCGGAGGGCCCGTAGTACGCTGGCTCGCGATGTCGATCGACTCCGCGCTCGAACAGGTCGAGGCGCAGCTCCAGGAGATGGGGCAGCGCGTCTCGAGCGCCGTCCACGGAGCGATCCGGGCGCTCGAGGAGCGCGACGAGGAGCTCGCCGGAGAGGTGATCGCGTTCGATGACGAGGTGGACCGCCACTTCCTCGCGATCGAGCATCAGATCCAGTCGCTGCTCGCGCTCCAGACGCCGGTGGCACGCGACCTGCGGCTGCTGCTCGCGATGCTCCACATCAACCTCCTCCTCGAGCGGAGCGCCGACGGCTGCGTGACGATCGCGAAGCTGTCCAGGCTCGTCTCCGACGTCGAGCCGGACCCCGCGCTCGTCGAGGTGCTGACGGAGATGGGCGAGCGCGCCGAGGAGATGCTGCGGGTGGCGCTCGACTCGTTCAGCCGCCGCGACCTCGCCGGTGCCGAAAGTCTCGTCGAGCTGGACGAGCTGATCGACCGCGCGAACCGCCGCTTCGTCGAGCGCCTCGTCGACGTGATGGCCGCGGAGGAGTTCCGCGAGTGGGGCCTGCGGATGGTCGTCGTCGCGCGAACGATCGAGCGGATCGGCGACCGGGCGGTCGACATCGGCGAGCAGACGGCGTATCTGCTCACGGCCGAGTTCCGTGAGTTCACCGACGCCTCACATCCGGTCAGCTAGAACTCGTACACAGTGGACTGGCGCATCTTCAAGGCGATCTACGACGTCTCCCTCCACCACCACTGGGTCGGGACCCTCTTCTCGGACATCGAGAAGGCGAGCATCCCGGTGATGGTGGTGATCACCGCGGCGCTCTGGTTCCTGAGCCGGCCCGGCGGCGATCGGAAGTGGAAGCTCGCGTGTGGGAGCGGTTTCGCCGCTGCCGCGCTCTCGTACGTGGTCGCGTTCGCGATCCACCACGCGTACGACCGGCCGCGCCCGTACGAATCGCACCAGATCAGCCATCCGTGGTCGAACACGACCGACGCGACGTTCCCGAGCGACCACACAACCGTCTCGTTCGCCATCGCGTTCGCCGTGCTCTCGTTCGACGTTGCCGCCGGCGCGATCTTCCTCGTCGTGGCCGCGATCATCGGCGTGGGACGGCTGTTCATCGGCGCGCACTACCCGAGCGACGTCGGCGCCGGAATCGTGATCGGGCTGCTCGCCGCCGGTGTAGTGGTGCGGTTCCTGCCACGCTTCGTGTCCTGGGTCGTGTCCTACGTCGAGCGGCTCACGGATCCCGTGCTCCGCTCGCTCGGCCGGCGTACCGCGGAATAGCTCAGGTCACACGGTCGTGGCGTTCGGCGAGGCGGCGCAGGCGCTCGGCGAGCGCCGGCGTCAACGCTCCTCGCTCGAGCCGCCAGCGCCAGTTCCCCGCGGTCACGCCGGGCCGGTTCATCCGTGCCTCGTCGCCGAGCCCGAGCACGTCCTGTGCCGGAACGATCGCAAGACGCGCGCGCGATTCGTAGGCGAGCTGGATCAGGCCCCAGTGCGGCTCCTGCGGATCGAGGCCGGTCGCGGCCCGCTGCCTGCGCCCGAGGCTCTCGAACCAGCCGACTGCCGTCGCGGTGTCGTGGGTGCTCGTGTAGGCGACCGCGTTGGCGCGGTGATTCTCGAGCCGGTGCGGGCTCCGACGGCTCGGCCGGAAGGCCCAGAGAAGAACCACCATGCCGGGGAGGCCGAGCTCGTCGCGCAACCGGTGCACCGGCGGCGTGATGTGGCCGAGATCCTCCGCCATCAGCGACAGATGGCCGAGATCGTGGGCGACGGCGCGAAAGAGCTCCGCGCCCGGGCCGGGGCGCCAGCGTCCGTTCTTCGCGGTCCGGTTGCGTTCGGGGATCGCCCAGTAGGACACGAAGCCGCGGAAGTGGTCCACGCGGCAGAAATCCACGAGCTCGAAGGTCCGTCGGAAGCGCTCGCACCACCAGCGATAGCCGGTCGCGCGGTGCGCGGGCCAGTCGTAGAGCGGGTTCCCCCACCGTTGGCCCAGCGCGCTGAGGGCGTCGGGCGGAGCCCCTGCCACCTCTCCCCGCGCGAAGAGCTCCGGCCAGCCGGCATGGTCGGCACCCTCGTCGGAGACGTAGATCGGCAGATCCCCGATCAGCCGCACCCCGCGCTCGGCCGCGTAGGCGCGCAACGCTCCCCACTCCCGTTCGAAACGCACCTGGTCGGCGATCGCCTCCGCACCGGCAAAGCTCGCCCAGCTGCCCGTCCAGTAGGGATGCCTCGCGACGAAGTCCTCCACCTCGCCCACCGTGACTCTCGCCTCGGGCTGCGCCAGGAGCTGAGACGAAGCCGCGAAGGCGGACGGCGAGCGGTACGGCGAGCGGAACTCGTCCGGCGGCCCGAGCGGCAAGATCTGCCACCACGACTGCCCGGCCGCGGCGAGCCAGTCGACGAAGCGGTACGCCTCACGGTCGAGCTTCCCGGACGGCAGCGATGTCGGATGGAGAAGGATTCCCGCGGAGCGCTCGAGGTCCACGTTCTGATCCTCTCCCATCGGTGACACTTCGCACGTGGCGATGCCGAAGACGAAGCCCGCGCGCATCCAGATCCAGGAGGTGACGCCGCAGATCGACTGCGGCCGCTATCCGGTCAAGCGCACCGCAGGCGACCGTGTGGACGTGACCGCGCGGATCTTTCGCGACGGCCACGAGACGCTCGGCGCGGCGATCCGCCATCGCAAGCCGGGATCGAGCAGCTGGACCGAGACGCCGCTCGAGCCGCTCGGCAACGACGTCTGGAGCGGCTCGTTCGAGGTGGACCGGCCCGGCCTGTGGTGCTTCCGCATCGAAGCGTGGGTCGACCGCGTCGCGTCGTTTCAGGAAGAGCTCCGGCGCAAGGTCGCAGCGGGACAGTCCGACCTCGCCGGCGAGCTGTCGGAAGGCGCGGTGCTGCTCGGCGTCGAGGGGCTGACCGTCGACCAGGCGCTCGAGGCGCGGGCCGGGGGCCGATCCGAGAAGGCATGGTCGGCGACGTACGAGGTCGACGTCGATCGCGTCCTCGCCCGCTTCGGCTCGTGGTACGAGCTCTTTCCGCGCTCCTGGGGCGGCTTCAAGGGCGTGCGAAAGCTGCTGCCACGCTTCGCGGAGCTCGGCGTCGACGTCATCTACTTTCCGCCGATCCATCCGATCGGCCGGACGAACCGCAAGGGCCGGAACAACTCCGAGACGGCGGAACCGGACGATGTTGGCAGCCCGTGGGCGATCGGCTCCGCGAAGGGCGGCCACGACGCGATCGACCCGTCATTGGGCACCGAAAAGGCGTTTCGGGCGCTCGTCGCCGCAGCGAAGGAGCGCGGGATCGAGATCGCGCTCGACTTCGCGATCCAGTGCTCTCCCGATCACCCGTGGCTGAAGGAACATCCTGAGTGGTTCTTCCGGCGCCCCGACGGGACGCTGAAGTTCGCGGAGAACCCGCCGAAGCGCTACCAGGACATCTACAACGTCGACTTCGGCAGCGACGACTGGCGTGGGCTCTCGCAGGCGCTGCTCGACGTCGTGCGCCACTGGGTCGACTGCGGCGTGACCGTCTTCCGGGTCGACAACCCGCACACGAAGCCCATGCCCTTCTGGGAGTGGCTGATCCACGAGGTGCGGCAGGAGAACCCGGACGTGATCTTCCTCTCCGAGGCGTTCACACGACCGGCGCCGATGACGACGCTCGCCAAGGCCGGCTTCGCCCAGAGCTACACGTACTTCACGTGGAAGAACACGCGCTGGGAGCTGCTCGAGTTCCTCGGCCAGCTGTTGGAGTGGCGCGACTTCTACCGGCCGAACTGCTTCGCGAACACGCCGGACATCCTCCACGGGTACCTCCAGTCGGGTGGGCGGCCGGCCTTCGAGGCGCGGCTCGTGCTGGCGGCGACGCTCTCGCCGGCCTACGGCATCTACTCCGGGTTCGAGAGCTGCGAGAACAAGCCCGTGCGGGCCGGCTCGGAGGAGTACCTCGACTCGGAGAAGTACGAGGTGAAGGAGCGGACGCTCGACGGGCCGCTGCTGCCGCTCGTCGCGAAGCTCAATGCGGCCCGGCGCGCCAACGCCGCCCTCCAGTGGCTCGATCCGCTGACGGTCCTCGAGACCGAGAACGAGCAGCTCTTCGCGTTCCTCAAGCGGCGCGACGAGAACACCGTCGTCACCGTCGTGAACCTCGACCCGCGTGCCACGCAGGTCGGCGTGTGCGTCGTTCCCGTCTCGACCGGGTTGCCGCCGGTGTACCCGGTGCGTGACCTCCTGTCGGACGAGACCTGGACGTGGCGGATCGGCCGCAACTACGTCAGGCTCGCCCCCGGTCAGAGCCACGTCCTTAGGATCGGCGGCTGATGTCGGAACAGTGGTTCGAACGAGACCCGTTGTGGTTCAGGCGGGCCGTCTTCTACGAGATCCACATCCGTGGCTTCTTCGACGGCAACGACGACGGCTCCGGCGATTTTCGCGGCCTGATCGACAAGCTCGACTATCTCGAGTGGCTCGGAGTCGATTGCCTCTGGTTGCTGCCGATGTACGAGTCGCCGCTCCGCGACGGCGGTTACGACATCTCGGATTTCTTCGCGATCCACCCGGACTACGGCTCGGTGGACGACTTCCGCGAGTTCGTCGAGCAGGCGCACCAGCGGGGGATGCGCGTGATCGCCGACCTCGTCATGAACCACACCTCGTCCGACCACCCGTGGTTCCAGGAGTCGCGGGCGGACCCCGCCGGACCGAAGGGCGACTGGTACGTCTGGTCGGACACGGACGAGCGCTACCCCGACGCGCGAGTCATCTTCATCGACACCGAGCCGTCGAACTGGACACTCGACCAGCTCCGCGGCGAGTACTACTGGCACCGCTTCTTCCAC
Organism: Thermoleophilia bacterium; assembly: GCA_025929425.1. GTDB lineage: Bacteria > Actinomycetota > Thermoleophilia > Gaiellales > Gaiellaceae > Palsa-739. The sequence continues at coordinate 663 of JAICME010000033.1, read as the reverse complement.
CACCAGCCCGACCTCAACTTCGACAACCCCGAGGTGCAGGAGGCGATGCTCGAGGTGCTGCGCTTCTGGCTCGATCTCGGGATCGACGGCTTCCGGCTCGACGCCGTGCCCTACCTCTTCGAGCGCGAGGGAACGAACGGCGAGAACCTGCCGGAAACGCACGAGTACCTGAAGCGCGTCCGCGCAGAGGTCGACGCGCGTTACCCCGACCGTCTGCTCCTCGCCGAGGCGAACCAGTGGCCGGAGGACGTCGTCGACTACTTCGGCGAGGGCGACGAGTGCCAGATGTGCTTCCACTTCCCGGTCATGCCGCGGATGTTCATGGCGCTGCGCCGAGAGGACGCGACGCCGATCTACGAGATCCTCGACCGGACGCCGCACCTCCCGGACAACTGCCAGTGGGGCCTCTTCCTGCGCAACCACGACGAGCTGACGCTCGAGATGGTCACGGACGAGGAGCGGGACTACATGTACGAGGAGTACGCGAAGGACCCGCGGATGAAGCTCAACCTCGGCATCCGCCGCCGTCTCGCGCCGCTGCTCGACGCGGGCCGCGACGAGGCCGAACTCCTCCACGCGATCCTCTTCTCGCTGCCTGGTTCACCTGTCCTCTATTACGGGGACGAGATCGGCATGGGCGACAACGTCTATCTCGGCGACCGC
>JAICME010000172.1 GCA_025929425.1 Thermoleophilia bacterium | reverse complement strand
GGATGCGCGCCTTGATCTCGTTCGTGATGTGCGGGATCACCTGCACCGTCGCGCCGAGGAAGTCGCCCTTCCGTTCCTTGCGCAGGACGGTGTCCCAGATCGCGCCGGCGCTGTGGCTCGCGCTGCGGGAGAAGTTCTCGTCGACGAAGCGCTCGTAGTGGCCGATGTCGAGGTCGGTCTCGGCCCCGTCCTCCGTGACGAAGACCTCGCCGTGCTGGAACGGGCTCATCGTCCCGGGGTCGACGTTGAGGTACGGGTCGAACTTCTGGAGCTGGACGCGCAGCCCGCGCGCCTTGAGGAGGCGACCGAGCGAAGCGGCGACGATTCCCTTCCCGAGCGCGGAGACGACTCCACCCGTGACGAAGACGTACTTCGGGGCCCGCGCGCTCACGGGATTTCAGGGTAGCACCCGCAGCGGCGGGCGTTACGCATCGGCCGGGCGGACGAGCGCGGCGAGGCTCGCGAGCGCCTGCGACGGGAAGGCGCGGCCGACGCCGCTGAACCGCGGCGCCTCGACGGTGAGTGTCGCGGCCGTCTGGCCGTCCTCCGTCGCCGCGAGCTCGAGCCCGGCGTCGACCCGCGCGTCCGTCAGCTGGAAGACGAGCCGGCTCAGAGGCACGACCTCGAACACGAGCAGTGTCCCGCTGAGCTGAGGGCTTCGCCGGAGGAGGCTCACCTGGTTTCGCCCCTCGACCTTCCAGAGTGCGCCCGGCGCCACCGCGCGTCGGACGCTCGGCTCGACCCGGTCGACACCGGGCCACCAGACGGGAAAGCGCTCAGCGTCCTCGAGCACCGCCCATACGTCCTCGACGGTCGCCGGCAGAACGCGGCTAGCCGCGTACCGCGGCAAGGAACTCCTGTCCACCCAGCATGCGCTCGAGCTCGGACTTCCGCTCCTCGTCGCCGAGCCGCTCGATGCGTGTGTGCGTCGGATCGGCCGGTGTCTTCTCGACCCGGAAGTGCCGGTCGGCGAGCGCCGCGATCTGCGGGAGATGCGTGATGGTCACGACCTGAGCGTGCTCGGCGAGCCGCTTGAGCAATCCGCCGACGGCATGCGCCGTCTCGCCTCCGATTCCCGCGTCGATCTCGTCGAACACGAGCGTGTCTCCTCCCGCGACGGCCGCGATGGCCAGCGCGATGCGCGAGAGCTCGCCGCCGGAGGCCGTCTCCGCGGCGGGGGCGAACGGAAGGCCGGCATTCGGGCGGACGAGGAAGACGGCATCGTCGGCGCCGGTCGCGCCCGGTTCGTCCCGCTCGCGCAGCTCGCAGACGAATTCACCCTCCCCCATGCCGACGCCACGGAGCTCGGTCGCGACGGCATCGGCGAACGCCGGTGCAGCGGCGTTTCGCTCCGCGCGGAGCTCGAGAGCGAGCGTGTGGACGCGCCCCTCGGCGCCGGCGAGCTCACGGGCCGCGACCTCGGCGGGATCCGCGCCGTCCTCGAGCGCGTCGAGCTCTGCGTGAGCCTCGTCGCGCCGCCCGAGCAGCTCCTCGTAGGTCTCGCAGCGAAAGCGGCGCTTCGCCTCGGCGATCCGGTCGAGCTCGGCCTCGAGCTGCTCGAGCCGGCCGGGTTCCGCTTCCAAAGAGGCAAGAAAGGCGTGGAGATCCGAGGCGGTCTCGCGCAGGCGGAGCTCTGCGTCCCGCAACTCGTCGCCGGCGCGCTGCAGCTCGGGTGCGAGGCGTTCGAGCGGCGCGACGGATCGCTCCGCGAGCGCGACGAGCCCGGTCGCCCCTTCACCGTCGTCCGGAGCGAGCGCCGCCGCAGCTGCGGCGGCTCCGTCCGCGAGCTCGGCGACATGCCGATGCCGCTCACGCTCGGTGCGGAGCTTCTCCTCCTCCCCGGGCTCCATTCCCGCGGTGTCCTCGGCAAGCGCCCGCAACTCCGCGAGGCGCGCTTCGGCGAGCGCTGCGTTCGCCGTCAGCTCGTCGTGCCGGCGACGCGCCGCGTGCAGGTCGCGCCACGCCGTCCGCGCCGCGGCGCGGCGAGCGAGCTGCTCGTCGCCACAGAACCTGTCGAGCACCTCGAGCTGGTACGACGGGCGTGCGAGCCGACGCTGCTCGAACTGGCCCGACATCGCGACGACGCTCTCCACCGCAGCGGCGACATCCTCCCGTGCTGCGGCACGCCCCCAGGCATAGGCCCGCGTGCGACCGTCGGGGAACACGCGGCGGGAAACGAGCAGCGCATCCTCGTCCTCGGGACGCAGCTCGTCGAGGCTCTCGAGCTCGTCCGGGAGGTCGAGCTCCGCCTCGACGTACGCCTCCTCACCGGCCGCACCGACGTAGGAGTCGTCGCCCTTCGCCCCCAGGAGGAGGCCGAAAGCCTGCGCCAGGATCGTCTTGCCTGCGCCCGTCTCGCCGGTGATCGCGTTCAGGCCGGGCGCGAGCTCGAGCTCCGCCTCACGGATGAGGACGAGGTTCTCGACGCGGAGACGACGAAGCACGCAGCCGATCGTAGACCCGCAGCCCGACGCCGCCCATTCGCTCTTTCGGACACGTCCGGTGCCTGGCACCGGTCGTGTCCCTTCGGGTCAGGTGAGGGCTGAGGCCGCCGACCGCAGCCCGTCCGCGACCGCGGCGGGCAAACAGAGCTTCGCCGCAGCATCGAGCGGGAGCCAGCGGTGCGTGTCGTGCTCGGTATCGAGCATGACGGCAGCGTCTCCAGGAGCTTCGGCGAGGAAGAGCGCAACGTCCGGATTCGGTGATTCGATTCGCGTCAGGGGCAGCTCGAGGCCCGTTTCCTCGCGCAGCTCCCGTGCGGCTGCCGCATCCGCATCTTCGCCGGGCTGCCTCGCTCCTGACGGCGGCGTCCACGCCCAGTCGCCGGCGTAGTCCGGCCCCTCGTGCGCGCGATGGAGCACGAGGAACTCCCGGCGGCCTACTCCAGCCCGCCAGACGACGACGCAGCACGCAAACGGCCTCTCGCGTGCCACCGGAAGACCGTCCCAGGTCGTCTCCACGCTACGACGTGAACGTCTCGCGGTAGCGCCTGAAGAACGTCGTCTCCGGCAGCGTCGCGAGCAGGCTTCGCTGCTCGCCGAGCCGGATCGACAGCGCCCGCTCCGGCGCGAGGTCGCCGGCGCGCTGCCCGTCGACGAGAACGGCGGCGACGACGTCCGCAGTCGCGTTCCTCACGATCAGCTCAGCGCCGCGCGGCACGACGAGCGGCCGTGCATCGAGCGAGTGCGGCGCGATGAAGGTGATCGCCATCGCGTCGAGGCCGCGCACGAGGACGGGCCCGCCGTTCGAGAGGTTGTAGGCCGTCGAGCCGGACGGAGTCGAGCAGATCATCCCGTCGCACGACACGACGCCGAGGTCCTCGCCTGCGATCGCCCAGCCGAGCTCGATCATCCGGCCGAGCGTCGAGCTCGTCGCGACGACGTCGTTCACGGCCACGAAGTCCTCCCCGCTCTTCGGCCGGGCGTCGCCGGCTTCACCGGTGGCGCTTCCAGCCAGAGAGCGGAGCTGTGCCTCGAGCGTCGGCTGCTCGATCGTCCGGTACTCGCCGGCGAAGACGCGCGCCAGGTCGTCCTCGAGCCTCTCGGGAGCGATCGAGGCAAGGAAGCCGACACGGCCGAAGTTGACCCCGATCACCGGAACCTCGGTGCCGAGCAGTCGCGCGAGCGTGCGCAGGATCGTTCCGTCCCCGCCGACGGCGACCGCGAGCTGCGCGCTCTCGGGTTCGTCCACGAGCTCGACGCCTGCGCGCTCGGCCACCGCCCGCACGCGTTCGACGGCGTCTTCGACGTCGATGCGGCCGTGCGCGACGACCGCCGCGGTCTCAACCGGCGAGTGCGTGCTCGATCCGTTCGTCGAGGTCATCGGGAAGCGTCGGTTGCTCGGAGTGTGCGAGGTGCAGGAAGATCTCCCGGTTCCCCTTCGGGCCCGGGAGACCCGAGTCTACGACGCCGCGCACGCTCGCCTGCCACGAGAGCGCCGCCTCCGCGACCTCGAGTACTACGCGTCGTCGCACCTCGGGATCGCGCACGACGCCTCCCTTCCCGACGTCGGCGCGGCCGGCCTCGAACTGCGGCTTGACGAGGACGACCGCCTGCCAGCCGGCCGCGCAGAGGCGCAACACGGGTGGCAGCGCGAGCCGCACCGAGATGAAAGAGACGTCGCAGACGGCGAGCCGAGGGGCGAACGGGAGCTCCGTGAGCGTGCGCGCATTCGTCCGCTCCAGTACGGTCACGCGCGGATCCGCCCGGAGACGCGGGTGAAGCTGCCCGTAGCCGACGTCGACGGCGATGACGCGCGCAGCGCCCCGCTGGAGGAGGACGTCGGTGAAGCCGCCGGTCGAGGCGCCGACGTCGACGCAGTCGAGGCCCGCCGGGTCGACACCGAGCCCGTCGAGACCGTGGGCGAGCTTCTCCCCTCCACGGGAGACGTACGGCGGCGGGCTCTCGACCTCGAGCTCGGCGTCCTCCGCAACCTGCTGTCCCGGCTTGTCGTAACCGCGCACGAGCCCGGCGAGCACGATCGCCTGCGCCTGCGCCCGCGACTCGGCGAGGCCCCGCTCGACGAGAAGGATGTCGAGCCGTTTCTTCACTGCGGCCGGCAGACGTACGTCGCGTAGATCCCGCCGGCGACGTGGCGGTCGAGGATCTCGAAGCCCGAGTGCTCGAGCAGGGGCTCGAGCAGCCACGAGAACGAGGAGTGCTCGCCTTGGACGTGGTTCTCGAGCTCG
>JAICME010000157.1 GCA_025929425.1 Thermoleophilia bacterium | reverse complement strand
GCAAGTGGAGGGGGCGTGGGGGGGGCCGGCGGTGGCCCCCCACAACAACGGAGAAAGGGGGCGGGGGGGGGGAAAAAAGTTTGCCCCCCCCGGGCGCGCCCCCCGCGGGCGCCGCGCACGCCGACCCCATAACGCCGCACCCCCGCGGCCCCCCCACGCCCCCTCCACTTGCTCATCGGGCAGAGGTCGCCCGATGAGCGACGAGGAGCTCGGCCGGGCGCTCGTCGCCGCGGCGTATCTCGAGGGCGACTTCGTCCTGCGCTCGGGCAAGCGGTCGCGCTACTACCTCGACAAGTACCGCTTCGAGACGCGGCCCGACCTTCTCGAGGCGCTCGGCGAGCACATCGCGGCCGCCGTGCGCGAGCACGAGCCCGAGACGGCCCGGCTAGCGGCACCGGTGCTCGGCGGCGTCGTGCTCGCCGCGTCTGCGTCGCTCGCCTCGGGCCTCCCGTTCCTCATGATTCGGGACGCGGCGAAGGAGTACGGCACCGCGAATCGCATCGAAGGCCCCTTCGAGCCCGGCGAGACGGTGTGCCTGATCGAAGACATCGTGACCTCCGGCGGAGCGCTGCTCGCGGCGATCGAAGCGGTTCGCGAAGCCGGTCTGGTCGTCCGTACGGCAGTCTGTGTGGTCGACCGTGAGGAGGGCGGCGCGGACGCTCTCGCGCGCCACGCCGTCCGTCTCCGTCCGATATTCCGGGTAAAAGACTTGCTACAGGGGGAGAAAACCCCCGCAAAACCGCATGGTTGAGCGGCAAACACGGAGTTGGTAGGGTCGTTCAGGCCCAGAAAGCGATCTAAGGACTGGAGGAGAGAGTGACGAAGCAGGAGTTTGTTTCCGAGGTAGCCCGCCGCGCGCAGCTGTCGAACCGCGACGCGGGCAAGGCCGTCGACGCGTTTCTCGAGGCCATCACCGACACGCTGAAGGGGAGAGGCGAGGTCACGTTCACGGGGTTCGGCAAGTTCTCGACCGCGAACCGCGCGGCACGGACCGGGGTCAATCCACGCAACCCGAGCGAGAAGGTGCACATCCCGGCGGCCACCGTTCCGAAGTTCTCGGCCGGCAGCGGACTCAAGTCGGCCGTCAAGAGTGGGGGATCGTCCTACTAGGACCGACCCAACGTCTCCTCCGAGGATCGAGAGGCCGCCTTCGGGCGGCCTCTTCGTCTTCGGGGACGCCTATCCTGAGAGGCGATGAGCGCGGATCACTTCGCGGATCGTCTCGCCGACGCGGTCGAACGGAAGGGCGCACCGTTCTGCGTCGGGCTCGATCCCGATCCGGCGCTGATGCCGGCCGGCGTCGGCGTCGCGGAGTTCTGCCGCGGGATCGTCGACGCGATCGCCGAACAAACGGTTGCGGTCAAGCCTCAATCGGCCTTCTTCGAGGCGCAGGGATCGACCGGCTGGGCGGCTCTCGCCGAGGTCTGCGAGTACGCCCGGAGCGCCGGTCTCCTCGTGGTCGTCGACGCAAAGCGCGGCGACGTCCCGTCGACCGACCGCGCCTACGCTGCCGCGTTCGCGCCGCTCGCCGATGCGCTCACGGTCAACCCCTACCTCGGCTTCGACTCGCTCGAGCCGTTCTTTGCGCACGAAGGGCTCGGTGTGCTCGCCATCCTCAAGACCTCGAATCCGGGCAGCGCGGACATCCAGGATCTGCCGCTCGCAGACGGGCGGCCGCTCTGGCAGCACATCGCGGGTCTCCTCGACCGCTGGGGAGAGGACCTCGTCGGCGCAAGCGGGCTCTCCCGGCTCGGCGCGGTCGTGGGCGCCACGCACCCCGGGGTGCTCGAGACGGTGCGCAGCCTCATGCCTCGGGCCGTGTTCCTTCTGCCCGGCGTGGGAGCGCAGGGCGGTAAGCCCGAGGACCTCGCAGCAGCCTTCGCGCCCGGCCCGGCAAGCGCGCTCGTGTCTGCCTCCCGCTCCGTCATCTACGCGAGCAGCGGTGCGGACTGGCAGGAGGCGGCGGCTGCCGAAGCCGCGCGTCTTGCCGACGAGCTGCGCGCGGTTGCCGTCCCGGGCTGAGTCGTGAATCGGAGAAACGCTGCGCGCGTCGCCGCCCCGGTCGCCTTCCTCGCGGCCGTCACGATCGGGGCACTCGTCGTCCGGGCAGGGTTCGAGCACGGCAAGCACCACGCGAGTACGCCGACGACGACCGTCACGTCGAAGACCAAGACGACGCGGACGCATGGCCACAAGCGGCGACGGCTGCGCACGTACACGGTTCGATCGGGGGACACGTTCGCGTCGATCGCGATCAAGGAGGGGACGACCGTGGCCAGGCTCGAGCACCTCAATCCCGGCGTCGATCCGACGACCCTCCACATCGGCGAGAAGATCCGCGTCCAGTAACCTCCGCCACGGCGTGGTGCACCGGCAGTGATCGTCACCGTAACCCTCAACGCCGCGGTCGACCGGACGCTGACCGTGCCGAACTTCCAGTTCGGTCACCGGCACCGGGCATCGAGCAGCCTCACGAGTGCGGGCGGCAAGGGAATCAACGTCGCACGAGCCCTGAAGGGGCTGGAGACTCCGGTCATCGCGACAGGACTCGCCGGCGGTCGCACGGGCGAACGGATCGTCGAGGACCTGGCCCTCGAGGGGATCCTCAGCGATTTCGTCCGCATCTCCGACGAGTCGCGTACCTCGATCGCGGTCGTCGACCCGACGGCAGGCGCGCTCACCGAGGTCTACGAATGGGGTCCGGCGGTACGGCCGGAGGAACTGGAGATGCTGCTGGACAAGCTCCACTACCTCTCGCGGGTCGCCAGCTACGTCGTGTTCTGCGGCTCGCTCCCCCGCGACGTGGAGAACGACTTCTACGCGCAGGCGATCCACGACCTCAACCGGCGCGGCATCCGGTGCGTCCTCGACTGCGAGGGCGAGCCGCTGCGCCTCGGCGTCGAGGCCGAGCCGTTCCTCGTCTCGCCGAACCAGCAGGAGGCCGAGAGCCTCGTGGGGCAGGAGTTCATGGACGAGGAGGACTTCGTAATGGCGCTCGACACGATCGCCGACCTCGGCGCGCGGAACGTCCTCATCACCCAGGAGACGGCGTGCTTCGCCCTCCTGCGCGAGGAGCGGCAGGTTCAGCGCTTCCGTGCGTCGATCCCGCGCGTCGAGCCGATCGCGCGGGTCGGCGCCGGCGACGTTCTCCTCGGCGGCTACCTCTCGGAGCGCTTCAACGGCCGCGCCGTCGGCGACGCCCTGCGGACGGCGGTCGGCTGCGCCGCCGCCTCGGTCGTCGAGCTCGGTGCCGGACGCTTCGAGCGGCGCGAGGCCGCGCGGCTCGCCTCCGGTGTCGAGATCGTCGAGCTCGCGGCCGTCGAGGCGTAGGGCTAGCCGGTCGGCAGAGCTCGGAGGCGACCGATGTCGCCGCGGTTCTCGGCCCAGAGAAGCCGGTTGTTCGCAAGCGACAGCCCGACGGCGGTCGGTGCGGTCTTCGCGATCACCCTGATGCTCCCGTTGGCGGTCGAGACACCGAACAGTGTGCGATCCAACTGGTAGACGATGAGCTGATCGGTTGCCGCGAGCTGCGGTGTTGCCCGGCGTGAGACGAGGGCGCTGCCGAGCTTCGTCCCCGTGGTCGCCGAGAACCACACGATCCGGTCCCTGGGGCCGCGCTGGGTGAGCACCGCGAGCAGACGGGGAGTGAGTGCGATTGCGGCCGGGATTCCGTGCACGGACGCACTCGTGATCAGGTTCCCGGTGATCCCGTCCACGACGTCGACGAAGCCGTTGGTGCTCGCAGCGGCCCGGTTGGCCGGAACCCTCGTCGCCGGCACGTACGCGATCCGCCCGGCCGACGCCGCAAGCTGGAGCGCAGGTCCGACGTTGGGCAGCGGCGACTTCCCGGTCGCCGTGACAATCACGATCCCGCCGTCGGCGACCTTCCGCCGGCAGTTCCCGCCCGAGAGGCAGGCGAGCTTGTCGACGTACTCGTCGTCGGTCCACGAGTAGGCGAGCGTCTTGCCCGATCCCGCCACGCTGCTCAGCCATTGGCCCGTGCCGTCGCTCGCATGGGTGAGTCTGGCGACCTGTCGCTCCGGCCCACCGACGGGGGCCGCGAGGACATAGTCGAAGGGAGTCGGGCCGCTCTCGTGCAGCGTCCAGAGCGCGGTCGAGATGCCCTTCGCGTACGCGAGCTGGGACTGCCCGTCGGTGAGATCCCAGCGGCAGGTCATGCTGTCGGACTCGGGTTGCGGGAGGGTGCGATCGGTCTTGCCGGGCGAGAGCACATGGATCTCGTCGCAACCCTGGGTGCCGCCGGACGTGAACCACGCAACGCTCGACGCATCCTGGGCCACGGCCTCGATCGGTCCGGTCAGGCTCTTGCGAAGCGTGTGGGTCGTCGGCGACCCGGCCGCCGCGGAGCCGGCCAGGACGAGGAGTCCCGCAGTAGCCAGAAGCGCCCGCACCCGGCCACCGTAGCTCCGCCCTGTTAGGGCGTTGTCAGGGATTTCGTCCCGGGGGATTGGTACCCTGGCCGTCTTGACGGAGCACGTAGCAGCCGAGCTGAACGCCGACGACGTCCAGCGGCTGCTGGAGCTCGACCGGAAGTTCGGTCGCGAGGGATTCACCTTCGACGATGTGCTTCTCGTCCCGGCCGAATCGCACGTCCTGCCGAACGACGTCTCGACGCGTGCCCGCCTCACGCGCTCGATCGATCTCGCGATCCCGATCGTCTCGGCCGCGATGGACACGGTCACCGAGGCGCGCCTGGCGATCGCCCTTGCCCGCGAGGGCGGCATCGGCGTCGTCCACCGCAATCTCTCGATCGAGGCGCAGGTCGCCGAGGTCGACAAGGTGAAGCGCTCGGAGTCGGGGATGATCGTCGAGCCGGTGACGTTGCCGCCCGATGCTCCGGTGCGCGCCGCGCTCGAGCTGATGGCGCGTTACAAGGTCTCGGGCGTTCCGATCACAGACCCGGAGGGCGTCCTCGTCGGCATCCTCACGAATCGCGATCTTCGCTTCGAAAGCGACGTCGCCCAGCCGATCTCGGCGCTCATGACCTCGCGCAACCTCGTCACCGCGCCCGTCGGTACGACGCTCGCCGAAGCGGAGGAGATCCTGCATCGAAACAAGATCGAGAAGCTCCCGGTCGTCGACGCGGACGGGCGGCTGCGCGGGCTGATCACGGTCAAGGACATCCAGAAGAAGATCGAGTTCCCCGACGCGACGAAGGACGACCAGGGACGACTGTGCGCCGCGGCAGCGGTCGGCGTCGGCCCCGATGCGCTCGAGCGTGCGGAGGCTCTCGTCGGTGCGGGTGCGGACGTGATCGTCGTCGACACGGCGCACGGCCACTCGGAGGGCGTGCTCGACATGGTGCGTCGGATCAAGGATGCGGTCTCGGTCGAGGTGGTTGCGGGCAACATCGCCACCGCGGAGGCGGCGCGGGCACTCCTCGACGCCGGAGCAGATGCACTGAAGGTCGGAGTGGGGCCCGGGTCGATCTGCACGACGCGCGTCGTCGCGGGAGTCGGCGTGCCGCAGGTGAGCGCGATTCACGACGTCGCGAGCGTGGCGGCGGATCAGGCCGCGCCG
>JAICME010000067.1 GCA_025929425.1 Thermoleophilia bacterium | reverse complement strand
CTCCGGCTCGACGAGCAACTCGATCCCGCGTCGGTCGAGCTCCTGGTAGACCGCCTCCGTCTCGAGCGGGTCGAGCTCGAGTGGCTCCAGCACCTCGACCAGCTCGACCTGCCGCAGCTGCCCGCTCGACTCGGAAGCGTCGAGGAGCGTCGTGAGCTCCTCGCTCGCGAGGATCGACTCAATCTCGACCGTCGTCACTCCGTCCCCCTCAGTTGGACGCTCTGCTCCTGGACGTTCGTTCCCGGGTGGTCAACCTACCCAAACACGTCGGCACACCGCGGATCAAGTCCCCGTGCACGATAAGCAGTGTTATGTCAAGTAGCAGGAGCCCGATACGCCGAGCCCTTCCCCATCCCCACGTCGCCGTCAGGGAGCGAGACACGCTGAGGTGCATCTCGTGGCGATCGTCGACGCGGAGCTAGCTCGTCGACGGTGTGTGACCCTGCCCTTGCCGACCAGGCCCTGCGCCCCCGGTTTTCCACAGGATGCACAGAGGGCTGTGGAAATGTTGATTATTCAACGTTCGCAAATTGCGGCATTTTCGTGTCGTCGCACCCTTGCGCGGTGTCCGGAGAAGCCATACATTCCCTCTTGCGCCGAGCACGGCGCGGGAGTAGGACGAAGCAGCACCGAGAGGTCGTACGGAGCGGCTCGCAAGGGCCGAAACGGAAAGTCGACCGGCGCTGTGGACGAAACCGCGACCGGCTCGGCGAATTTTGTTGGTCCCGCCCATCCTGCGGCGCGCGCGACCGCCGCCTCGATTACGATCGCCGCGATGCAGTTTCCTCCTCGCCCTCCGCGCCCGCCGAGCATCGACCAGGGCGTGATCGCCCTCATCTGGGCCATCTTCCTCGCGACCTACATCTACTTCGGGCTCGTCGCGGTCGGAACGAGCGGCGCAACGGCGATCGTGCTCGCACTCGTCTCCTTCGCGGGGATCTGGCTCTTCGTGCGTCTTCGCGGTGAGGAGACGCCCGTCCGCCGTCGCCGTCCTTAGCCGGCGCCTCGCCTACGCCGCTTTGGCGCGCCGTCGCGTGGCGAGCGCGAACACGAGCTTTCGCGCAAGCTCGGTTCCGAGCTCTTCCTCGAGGCGCTCACGCGCCGGAACCGATTCGGGATCGAGGCTCTCCAAGTGCTGAGCCAGCAGCCGCACCCCCCGGTGGGCATTCGCCTGCGACAGGACGTTCATCTCAGTCCTCACTATCGGAGGACCTACCCCTTTAGCGTGATCCCTCCCGGCAGGGATCCGCGGCCGCGTGAGCCGTCGACGGCTGCGGCCGCGGAATCTGCCGTTCCTTCAGCGGGTCGGCGTGCGCCTCCGCATGCGGGTCGGCTCCTCGGTAGCCGGAGCATCTTCGGGCGGTGCCGTCGTCGGCCCGCGCCGGGCGGCAGACCAGCGGCGTTCCGCGGTGACAGGCTCGTCGGCCGGCGGGCGATCCGCCACGGGTGCCTCGCCGGCGTACGCCGGAGCCTCCTCGACGGCAGGTGCGGGCACGCCGTCGAAGCACAGGCCGAGCACGAGACCGAAGCCGAACGCGAGCACGCCGTGCCAGAGGGCGATCGACTGCACGAGTCCGAGAATCCCGATCGAGTTGCTCCAGTGATCGAGCCTCCCCTCCTGCCAGCCGGAGCCGGGTTGAGTCGCGACCAGGATCCAGCCGACGCAGACGAGCACCGGTAGGAACGCGAGCGTGAAGGTGCTGGGCGAGATCCGCATTCTGAGCCCCTTCGTCCACGTTCCCACGTGGTTCGCCAGCGCGAGCACGAGCCCACCGGCCGCCACGATCGCCATTGCGATCCAGAAGCGTCCTGTCGTCTGGGTTCCGACCTCGCTCGCGCCCCAAAGGGCGAGTCCTGCGAGTGCCGCTGCAAGAGCCAGCGTCAGGCCCCTGGACGCGTCGTACATGCCGTAGCTACGCATTCTCTTCACCTCGTTCCGTTTCCCGATGAGGTGAAAACGGTCGAGCCCCGCTTCGGGGTTCGTGCGGGCTATTCGAGGGCCAGCCTGCGCGCGTCGAACGACGCCGACCACAACTCGGCCCTGAACTCCTCGAGGGTCGCCGGCTCGTCCGCGGCGAACATGTGTTCCACCACCCCCACCTCGCGGTCGTTGTGGAACGGCAGGTCCACGTGCGGGCGCGAGACGAGGTTGAGCGACAGTCGGCGGCAGCTCGGGCAGCGCACGGCAAGCCCGACGGTTCCGTCAGTCGCCGTGAGGAGCGTGAACGAGGACGGGAAGACGGGACGTGGCCGTTCCTCGGGGTAGCAGAAGAAGCTCCATGGCCACTCTCCCTGCCTGATCCGCCCCGCGGCGAGGTCGCTCAGCTCGGCTTCGACCGGCTCGAGACGCGCGGTCATGAGGTTGAGGAACTCTCCGGCGCCGAGGCCGAGCGGCGCCCAGTCGAGATCGTCGTGCGTAAGGAGCCCGTCGTGCTCGGCGCCGCAACTGCAGTCGAAGCGGACGCGGAAGACGGCCGGGTGTGACGCGCCCGGAAGCTGCTCGATGCTGCGGAAGGCCGAGAGCGGCACACGCGTCTCCCCACGCACGGGGCAGGCGAAGGCGTATCGACTCGTGAGCGGGTCGTAGATCCGCACGTTGTAGAGACAACGCCGGACGGCGAACCGCGGGATCTCAATACGTGATCAGCGAGAAGAGGTCGTACTTGGCGAGACGGTCGCTGCCGCCAAGGAACGAGAGGTCGATCACGAAGTTGACGCCCACGACCGTGCCGCCGAGCTGCTCGACGAGCCCCGCGATCGCCTCGACGGTGCCGCCCGTTGCGAGCACGTCGTCGTGGATCACGACCCGGGCTCCGCGGCCGATCGCATCCGCGGCGACCTCGAGCGAGTTCTCGCCGTACTCGAGTGCGTAGCTCGCGGCAACCGTCGCCGGGGGGAGCTTCCCCGGTCGACGAGCGGCGACGAATCCACAGTCGGCCGCGACCGCGATCGCGGCCCCGAGCCAGAAGCCGCGAGCCTCGGCGCCGAGGACGAAGTCCGGCTCCCGCTCGCGCGTCCACTCGCCGAGCTCGTCCACCGCCTGCTTGAGCGCTGCTGCGTCGAGCAGGAGTGACGAGATGTCCTTGAACCCGACCCCGGGCTCAGGGAAGTCCGGAACCTCTCGGACAAGGGTCTTGAGATCGATCGCCGCCACAACAGGAGGCTAATCGACCAGGCGCCGGACGTTCCGACGCAACAGCGCCTCGGCGAGCTCCTGGGCACTCTGCCCCAGCCGCTGGAGGTCACCCAGAGCCTCCTGCCGACGCTCGGCGTTCCGCGAGCGCAGAGCGGGCGCGATCACCGCTTCGAGCAGGCTGGTCTCCCGGTCGGCGGCGGTCCGGAAGGCACGCAGGTTGCGGGCGTCGATCCCGAACCGCGAGAGCGCTTCGCAAGCCGCGGCGATCTCCGCCTCGCTTTCCGCGTAGAGCCGGTTGCCTTCCTCGATCCGCGATTCGAGCAGGCCAAATTCCTCGAGCTGACGTGCCCGGTCGGCCGAGATCCCCGCGCGCTCGCAGAGCTCTTCGAGGTCGAGCTCCTCCTCCCCCGCTTCGACCAGGCTGCGCCGTTTCCGTCGCTTGCCGGCCCCTGTCTCGAGCTCCTGCCTGATCACGCGCAGAGGCAGGAATTCGTCGCGCTGCAGCCGGAGGATCGTCTCCAGCCGTTCGACGTCGTCTTCCGAGAAGAGGCGATAGCCACCCTGCGTCCGGCGCGGGTTCAGCAGGCCCTGGTCTTCGAGGTAGCGAATCTTCGAGATCGAGACGTCCGGGAACTCGTCCTTGAGCCGGCTGCAGACCGTCCCGATCGTCAGGAGCCGTGCGCGCGACGGTGCCTCGGCGGTCGACATCAGCTCTGGAGGAACGTGAGCCGATACTTGCCGATCTGGAGCTCGTCACCGTCCGAGAGCTCCGCGGTCTCGACCCGGTCGCGGTTGACGAACGTGCCGTTGAGGCTGCCCTGATCCTCGAGGCGCCAGCGGTCGCCGTCCTCCTTCGTGAAGACGGCGTGCTTGCGGGACACGGTGACGTCGTCGAGGAAGATCGCGCACTCGGGCGAGCGGCCGATCGTCGTCGGGCTCGCCTCGAGAGGAAACGTTTCGCCCGAGCGGCCGCCGCCGGAGCGGACGATCAGCGCCGCGCCGTGGAGGCCGAGATCTTCGAGCGGATCGAGTTCGGGCACCTCCGGGGCGGTGAAAGTCTCGGTCGACTCGCCCTCCTCGGGTACGACGAGCGCCGCGCCGCACTTCGCACAGAAGTGGGCGGACTCCGGGTTGTTGTACCCGCACTCAGGGCAGTAGACGTGCGCCATCAGGCAGGCGGTGCAGCCTTGCCGGCGAGGATGGCGGTGAGCGATTCGACGTCGACCGTCTCGAGCACCGTCTTCCCCTCTGTCGCCTTCAGCCGCGCCACGAGCTCGGCCCGCAGGATGTCGATCTTCCCGTGGAGGATGCGGCGGCGGTACGAGACGTCGTTCTCCTCCTGGGTCAGTTCGTCGATCAACTTCTTCAGGTCTTCGTCGGACAGCGTCGCGAGATCCGGCAGCGGTTCCATCGTGCCCTTTCTACGGTTTGCAGGCGCCCTCACCGAGGGTGAAGCTGAACTTTAGCCTTTGCGTTCGGCCGTCGTGAACAACCGCTACGTTCGCGTTGCGGCGGCTTCGCCCTGCTCGATCTCGTCGACGAGCGCTCTCAGCTCCCGTGCGAGCTCCTCCGAGGCTTCCCGGGTCTCGCCCTCGGCGTAGAGGTGAATGAGTGGCTCGTCGGGATCGGGCAGGACCTGCGTCCAGCCCCGCTCGTCGAAGATCTTGATCCCGTCGGTCAGATCGAGGTCGCGCCCCGCAAGACGTTCGTTGAGAACGCGCATCACGAGCCCCTTGAGCGCCCACGGGCACGGAACCTGGTGGTGCACGAGGGTGGGCTGCGGCAGGTCGGCGACGAGCTCCGAGAGCGGCCGGTCGACCGGTGCCAGCAGTTCGAGCAGCTTGGCGAGGCTCGCGACCGCGTCATAGCCGGGAAGGAACTCGGGGAAGACGTATCCGCCGCCGACGGCTCCCGCGAACACGACGCCTCCCTCCGCCGCGGCGTGTGTCAGCTCGGGGAGAGACGACGGCGTGCGGATGACCTCGAACCCCGAATCGGCGACGAGCTGGTCGACCTGGCTCGTCACCGTCACGGGGAACGCGAGCTTTCCGCGACGGCCGTTCGAGCTGAGCAGGCGGAGGAAGAGCAGCAACGCCTGCTCGACCGGCACCTCGTGCGCCTGCTCGTCGACGAGATGGAGCCGCTCCGCCGAGCGGTCGAAGACCGCGCCGAGGTCTGCTCCGACCACCGGGACGAGCCGCTTCGTCTGACCGATCGCGGCCGCGAGCCCGGGCGCCGCATCGGCGTCGTCGGGACCCTCCCCGGTGAAGGCGTGGGCGGACACGATCTCGACCCCGAGCGGGCCGAGCACGAGCGGGAGCACGTAGGAGGCGCCGGAGAAGCCGTAGTCGACGACGATGCGAAAGCGGCGGGCTCGCACGGCCTCGGCGTCGATGGTCGAGAGCAGGTCGGCGGCATACGTCTCGCGCACACGCGCCGGGTACGAGATGCCTCCGACCTCGGCCGCCGCGACGCGACGGAACTCGCCGCGCGTGAAGTGCTTCTCGACCTCCTTCTGCATCGCGGCGCTCATCTCGACGCCGGGCGGCTCGAAGAACTGGATCCGGATCACCTCCGGGTCGTTCGGGCTGATCCCGACGTGGAAGCCGGCGTCGTGCGCCTCTGACTTCACAAGGTGGCGGGCGACGGCCGCGGGACTGACGCGAAGGTCAGCGACGTGGACGCCGGTCGACGAGATCCCCGAGATCATCGCCCGCTTGATCATCCGGCAGGCACGTTCGCCTTCGCGGCTGGCGACGACGCGGGCGCCCCGCTTCAGCGCGGTGCCCAGGGCGGCGGCGAGCCTGACCGCCACGTCCGGCGTCAGGTCGACGTTGACCATCCCGGCCACGCCCTGCTTACCGAACACGCGGGTCGTGCCACGCGACTCCCAGATGAGGCTCTCGTGGAGCTGCGAGCCCGTCTCGACCTCCTTGAACGGATAGATCCGGACGCCGGGCAGGATCACGCTCTCGGCGCCGACGGTCACCTCGTCGCCGATCGCCACGCCTTCGTGCACCCGGACGTGCGCGCGCAGATCGCAGCTGCGACCGATGATCGCGCCGACGACGTCGACGCTCCGACCGATGTACGTGGACGCGTCGACGATCGAGCGGACGACGCGGCCGCGCTCGCGAACGGTCACGCTCGTCGAGAGCACCGTGTTCGGGCCGACGTGCGCGCCGCGCGCGATGCGGCAGTAGTTGCCGAGGTAGGCGGGGCCCTCGATCGCGTCGAGGTCGTCGAGGTCCACCCCGTCCCCCAACCAGACGTTGCCGCGGATGCGGATCCCGGTGATGTCGAGCTGCACGCGCTCCTCGAGAGCGTCGAAGTTCGCCTGGCGATACTGGTCGAGGTTCCCGATGTCCTGCCAGTAACCCTCGAACACGTGGCCGTAGATCGGCCGGCCCATCTCGAGCAGGAGCGGGAAGAGCTCCTTCGAGAAGTCATACGATCGGTCCTGCGGGACGTGCTTCAGCACCTCCGGCTCGAGCACGTAGATGCCGGTGTTGATCGTGTCCGAGAACACCTGGCCCCACGACGGCTTCTCGAGGAAGCGCTCGACGCGTCCGTCCTCGTCGGTGACGACGATGCCGAACTCGAGCGGGTTCTCGACCGATTTGAGGCCGATCGTCACCGAGGCGCCTTTCTCACGGTGGGCGGCGACGAGCTCGGTCAGGTTGACGTCGCAGAGCGCATCGCCGGAGATGACGAGGAACGTGTCGTCGAGTCTCCCCGCCGCGAGCTTCACCGAGCCGGCGGTGCCGAGCGGCGATTCCTCCACCGAGTAGCCGATGTCGATCCCGAGCGACTCACCGCTCCCGAAGTAGCTCCGAATCGCCTGCGGCAGAAACGCGACCGTCACGATCACGTCCTCGAAGCCGTGCCGCTTGAGCAGCTCGATGATGTGCTCCATGCAGGGCTTGCCGACGATCGGAACCATCGGCTTCGGCTGATTCGAGGTGAGCGGACGGAGCCGGGTTCCCTCTCCCCCGGCCATGACGACGGCCTTCATCGGCGCACTTCTCTCCACGCCGTCGCGATGTAGAACACGCCGGCGACGAGGGCGAGCGCGATGCCCGCCCAGAAGAGGTCGAGCGGCCATTCCGTGGCCTTGTGCGTGACGATCCGGAGGAAGATCGCGGCGTACAGCACCCACGTGGCGGCCTTGCCCACGAGGTTGACGTCGATCTCGAGCCCGCGCGGAACGAGGGAGACGGAGCCTGCGAGCAGGACGAGGTCGCGGCCGAGGATGACCACGAGCCCTGCCCAGGGCAGGCGGTCGTACGCGAAGAGGAGGATCACTGCTGCATCGATCATCAGCCGGTCGGCGAGGGGATCGGCGAGCTTTCCGAAGTGCGACTCCACCTGCCAGCGGCGTGCCAGGAACCCGTCGACCTGGTCGGTGATCCCGGCGACGCCGAAGACGACCCCGGCCGGCCAGCTCGGCCGGTGTCCCGCGCCCACCATCAGCACGACGAAGACCGGAATGAGCGCCAGCCTCGCCACCGTGAGTGCATTCGGGATCTGCGCCAGTGGCGGAGAGATGACGCGAGCCTCCATGTGGCGAAGGATACGGGTGCGTTCGAGCCGTATCCTCTCGCGCGTGCCCGACCTGCCGCAGATCCCGGGGTTCGTGAACGCACACTGTCATGCCTTTCAGCGCGCCCTGCGCGGTCGGACCGAGGGCGGCGACTTCTGGGCGTGGCGCGAGACGCTGCTCGAGCTCGCGAGCGGTCAGACGCCGGCAAGCGTGCGGACGAGCTACGCCGACGTCTACCGGGAGCTACGAGCGGCGGGCTACACGGCGGTCGGCGAGTTCCACTACCTCGGCCTCGAAGAGGCGCGCGCGGCGGCCGAGGCCGCGGCGGAGGCGGAGATCGAGCTGGTCCTCCTCCACGTCGCCTACGGTCGCGGCGGGATCGAGCGCTTTCGGCAGGAGTCGGTCGTGGCGTACCTGCGCGAGCTCGAGGCCCTCCGGGCCGACGGGATCCGCGTCGGGGTCGCCCCCCACTCCGTCCGCGCCTGCCCACGCGACTGGCTCGAGGAGCTAGGGCGATACGCCGCGGAGCACGAACTGCCGCTTCACATCCATGCGGACGAGCAACCGCGCGAGATCGAGGAATGCCTGGCGGAGCACGGAGTGCGCCCGGTCGAGCTGCTCGACGCGTGCGGCTGCCTCGGTCGACGCACGACTGTCGTCCACGCGACCCACGCCGACGGCCACGAGCTCGACCTGCTCGCCGCGGCCGGCTCGCGCATCTGTGCGTGCCCCACGACGGAGGCGAACCTCGGCGACGGGTTCCTGCCCGTCGAGCGCGTCCTCCATCGCGGCATCGAGCTGTGCATCGGCTCGGACTCGAACGTGAGGATCGACCCGCTCGAGGAGCTGCGAGAGCTCGACGGGATCGCCAGGAGGCAATCGGGTCGACGTGACGTCTTCTCGGTGGACGAGCTGCTCGGCATCGGCACGGACGCCGGCGGACGAGCGCTCGGGATCGGATCATGGCCGGACGTCGAGGTCGACGTCGACCATCCCCAGCTCGCGGGTGTCGAGGACTGGCGGAACGCGCTCGTCGCGGGCTGCTCGTCCGACGTGCTCGCGCGTTAGGTTCTGCCCACCGTTAGCGAGGAGGTCCCGGATGGACGACGAGCACCATTTCACGCTCGGGCCGGCAGGCGACGAGCTGTGGTCGACGGCGGAGGAGGAGCGCACGTTCAGCCGCATTCGCGACCTGCTCGTGCAGATGGCCGAGCGCGGCTCGGGGATCTACATCAGGCCGATACGGGAGGGGATGTCGGCCAGCGGCTCGGCGGAGACGTACGGCTTCGACGGTTGGGCAGTCGGCGAATTCGGCGAAGGCGGTGCCCGCGATCTCGCCGTTGGCCCGTGGCTCGACCAGGTCGCGGAGGCCGCCCGCTCGGCGGCGAGCTGAGCCGCTCGAGTCTGCCTGAACTCGGAGGCCGGCTCGGCGACGGTGTCCTTGGCGATCGGCCGGGTCGAGCTGGACGTTCAGCGGGTTTGATCTCGGAGACGACCGCCCTAGTCTCAGCCCGCGCGGTAAGAACAGCGGACCGCGATAAAACAGACGGCAGGGCCGCCTTGCGGCGGCTCCGAAGGGTCTACAGAGAGGGGTATGTCGTGCTGCGGTTCGTACGAGAGAGGGCTACAGCCCTCCTTGGTGTCGTGTGTGCGCTCGTCGTCGTCGCTGCGGTCGCGTTGGGTTCCGCGAGCCGGGCGACTGCGACCACCGCCTCACATCCTTATTTCGGGATCTACGAGTGCATGGCGGTCGGACAGGTGCAGATCCCTGCGTATTTCAAGCTGATGGGTCACGGCCGCTACATCAGCGCACTCCAGCTCTACGGGAGCACGCTCAAGGGAGCGACGCGGGGAACGTGGCGGAAGAGCGGGAGGAAGATCATCTGGCGGACAGGTGTATACGGACACGCCGGGCTCTACGGCGTCTGGTACAGGCCGAGCTCGGGGCACCCGAAGGGCTACATCGCGATGTACCTGAAGAAGACGCACCAGTGGACCGAGATCACGTGCTACCCGAACCTCAGCCTCTAGACGCTCGCCGAGCGTGACCTTACTCGCCGGGGCCCGCCACAAAGGCGGGCTCCGGGGTATCCGGGATCGGCGCCCGACTTACGGAGATCTCATCGGGGCGGCCGGATTCGAACCGGCGACCTTTGGTCCCCCAGACCAACGCGCTAACCAGGCTGCGCCACGCCCCGCGGCGACCAGAACCGTAGCTCACCCGGGACCGCTCGGCGGCCGCCGCGCGTATCTCGGACATGCGCAGGATCGTCGCCCTTGCCCTGGTCGCCGCCGCCCTCTTCGTGCCGTCTCGGGTGGCAGCAGGGCCGAACGGCCGGCCGGTCGCGCTCGTCGTCGCAGAGCTCTCGAACGAGGTCTTTGCCGTCTCGCTGGGGCCGCACGGCGGTCACGTGCTCAAGACGGTTCATCTCGACGATCCCTTGATGGTGGCCACGGCGCTCGTCGGTCCCGCGGTGGTCGTCGACCCCCACGGCACGGTGACGCTTCTCGCCTGGCACTCGCTCAGACGGCTGAAGGTGTTCCGCGGGTTCCGCGTGCCGGAGGTGGCTGCAATCTCGCCTCGAGGGCGCTACGCCTACGTCGCCGACGGGGGAAGCGGCCTTCTGGTCGTCATCGACCTGCAGCAGCGCCGGATCGTCGGCCACGTGTTCGTCGGACTGCAGGCGCACCACCTCGACTTCAGCCCGGACGGGCGACGGCTCTGGGTCTCGCTCGGCGAGACGGCGACGACGATCGTCCGGCTCGATACCTCGAGCCTTCGGCATCCCCGCGTCGTGGGACGGATTCATCCCCGTCTCACGGCTCACGGCATCGAGTTCGCCCCGGACGGCCGAACCGTTTGGGTCAGCTCGTCCGCGGCGCACTTCGTGACGGTGTTCAGCGCCGCGACCGGCAAGCCCCTCCGTGAGATCGCCGCCGGAAAGGGGCCGCAGGAGATCGCCTTCTCCGGCCCGCGTGCCCTCGTCACGAGCGGTTACGGCTCTTCGCTCGAGACCGTCTCCTGGCGCACGTACGGACGACACGGCTCGGTGGCCATGCCCTACGGGTCGTTCAACCTCGCGACGCTCGGCGGCAAGGTCGTCACGAGCTCGGTGCTCAACGGCTACGTCACGGAGCTCCGGGCGGGGACGCTGGAGCGGATGTGGACGACGAAGCTCGCCCCGTCGACGCGCTACGTCGCGATCTCGATCTGGCCGCGCTAGCCGACGACGAGCGCATCCACTCGCGCGGACGACGGGAGTGACAAGACGGTCGTGATGTGGCCGGGGGCACCGGCGACGATTCGGATCCCGGCGCGGACAACAGCAGCCGCGAAGGTCGTGCCGTTCGCATCGAAGGTGCGGATCCGCCCACCGAGCCGCAACGGCGGCAGAAGGACGAGGTGAGGTGATGGGTCGAGACGGACCTCGCTCCCACGAGCGGTGGCGCGGGCGCCATCGAGCCAACCGATGCCCGCCCCCGCCCTGGCCAGAGCGAGAGTGCCGGACGGGCCGAAGGAGAGGTGGGTGACGGGAGCCGCCCCGCCGACGACGTGGCGAGATCGGTGCGAAAGGTCGTAGACGACCGCCCTTCCTCCCGCACCGACGTAGGCCACGGCCAAAGAGTCAGGGCGCCACGAAGGAAGGATGGCCCGCACCGAGCGGTCGATCATCTCGTCTCTCTTGCCGTTGCCGTAGATCACGTGGAGGGAGAGACGGCGGCCGCGTCGGACGATGTACGCGATCTCGAGGCCGTCCGGTCTCCACGCGATCGAAACGACTCGGCCACCTGTCGGGTGCGACCATGCCTGGTGGCCGCTCGGCGCCATGGCGACGAGCGAGCTGCCGATCCCGGCGGCGACATACAGCGCGTGCGGCGATAGCCCGACGGCGGTGGCAGCCTGTCCCTCGAGCCGGAAGCCGCCCTTGATCACGACGGAGAGCCTCCCGTTCACGATCGCAGCTATGCCGTGCGCGCCCTTCGGCAGTTTCAGTTGTGTGCCGGCCGGGGGTTGCTTCGCCTTCTGGCCGATGCTGACGTGCAAGGCGCCCGCGGCCGCCAGCGAGCCTGCGGCGATGCCGAGAAGCACGGCGACCGCCGCGAAGACGAGCACCGCGGTGCGGACTCCGCGTCGCGCCGGCGCGGCAGGCTGAAGCGCGCGCAGCGCCCGGTGCAGCGCCTCCTCCCCCGCTCCCGGATCAGGATCAGGCGCCTCGGTGAGCAGGCCCTCGAGCCGCCGCTCGAGCTCACTCGACATGCTCGACCTCCACCGACTCGCGCAACTGCTCGAGAGAGCGTGCGAGCCGCGAGTTGACGGTGCCGACCGGAAGGTCGAGCGCGTCGGCGATCTGCGCGGGCGTCATCCCGACTCCGTAGCGGAGCACGACGACGACACGGCGCTCCAGCGAAAGCTCGGCCACGGTCGTGAGCAGGCCGCGGTCTCCCGAGGCATGCACTGGCGCTGGATCAGGCATGTCCGGAAGCTCCTCGTCCGAGAGACGACGCTCCGCACGCAGGAGGTCGAGCGCGCGGTTGGCGACGATGCGGTGCAGCCACGGCCCGAACGGACGCCGCTCGTCGAAGCGGCCGAGCGCCGCAAATGCGCGCTCGAACGCGTCTGCGGCGACGTCGTCCGCGAGCGACCGCCGTCCGGTGACGGCGAATGCGGCTCGCCACGCGTCCCGCCAGTAGCGGCGAAAGAGCGCAGCAGCGGCGTCCCGGTCGCCGCGACGCGCCCGCCGTACGAGATCCCGGTCACTTGGCTCACGCACTCCTCCGCAGTCTTGTACGTCTGAGCGGGGTTTGCGCGTCCCGTTCGGGGAATACTTCCCGCATGACCGACTGGCAGGAGCAGGCGGGCGCGCTCGTGCGGGAGTTCGAGCTCCCCTCGTTTCCGGCTGCGATCGAGTTCGTCGACCGTCTCGCCGAGCTCGCGGAGAGCGAGAACCACCACCCGGACATCGACATCCGCTACCGGCACGTGACCGTCCGCTGGACGACGCATTCCGAGGGCGGAATCACCGAGAAGGACCGGGAAATGGCGGAGCGCACCTCTGCCCTTGCCACCGCGTAGCGATCGCGCGCGCCGGTACAAGTAAGACCTTGTCCGCGGCCGACACTAATCCTGATGTGAGTGCGTTGGCAGCAGCCCCGACGAGGCTCGAGGAGTGGCATCTCGATCTGCATGCACAGGGAGCCCGCCGCGACGAAGCGGTGGCGCGTCTGCACGGTCTGCTCCTGCGAGCGGCCCGTTTCGAGGTCTTCCGGCGACGCGGCTCCCTGCCCCAGCTCTCGGCGGCGGAGCTCGACGAGCTCGCCCAGGAAGCGGCCGACGACGCCGCGGTCTCCGTGCTGCGACGCCTCGGCGACTTCCGCGGCGAAAGCAGCTTCCGCACGTGGGCGTACAAGTTCGCGCTGCTCGAAGCGGCTGTGAAGGTGCGACGGCGGGCCTGGCGCGACCGCGAGGTCACGCTCGAGCCGGAGCACTGGGAGACTCTCGCCCACGCCGGGCCCGGGCCCGAGGACGACGCCGAGAACGAAGCGCTGCTCGCAGCTGTGCGCGACGGGATCAAGACGGCACTGACGCCGCGGCAGCGCCAGGTGCTCGTGGCCGCGGTGCTGGAAGGCATCCCGATCGACGTTCTCGCCGAGCGTATGGGCTCGAACCGCAACGCGCTCTACAAGGTGCTTCACGATGCACG
>JAICME010000196.1 GCA_025929425.1 Thermoleophilia bacterium | reverse complement strand
TAACCCTCGGGCATGATCTCGCCCTTGTTGATCCAGACCTTGACGCCGATGCGGCCGGTCGGGGTCTTCGCCTCGACGAAGCCGTAGTCGATGTCGGCACGAATCGTGTGCAGCGGCACGCGGCCCTCGGAGTACTGCTCGGAGCGGCTCATCTCCGACCCGCCGAGGCGGCCGGAGCACTGCACCTTCACTCCCGCAGCACCGCTGCGGATGGCCGAGGCGAGCGAGCGCTTCATCGCGCGCCGGAACGAGACGCGGTTCTGCAGCTGCTCGGCGATCGACTGAGCGACGAGCTTCGCGTCGAGCTCGGGGCGCTTGATCTCGTTGATGTTGATGTGCACGTTCTTCTGCGTCATCGCGTGCACTTCTTTGCGCAGCGCATCCACCTCGACGCCGGACTTGCCGATGACGATGCCGGGACGCGCGGTGTAGATGTCGATGGTGATCCGCTGCTTGTCCTTGCGGATCAGGATGTCGGACAGCCCCGCGTGCGACAGCTTGCGGAGGATGTGCTCGCGGATCTTGATGTCCTCGATCAGGGCGCCTGCGAATTCCTTCTTGCCGACCATCCAGTTCGACTTCCAGTCGTGGATGACGCCGACGCGCAGGCCGCCGGGATGAACCTTCTGTCCCATTAGTGCCCCTTCCAGTGGTGGTCTCGCGTTTCCGGCGAGTGGCTGGGGTCGCCAGGCAAGGACGCAGGGAGTGTCCAGGCCCGAAGGCCTGGGCGCGTCTGAGGACGCGGCATGGCGTCCCCAGACGCCGCCGGAAGTGCCCTGACTACTGCTGGAAGGGGCACCCTAGTTGCCTTCTTTCTGAGCGACCTGCACGGTGATGTGGCACGTGCGCTTCTTGATGCGGGCGACGCGGCCGCGCGCGCGGGCGCGCCAGCGCTTCAGCGTCGGCCCCTCGTCGACGTAGACCGCGTGGACAACGAGGTCGTCGCCGTTCCAGTGCAGCGCCGGGTTCGACTCGGCGTTTGCGACGGCCGAGCTCAGCGCCTTCTCCACGTCGACCGCAGCGGCGCGCTCGGTGAACGCGAGGATCGTTCGCGCCTCGGGGACGCTGCGCCCGCGGATGTTGTCCGCGACGAGGCGCGCCTTGCGCGGCGAGACGCGCACGAACTTCGCCGTCGCCTTCACGACCTGCCGGGTCTCGTCGACGGCAGCCACTAGCGCTTCTTCACCTGCGTCTTCTGGTCGCCGGCGTGGCCGCGGAAATGGCGCGTCGGCGCGAACTCGCCGAGCTTGTGCCCGACCATCTGCTCCGAGATGAACACCGGCACGTGCTTGCGGCCGTCGTGGACCGCGATCGTGTGCCCGACCATCTCCGGGAAGACCGTGCTCGTGCGCGACCAGGTGCGCACCATCTGCTTCGAGCCGGAGGCGTTCATCGCCTCGATGCGGCCCATCAGCCGCTCCTCGACGAACGGCCCCTTTTTCGAACTGCGGCTCATTGTTAGCGCTTGTCCTTCCCGCGGCGACGGCCGCGAACTATCAATTTGTCGGATTCCTTGTGCTTGGAGCGGGTGCGCTTCCCGAGCGTCGGCACACCCCACGGGGTGACCGGGTGGCGGCCGCCCTTCGACTTGCCCTCGCCGCCGCCGTGCGGGTGGTCGACCGGGTTCATCGCCGAGCCGCGCACGGCCGGGCGCTTCCCGAGCCAGCGGCTGCGGCCCGCCTTGCCGATGGTGAGGTTACCGTGCTCGACGTTCCCGACCTGGCCGACGGTGGCGCGGCAGGTGAGGAGCACGCGGCGCATCTCGCCCGACGGCAGGCGCAGCGTGGCGTAGCCGCCGTCCTTCGCGACGAGTTGCACGCCGGAGCCGGCGGAGCGGGCCATCTTGCCGCCCTGCCCCGGCTTCAGCTCGACGTTGTGCACGAGCGTGCCGGTTGGGATGTTCTCGAGCGGGAGCGCATTGCCCG
>JAICME010000057.1 GCA_025929425.1 Thermoleophilia bacterium | reverse complement strand
GAACATCCGAGCGCTTCGGGCCGGCCTGAAGGTCGTCGAGGTCGCGAGCTTCGAGGCCGAGCGGATCCACGGCGAGGCGAAGCTGCGGGCGATTCCCGACGGCTGGCGCGTCGCGAAAACGATCTTCCGCGAGCGCTTCCGCGCGAAGCGTCTCCCGCACGAGCAATACGCGGTACAGCGCGAGAGCGTCGCCTGACCGCGAACGAGCCGCGCTGCCAACCCGAGAAGGGCCTAGTTTCGATGTCGTTATCGTGCTCGCCGATGCGCGTGGTGATGGCGACCCCCCGCTTCCTACCGGAGATTGGCGGCGTAGAGCGGCATGTCGAGCAGCTCGGGCAACGACTGGCACGGGCCGGCTGCAGCGTCACGGTCCTCACGACAGGCCTGGAGCGGGGTCTTCCACCACAGGAGTCCATCGGCGGTGTGGACGTCAGGCGAGTGAGAGCCTGGGCCGGCGGACGCGGCATCTACGCAGCTCCGGGGATCTACGCGGAGATCAGGCGCGGAGGGTGGGATCTCGTCCATGTGCAGTCGTACCACACGTTCGTGGCTCCACTGGCGATGCTCGGCGCCCTGAAGGCGAGCCTGCCGTACGTCGTCACCTTCCATGGAGGCGGACACTCCTCACGAATCCGAACCCGCGCCCGCCCCGCTCAGCTTCGCGCCCTCCGTCCACTACTCGCGCGGGCGAGCCGTCTCGTGGCCGTGGCGCAGTTCGAGGTCCAGCTCTACGGGGGCCGTCTGGGAATCCCCGAGACGCGTTTCGCGGTCATACCGAACGGCTCCGAGCTCCCGCCATCTCGGCGAACCGCGACGCCGGCCCGCGATCAGCTGCAGATCGCCTCGGTCGGTCGGCTCGAACGATACAAGGGGCACCAGCGAGTCCTTGCGGCGTTGCCGCACATCCTCGCCAGCCGCCCGGAAGCGACACTCTGGATTGCGGGCAGCGGGCCTTACGAGCGGCAACTCCGCAGGATGGCCACGCGTCTCGGCGTAACCGACCGGGTGACGATCGAGGCTGTTCCCGCCGACGCCGGCCAGGAACTCGCCGCGCGCGTCGGCGCCGTGGACGTCGTCGTCCTGCTCAGTGAATTCGAGACGCACCCGATCGCGGTGATCGAGGCGCTCGCGCTCGGCCGGCCCGTCGTCGTCGCGGACACATCCGGGCTGCGCGAACTGGCGGCCCAAGGCCATGTGCGTTCGGTGCCGTTGAAGAGCGATCCCTCAGTGGTCGCTGCGGCCGTGCTGGCCGAGGCAGAGCGCCCGAGCAATTCGGGTACGCAGTCCTTGCCCAGCTGGGACGACTGCGCCGACGCGCATCACGCGCTCTACGCGTCCGTCTTGCAGGAGGCCGGATGCGCATCCTGATGGTGACGCAGTTCTACTCGCCCACGATCGGGGGGCAGGAACGGGTCGTCGAGGATCTGAGCCGTGAGCTGATCGCTCGCGGCCATCACGTGGCGGTGGCAGCGCTTCAGCAGGGTGGGCTGCCGCGGGTCAGCGACGTCTCAGGCGTTCGCGTGCACCGGATCGAGAGCACGTCCTCCCGCTTCTTTCCCGGGTACGTCGACCCGACCCGGCCCCATGCGCCGCCCGCCGTCGATCCGAAGGCCGCAGCAGAACTGCGCCGAGTAATCAGGCTGGAGAAGCCGGACGTCGTGCACGGCCACGACTGGCTCATCCATTCCTTCTTGCCGCTGAAGCGTCCCCATGGACCGGGCCTGCTCGTGACACTGCACGACCAAAGCCTGGTCTGCGCGAACAAACGGCTCATCCGCAACGGCGAGGCCTGCTCGGGCCCGGGGCCGGCCAAGTGCCTACGCTGCTCGGCCTCGCATTACGGGCTCCCGAAGGGGCCGGCTATCACGGTGGGCAACTGGGTCATGTCGGCGTTGGAACGCGGACTGGTCGACATGTTCCTGCCGGTGAGCCAAGCCGTCGCCGACGCTGCGAGGCTCGCGGATCGCGGCACGCCACACCGAGTGATCCCGAACTTCGTACCAACCGTGGCAATCGACGGAATTCAGGAGGAGACGGTTTCCGGACTTCCGAGCGAGTTCATCCTGTTCGTCGGCGACGTGGCGCGCGACAAGGGTGTCGGTGTCCTCCTGGAAGCGCACAAACTGCTCGAGGACCCGCCGCCTCTGGTTCTCATCGGGCGCATCATCGATCCCGACGTGCTGACGCCGGCGGTCGGGGCGCGGATCTCGAGCGCGTCCCTGCTCGCTGCTCCGATCGGCAAGGTGCGCGCGGTGGGCCCTCAGCCCCACGAGGCGGTGCTCGACGCCCTGAAGCGCTGCACGGTCACGGTCGTGCCCTCGCTCATGCCCGAGGCGTTCGGCCTCGTGGCGCTCGAAGCGATGAGCGCAAGCCGACCGGTAATTGCCTCCGACATCGGAGGACTGCCCGACATCATCCATGACGACGAGGATGGAATCCTGGTCGAGCCTGGTGATGTCGAAGCGCTTCGCGCCGCGCTTGCTCGAATCCTCGCTGACTCGGCGCTTCGTGCGCGGCTTCGGGTGGCCGCAAAGCGCCGCGCTGCGGAATTCGCCGCCGAGGTGGTCGTGCCGCAGGTAGAACAAGCCTATGAGCAGGTTCTTTCGGTACGGCAAGGGACTGACGGCCAACCACGGCCGTCTCCCCTATCGGACCTGTCCTTCGCCCGGGCCTGGCGGAGCAGGAGCCGCCTGCGCCCGAGCCGCCCAGCCATAGCAGCGGTTAGCAACCGGACCTGGAGAGGGCTGCAGCGGCGCGAGCCGCTCGTCGTCCTGGCTCTGGCCGCGCTCGGCGTCGCAGGCGCGACTCTACTGGGCGGGTCCTGGACGCCGCTGCGTGCGATTCTGGTCCTGCCCCTCGCCCTCGTTCTGCCGGGCTATGCGCTGACGATGGCGATCTTCCGGCGCCGGTTGCTGGGGCTGCCGGAGCGGATCGCCCTCGCGCTTAGCTTGTCGTTCGTCGCTACGACGGGTATGAGCCTCTTCCTCTACGCGGTTTCGATCGGGCTCACACTGCACTCGTGGACAGCGGCGCTCGGGGTAGTGACCGCTGCAGCGACGGTCACCGCCTGCGCTCGTGTCGCGCCCGCTCGGAGCAGGCCTACGCCTTTCAGACATCGGATTGCTCTGCAACCTCTGCTCCGTCCGCTGCCGATCGCAATCGTCATTGCAGCCGTCGGCTTGGTCGCTGCAGCTGTGGTGCTCGCCCGAACACCGCTTCCCTCTCCTTCTGCCCCTGGATACACGGCGCTGTGGCTGACTCGGAAGCCGCACTCGGGAGCGCTTACGGTGGGTGTTCGCAGCGAGGAGCATCGCCGAACGGGATATCGGCTCCGGCTGGTCCTGGCGGGCCGCGTCACGAGTCAACGGCTCGCGCTTGCTCCCGGCGAGACGTGGCAGAGGACACTTCCCCCCGTTCGGCGCGCCGCAGCGTCGCTTTACCGCGCCGGAAAGCCTGGCGTATATCGCTCGGTTCGCTTTGCCCAGCCTTCACAGGGCGGCCGCTGAAGTGCCTCTAGACCAAAGGCCCATCTTCTTCCCACATGAGCATCGGGCTGGAACTGGCCTTGTGGGGAGGATTTGAGGCAATGATCGCTTCGCGGACGCCGCTACGCATTAGCTTCGTGGGAGGAGGAACCGACCTTCCTGACTTCTACGAGGAACACGGCGGCGCCGTCGTCTCGACGGCGATCGACAAGTGGATTCACGTGATCGTCGCACCTCGCTTCGAGGGCGACGTCAGGGTCAGTTATTCCAAGACGGAGATCGTGGACGATGCCGCCGGTGTCGAACACGAGCTCGTGCGCGAGGCGATGCGGATCGTGGGCGTTCCGCGCGGCGTCGAGATCGTGACGCTGGCCGACGTGCCCTCGCACGGCACGGGGCTCGGCTCGTCGAGTTCCGTCACGGTGGGCGTGCTGAATGCGCTGTACGCGTTCCAGGGCGTCTATCGGTCGCCGCTTCGCCTCGCGGAGGAGGCGGCCATGATCGAGATCGAGGTTCTCGGAAAGCCGATCGGACTCCAGGACCAATATGCCGCGGCCGTCGGCGGCTTCAACTTCATCGAGTTCCTTCCCCGGGGCGGCGGCGTGCGCGTAGAGCCGATCGTCTGCCCCCCGGATACGCTCAGGCAGCTCCAACGCTCGCTTCTTCTCTTCTACACGGGCCGCGGCCAAAGCGCTTCCGGCGTGCTGGGCGAACAACGTAAGGCGACCCGGGAAGGGCGCGCAACAGAAGCCCTGACGAGGATGCGTGACCTCGCCTTCGAGTTGCGTGAACGTCTCGGTGCCGGCGACCTCGATGCACTGGCGGGCCTGCTGGCAGAGAACTGGAACCTGAAGCGAAACCTGGTGGACGGGATCAGCGACGAAAAGGTGGACGACTGGTACGGACGCGCCGTCCAGGCCGGTGCGACGGCCGGCAAGCTCCTCGGCGCGGGGGCGCGTGGGTTCCTCCTCGTCGTCGCTCCTCCCGAGCGGCACGACGCCGTCAGGGGCAGCCTGTCCGACTTGCGCGAAGTGCCATTGCGTTTCGCTGCGCGCGGAACCCACATCGCGGTGCTCGGAAGGGACGAGGTGTGACGCTCGCCGACAACATCGATACCTACCTGGACCGACTCGGCGCCGCAGCCGACGCACTGCCACGGGAACGGCTTGCGCAACTCGGCGAAATGCTCTATCGCGCCTACCGGAACGACAAGCAGGTCTTCACCCTCGGTAACGGCGGCAGCGCCTCCACGGCCAGTCACATGGCGGCCGACCTCGCGAAGAACACCATCGGCGCCAACATGCGGAGGTTCCGAATCCAGAGCCTCAACGACAACGCCGCCATCCTGACCGCTCTCGCAAACGACCTCGGCTACGAGAATGTCTTCCGCGAGCAGCTCGAGAACCTGGTCCGGCCGGGCGATCTGCTGATCGCTATCTCTGCGAGCGGCAAATCGGCCAACGTGCTCAAGGCGCTCAGCTATACCCAGGACCAGTGCGCGCAGACCGCGTGCCTTCTCGGCTTCGACGGCGGAGAGGCGGCCTCCCTGTGCGACGTGGCGATCGTCGTGCCCTCAGACCACTACGGCGTGATCGAGGACGTGCACCTGGTCATCAATCACATCCTCGTCGACTACTTCAAGGCGAAGCTCGCCGATGAGCTGCCGTGGGTCGTATGAGCAGGAAGGCGGTCTTCCTCGATCGCGACGGGACGCTCAACGTGCGGGCACCCGAACACGAATACGTCACGTCCGTAAGCGACTTCGCCTGGTTGCCCGGCGCCGTCGAGGGCGTCGCCAGACTCGCGCGCGCCGACTACGTGCTGACGGTCGCTTCGAACCAGCGGGGAGTAGCGCGCGGGCTCGTCACCCGCGAAACGCTGCGCGAGATCGAGCAGCGCATGCAGCGCGACCTCGTTGCCGAGCGATGTGCGATCGAGCGCTTCCGCTACTGCTTTCACGAAGGGGAGGACGACTGCGAGTGCCGAAAGCCACGCCCCGGCATGATCCTCGACCTCGCAGAACAACTCGACCTCGACCTTGCCGCCTCGTGGGTCATCGGCGATACCGAGACTGATGTAGCGGCAGGCAGGGCGGCCGGTTGCCTTACCGCGCTGGTCGGAGGAGCCGAGGGCGAGGCTGATCTAGTGGCGCCTTCCCTCGATGCGGCAAGCGAAGCAATCGCGAGCGGTTTTCAACCGGCCCCGAGGGAATCGTCGGGCTTGAATTCCGCGATGAGCGCGTGATAAGTCGCGGCGAGCCCCTTCTCCAGGCGGACGGCTGCCTGCCAGCCGAGCTGCTCTCGGGCACGGCTCGGATCTATACAGCTGCGCTCCAGCTCTCCGGGTCGCAGCGGCGCGAGCTCACCTTCGTTGGTCACGCCTGCGGCAGCCCGCAGGAGCTCGAAAATGGAGGACACGGCCGTCTCGACGCCGGTCGAGATGTTGAAGGTTCCTCCCTGCCCTACGGCTGCGAGGAGCGCCTGGGCGACATCCTGCACGTGGACGTAGTCGCGTGTCGGCTTTCCGAACCCGAACAGCGTCGGAGACTCGCCGCTCCACAGTCGGTGGCTGAAGATCGCGACGACCCCGGCCTCCCCGTGAGGGCTTTGCCGCGGGCCGTAAACGTTGCCCAACCTGCAGGCCGCGTGCGGGATCCCGCTGGCCTCTCTCCACGTGGCCAGGTACGCCTCGCCGGCCCACTTCGAGGCGCCGTAGGGGGAGATCGGGGCAGGCGGCGCGGTCTCCGGGGTCGGCAGTGGTGCACGGTTGCCGTACAGGGCGCCACCGGTGGAGCTGAAGACGACCGGGGCCCCATGGCGCGTGGCCCCCTCCAGGACGTTCAGCGTGCCGACGACGTTGATCTCGCAGTCTCGCCTCGGGTCGGCCACCGAGCGCGTCACGCTCGACTGCGCAGCGAGGTGAAAGACCGCCGCCGGTTGGGCAGCGTCGACGACCGCGTCGAGCGCGGCGCGATCGGTGATGTCGACTGTCTCCAGCGTCGCCTCGCCGGCGACCCGATCGGCGTCTCCCGTCGAAAGGTCGTCTACGACCACCACGCGCCAGTCGTCGCCGAGCAGTGCGTCGACGACGTGCGAGCCGATGAAGCCCGCACCTCCTGTGACGATCGCGCACTTGTTGGACATGGCTTGCCTCCGGAAGCGGCCTGGATCGGCCCGACAGGTTATCGATGAAGGCGATGATCCTCGCGGCCGGTCGGGGGACCCGGCTCGGAGCGCTGGGCGAAGCGACCCCCAAGGTGCTCCTTGAGATCGAGGGGCGCCCTCTGCTGGAACGCCAACTCCACTACCTGGAACGAAACGGCGTCAGCCAGGTCGTGGTCAACGCGCACCACCATGCCGCCCAGATCGGCCTCTTCGCAGAGAAGTACACTGGCTCTGCCGAGCTGGTCTGCGTGATCGAGGAGCATCTCCTGGGGACCGCAGGCGGGGTCCGCAACGCGCTCGACCACCTGCGGCCGGACCCGTTCATCGTGCTCTACGGCGATGTCTTGCTCGACGCACCGATCTCCCCGATCCTGGAGCTTCATCGAAGGACGGCGGCGAGCGCGACCCTCGCGGTGCACGAGGCTCGGTCCTCCGAGGGCAAGGGCGTCGTCGAGGTCGACGGCCACGACCGCATCAAACGGTTCACCGAGAAGGGCTCCCGGGCAGAGGGACCAGTCCTCATCAACTCGGGGCTCTACGTAATCGAGCCGGATCTCGTCGCGGCGCTGCCACCGGGCGTGGAATCTGACTTTGGAAGGGACGTGTTTCCCGCCGCGCTCGAGTCAGGGCTACCCCTGTCCGCGGCCCGCCTGGCGGAGCCGGTCATCGACATCGGCACGCCCGAGGGTCTCGCGCTGGCCCGCGCAGGCGCCGGCAGATCCGAAGCCGAGCGGCCATGAGCGACACCGTCACCGTGGTCGTTTGTGCCCACGACGAGGAACGGTGGCCGGACCTCCAAGCGGCCGTTCGCTCGCTCGAACGGCAAACCCGGCAGCCAGATGAGGTCATCGTGGTCGTCGACGGAAATCCCGGCTTGGCAGACCAGGCGCGCGGTCGACTCTCTGCAGCCGTGGTCATCGAGAACACGGCGACCGCGGGTCTCGGTGGGGCACGGAACAGCGGGGTGGAAGCGGCGTCGGGCACAATCGTCGCGTTTCTCGACGACGATGCACTTGCTTCCGAACGCTGGCTCGAGTTCCTCGCCCGAGCCTACGACGATCCGGATGTCGCGGGCGTCGGAGGAAGTGCGGAGCCGCTCTGGGAGACGCAGCGCCCTGCATGGTTTCCCGCCGAGTTCGACTGGGTCGTCGGCTGCAGCTACCGGGGAATGCCCGACACGACGGAGCAAGTCCGGAACATGTTCGGCTGCAACATGTCTTTTCGACGCGATCTCGTCCGCGCGCTCGGTGGCTTCAGGCTTGGCTACGGCTGCGACGAGACGGAGCTCTGTATCAGGCTTCGCCAGCGCTGGCCGGAAAAGAAGCTGCTTTACGTCCCGGAGGCGCGCATCCTCCACCGTGTCCCCCCAAGCCGCGGACGCTTTGGCCGTTTCCTGTCCCGCTGCTACTTCGAGGGGGGATCGAAGGCAGTCGTATCTCGGCTGGTGGGTGCCGATGCGGGCCTCGCCTCCGAGCGCGACTACGTGCGTCGGATACTCCCTGCCGGTGTTCGCCGCGGGCTGACGGACGCCGTCGGGCGCGGTCGCGCCTCGGGCGTGGCGCGGGCCGGAGCGATCCTCGCCGGGCTCGCGAGCACGACAGTGGGATATGCCGTCGCCGGGATGGCGATCGAGCGAGCGGCTCGACGTCGCGGCTGGTCAGGACGGTTCGAGCCGAGGTAGTGAGCGAGCCGCTTGGCTTTCCGGCGGAGATCACGTCTCCTCGCGCGAAGCTGAGCGCCTCGAACCCGGCAGTACCATGCGAAAGTGAGCTCCTCGAACTCCGGAGGCGGCAAAGACCATTTCTGGACTCGGCGGCGGGCTCCCGAGTCCGGCCGGAACGGCGATCGCGCTGAGGCAGCCCGTGCAACGACGAGGGGCCTGACCGAGGACCGTAAGGCGCTCGTCGAGCGCTACACGATCGACGCAGAGACAGCCGAATCGCATGGGCCGCATGCACCGGTGAATCTGCTTCCACGGGCCGCCACCGGGCAGACGGCGGCGCCCCGCGCAAACGCTGTGATACTGCCGGAGACGCGGCGACCAGAGCTGCCCACGGTCGCCGCAACTGACGACTGGGCTGCGGGAGGGATCCGCCGAGCGACGCTGAGCGCACTGCTGATCCTCTCGAGCGCCGCCGGACTGCTGCTCGTTTCGGCCGCCGACGCGCTCTCGCGGAGCGGCCACCGTCACGGAGGTGTGCCGTTCTGGCTCGGTCTGTTCGCCATCTTCCTGCCGGTCACGGCACGCCTCGCGTCCCGGACTCCGACGCGGCATGAGCGCGTGGCTCTGCTCGTTCTGCTCGGGCTTGCCTCGTATCTCGTCAAGGTCCTCAGAGATCCATTTCGGTTCCTCTACACCGACGAGTTCGTACATCAGTACAACGTCTTGTCGATCCTCGCCACGCACCAGCTTTTCCGCGAGAACCCGATTCTTCCCGCGACCCCCGCCTATCCCGGGCTCGAAGCTCCAACCGCAGCCCTATCGGCGCTGACCGGCATGTCCACATTTGCGGCGGGTCTGGTGATCAGCGCGGTCGCACGACTGATCTTGATGCTTGCTCTGTTCTTTCTCTACGAGACCGTCACCGGCTCGGGGCGTCTCGCCGGCCTCGCCGCAGCGCTCTACGCGGCAAGTCCGCATTTTCTGTTCTTCATCGCTGACTTTTCGTACGAGTCGCTCGCGTTGCCGATTGCGATTCTGGCGCTCGCAGCGGCTCTACGTGCGCGCCCTCCCTCGGGCCTCAGCGGGCGGGCGTGGCTCGCCGTGGCGCTCGTTCTGACGGCTGGCGTCGTCGTCACGCACCACATGACGTCATACGCCCTGATCGCCACCCTCCTGGCGATCTGTCTCCTGCCGCTGCCTTGGGTGCGCCATCGGCTGCGCCGGCCGTGGAGCGTCGCGCTCGTCGCCATCGCCCTGACGGCAGCCTGGCTCACGCTCGTCGCGCGCGAGACCACCGGTTATCTCTCACCCGTCCTCCTGGGCGCGCTGCGCGAGACGATCCGGACGGCTCAGGGTGAGGCCCAGGTGCGTAAGCTGTTCCAGTCTCACGGCGGCGCAGGGCAGGGGCCAGCATGGGAGCATTACCTGGCTTTCACGGCTGTGCTGATCGCCACCGTGGGCATCCTCTTCGGCGTTCGCGCGATCTGGCGGCGCTACCGGGATTTTCCGGCTCCGATCGTGTTCGCGCTCGCGGGAATCGCGTACGTCGCCTCGTTGACGCTGCGTCTCGTTCCAGCGGCATGGGAGACTGCCGTGCGGGCGTCAGAGTTCCTGTTCGTCGGAGGCGCCCTCGCGCTCGCGCTATTCGGGCTTTGGCTGCTGGAGCGGTTCCCAGGGCGGCTCGTACGCTTCGGGATGGTCGCGGCCTTGGCGCTCCTCGTCATGGGGGATGTCATCTCCACGACACCAAGCGCAACGCGGCTCGCGGAGCCGTACCGCGTATCCGTCCGGGGTGGCACCCTGATACCTCAGGCGGCGACGGCTGCCCAGTGGGCCGGCAGGGTCTTGGGGCCTGGAAATCGGATTGCTGCGGGGGAGGCCGACGGACGCTTCTTGCTGGTCGACGGGCGTCAGCACGTCTTCGCCGGCACCAACCCGCCCATCGCGACAATCCTCAAAACAAGAGGGTTCCCTCCGTGGCAGATCGGCGTCCTGCATCGAAACGGCATTCGGTACGTCGTCACGGATCGGGAGCCCTCGGGCGGCGACGGCGCCAACGGCTACTACTTCTTCCGCGACCGTCGCGACAAGGCGCTGTCCCGCGCGCGTATGAAGTTTCCGCGTGTTGGGGCTGAACCGATCTACGACAGCGGCGACATCGTGGTCTACGACCTCCCCGTCGGGCTCATGATGGGCGGCCACGCGCCTCACCGGCGGCCCGGCACTTCTTTGGGGAGATAGCCGGTCTCTAGAGACCCAACGCGTCGAGCAAGCGAGGCGCCGCCTTGCCGTCTCGATGAACGTGAAGGGCTCGCGTGAGCCACTCGCGTCTCTCTTCGTAGGGGTCCGCGCCACCGGTCACTGCCGCCAGCTCCTCAAGCAGGCCGTCGGCGTCCGTCACCAACGGGCCCGGGAACCATTGGTCGTACGGTTCCAGGTTGAGCACCCTCGAGCGCCGGTACTCGTCCAGATCGGGGAAGCAACAGATCATCGGCCGCCCCAGCAGGAGAAAGTCGACCCAGACCGACGAGGCGTCCGTGATCAGGCAATCCGCGGCCGCGAGAACCGAGTTGAGCGACAGTCCGGCGCTTATCAGCGCCGCATCGTCGATCGCCCGGATACGTTCGAACGCGCCTGCGGGATACATGCGACTCAGTGGATGCGGCTTGACAAGGATCGCGGCCCGGTGCGCGGCAAGCCAGCTGTCCACTCTCTGGAGGTTCTCGAGGCCGAGCGGCAGCGCCGCAGTACCGGCATCGACGCCGTCGAGGCGGAAATCGCTGCGTCTGAACGTCGGCAGCCAGAGGAAGAGGGTCGTCGTGTCGTCGGGGAGCCAGGCGGCCACCGTTTCCCGCATACGTTCTCTGTCGCTCCGCAACAGGCGGTCGTTCCTGGGTGCGCCGACCAGCAAGACCTGTTCCGGTCTGAGTCCCTGTTGTGCGCATCGAAAGGCTCGTCCGATCGTCGAGCTGGCGACCGCCACCGTGGCACGATTGGCTTCATCTCCTATCCAATAGCCGGCCCCTTTCGCGAGCGGCTCGCCGTGGCCGAGGTAGACGACGCGCTGGTTCCGAGCCGGCGGATGCATCCGAAAAGGTCCGTGCGTGGTGAAGACGATCTCGGCCGTGAGATAGTGCAGGCGGCCCCCCGCACTCGTCTTCTCGGCGACCGTGACCCCCCGCTCGGCGAGGTCCGAGACGTTCGCGTCATTAGGCAGCGGTCTCTCGAGCAAGATCAGAGGTCTGTGACCCCTGTTCAGCAGCTCGTCGAGGACGGCGAGTGCTCCGTCCTCGAAGTCCGGGACACTGTGAACGACGATCTTCGCGCGCCGTTTCGGCGTGATCCGGAGAAGGAGGGTGAGCGCCGCCCCCGACCTACGGCCGGTCACTGGTCGACGTGAACTCTCAGGAGATCCGAAGAGAGCGTTCTCGCTCCGAGGAGCGCGATCGCCAGCTCGTCGTCTCCTGGAAGGGTGACCTTGAGGTTCTGCGCCTCCCCAGGCACCGTTGCGACGGAGATCCCGGCGCTCTGCACGAGCGTCGTCTCGTCGATGAAGGTCTCAGGGCCATGGGGATCCTGAACGGCGTAGGCACGACGCAAGATCTCGAGCCGCGCACCGTGTGGGGTCTGCGATCGGAACAGACCTGTGCGATCGACCGTGCGAACGATCTGCCCCTCTACAACCTCGCGCATGCTCTCGGGGACGGCGACGATCGGTACGGCGGCACCCTGCTT
Organism: Thermoleophilia bacterium; assembly: GCA_025929425.1. Lineage (GTDB taxonomy): Bacteria > Actinomycetota > Thermoleophilia > Gaiellales > Gaiellaceae > Palsa-739. Next base: position 4,119 of record JAICME010000057.1, on the reverse strand, counting down.
CCAGGCTTCTGCTGCCACCCGATCGACGAGGTCCGGCGTCACGAGCGGCCGGGCGCCGTCGTGGATCAACACGACCGGAGCGGTAGCGGCGTCGACGCCGTTCGCGACAGAATCCTGGCGCCTCGGTCCACCCGAAACGACAGTTGCCTCGAGCGCGCGCACATAGGGTGCCGTGGCCATCTCCTCCACCCGATCCGGCCGCGCAACGACGATGATTCGCCGCACACACGAAGCAGCCGCCACCGACCGCAGCGTCCACGCGACCAGCGGCATTCCCGCGATACTCATCATCAGCTTGTCGGCGCCGCCCATCCGTTCACTCGACCCCGCCGCCAGCACGATGGCGTCCGCATAGGGGAGCGCGAGCGCGTCCGATTGCGCTGAATCATGCACGCCGCACGTTCTCCTCACACACGAGTCGGTTCTGGGGCGCCGCTGCGCCGAATGCTCATCATAGGTGGGACGGGTGATCTTTCAAGACGCCATCTCCTGCCGGCTCTGACCCGTCTCATGGACAACGGCGAGCTGGGACCAGATTTCGCGGTCGTCGTCACCGGGGTGGAGCCGCTTTCGGTGGAGAGTTGCCGCGATCTCCTAGGGCGCGAGCTGTCGGTGCATGCCTCGGATGTGCAGTCTGCGGTGCGTGAAGCGCTGCTTAGACGGATTTCGTATCTCCAGGCGGACGTGCGCGACACGGCTGCACTCCAGGGAATAGGCATGACCGAGCCGGTACTTGCCTACGTCGCGACGCCACCTGAGACCGTGCCGCAGGCGCTACGGGCACTAGCGTACGCGCCCGCCTCGCCTCTGACCCGGATCGTTCTCGACAAGCCTTTCGGCCTCAGCCGTAAGTCGGCGCGTGCCTTGAACGCGTACATCCGGGCTACGTTCGAAGCGCGGCAGGTGTTCAGGATCGACCACTTTTTGTACCACCACGTCGTCCAGGAGCTCCTGCGTTGGCGAGTGCAGTCCGACCCCCTGTGCCTTGTCGACCTGCTGCCTGTCGAACGGGTCGAGATCGTCTGGGAAGAGACGCGCGCGGCGCAGTCGGATGGCCAGTCGTATACGGGCGCCATGCGCGACATGGTTCAGAGCCACCTGCTACAGCTCCTCGCGGTCGTCACGATGGATTCGCCCGAGTCGATGACAAGGGCCGACCTCGCGAAGAGCCGGCTCGCGGCGCTGCGACGGGTCTCGGCCGCAGCGGATGCTGAGTCGTCCTCCACGCGAGGGCGTCATGTCGGAGACAGCCCTGCCGCCACTTCCTCGAAGGCGCGAAGCGAGCCGGAGACCTTGGTGACGCTGGGGTTGCGTTCGTGGATGCCGCGGTGGCAAGACGTCCATTTCTTCCTTCGAGCCGCGAAGGGCATTGCGCAGTCGCGTCGGTGCATCCAGTTTCGATTCGCGCAGCGGTCGCGCGGGGCGTCGCTCGGCTACGTGCGGCTGGGCGTCCTCGCTGCGGACCTCGTGATCGGCCGAGAGGACGACTCCGCTCTCGAGTTCTGTCTTCCTGTCGACCAGGAGTCACCCTCGACGCGACTGCTCCGCGACGCGCTCGTCGGCGACGACACCTTCACCCTGGATCCCGAGGAGCCGGAGGAATCGTGGCGGATCGTCGAACCGATACTCCAGACATGGGACGAGACTGATGCCCCGATGATGATCTATCCGGTAGGGGCATCTGTCGCCGAGATCGCCGGTAGCCGAACGGAGCTGCGTGGCACGTGAGCCCATGGGTACCGCTCTTCGGCTGGCGGCTCGTGCAACCAGCCGCGCCATGCTCGCAGCGACGTACGGCGGCTCCTATCTGAGCGAGTACCGGCGTCTGGTAGCCGAGTTCGACCGCCGCCCGAAGACGGTGTTGAGCGATGTCTGGACGGGCGCGGCGGCGGAGGTCGGCGCGTCTGTGTCCGGCGACTGGAGTAGCGGCTTCGAGTTCCAGCTCGGCAGGGCGCAGGCGCGGGTGGACCAGTGGGAGACCCACCTCGACCCTCCCGAAGCGATCCGGCGCTCCCTCGACAAGTCACACGTCGTCGGTCGTCTTGCCGACGCCGGTGTGGCGGTGCCGGAGCAGGTGCCGTTTGTGCTCAGGGAGGTGCGGCATGCGATCGCACGCGTGCGGCAGGGTGACGGACGCTGGGTTCTCAAGCCGCGTGCCGGCTCGGCCGGGGAGGGGGTGACGTGTGGCATCGAGAAGCCGGCCCACCTGGCTCGCGCGCTCGTCGCTGCCGCAGCGTATGGAGACGAGTTCGTGCTTGAGCGGCAGGTCGTGGGCGCCACGTACAGGCTCCTCCTTCTCGACGGAGAGCTGCTCGATGTCGTGCGGCGAGATCCGTCGTCGGTCGAGGGTGACGGCGGATCGGCTGTTCGGGAGCTGATCAGGTCCGAGAACCGGGCGCGCGTGGAGGCCGCGGGGTCGCGGGGAAATCACCTCGTGAAGCCGGATTTCGATTGTCTCCTCGCGCTGCGCGCGCAACGGCTCGACCTCGAGTCCATTCCGTCTGCCGGTGTTCGACATCCAGTGAAGCACTCGAGCGGTGACGGCGGTCGACTCGACACGCATTCGGTCGGACTTCCGAGCCTGGCCTCGGAGCTCGTCGAGGAGGTGACTCGTGCCGTTGCCGCAGTTGGGCTACGCCTCGCCGGAGTCGACGTCGTCACGCCGGATCTTGGTCGCGGGATCACCGCCGCCGGCGGGGCAGTGATCGAGGTGAACGCGCCCCCGGGACTGCACTTTCATTACCTGGCTGTGAACGTTCCCGCCAACCGAGTCGCGACCCGCATCCTGCGGCGCATGCTCGAGACCTGACAGGCTCGGCTCAGCCCGAACGAGCTATGAGGTCCCCCGTCGCGCAGTGCGTCAGCGCGTCTCCTCCGAGCCCCCGGCAGACCCTGGCGAGGGTTCTGCTGATGCCTTTGCTGAAGGCCGCCGAGGCCGACTTCGAGCGTTCGATTGGCCAATCCCTGGGCGCCCGCTCGGTCCGCAGACCGTATTTGTCGTACCAGATCACGCCGTGGATGTGGCGGAAGCGGGTAGCTAAGGCGTGAAACATGTTCCTGATCCAGTGCGCCTTGTTGCCGCCGTGTCCGGTCGAGGCGACTTCGCCGATGATCATGGGTTTCGAGGGTGCGAGTTTCATGATCCGGTGGTAGGTGTCCGCGAAGAGTCGGGAGAAGCTCATCCAGGGCTGGTCGCGGTTGTAGCCGTCGAGGCAGGTCCAGTCGACATACGCGTTGCCGGGGTAGAGGCGGCGTAGGTTGGTCATCGTGTGGTACGGGTCGATGTTCGGGCACCAGACCCATTGCACGTTGGTGGCTCCCGCGGCGGTGAAGATGCGGTGCACATGACGCCAGGCGGCGACGAAGCTGGTAGGGGGGTTGTGGTTGATCGGCCTCGTACCCCAGCTGAACCACTGGCCGTTCATCTCGAAGTCGAACCGGAGCAGGAACGGGTAGCCCCAGCTCGCCGCCTCCTCGGCCCAGGTGCGTAGCGCAGGGTCCTGGGCGCCGTGTGCGATGGCCCTCAGGCTGGCGTGGCCGGTGCTCATGTCGACGACTGGAACAGCGCCCCCGTTTTCTGCCGCGTCGAATGCGCCCCGCCCCCAGTCGAAATCGTGAACCCATGGCGCGCGAACACCCCAGTGGATCGCATTGATGGGCTTGCCGCCTGCGTTCCTCGACTCGAACTCTTGTACCGCCGGCCAGCTCCACGGCGCTTCCGTTCCGGTGAACTGCGCCCCGATGGTGGCGCCCCAGAGGAAGCGCGGCGCTTGAGCTGTAGGGGACGCGCGCCCGATTGCCGCGGCGCTGCAGCCGACTAGCACGGCCAGCGCTACGACTACCAGGAAATTTCTTGTCGACGGCATCTGGGCAACCCCCCGGTCCCCGATCGGAACGCTTATTAGACAGAATCGCTACGAAGCGGCGAGCACTCTTGAGCCGAAAGGCTAGCTCTGTTCTTACATATGGGGTGACACTTCAGCGCCTGCGGTAGGAGCGCAGCTTCGCAACGGCGTCCTCGCGGCTTTCGGCGTCGAGCTTGCGCAGGAGCAGGCCGACGTGCCGGCGCACCGTGATGGGGGAAACCCCCAGGCGGGTGGCGATCTCCGCGGTCGAGTG
>JAICME010000123.1 GCA_025929425.1 Thermoleophilia bacterium | reverse complement strand
CGCGGCTCTCGATCTGGAAGCAGCCGACCGTGTCGGCGCGCTGGATCTCCGCGAACACGTCCGGGTCGTCGACCGGCACGCGCGAGAGGTCGATCTGCTCGCCTCGGTGGCGCGCGATCAGGTCGACGCACTCCTCGACCGCCGACAGCATCCCGAGCCCGAGCAGGTCGATCTTGAGGAAACCGGCGTCGGCGCACGAGTCCTTGTCCCACTGGCACATCTGCCGGCCCTCCATCGCGGCCGGCTGCACCGGCACGAGCTCGACGAGCGGCCGCGAGGAGATGACCATCCCACCCGGATGCTGGGAGATGTGGCGCGGCAGGCCGGCGATCTCGGTGCAGAGGGCGCCGAAGGCGCGCCAGCGCGGTGAGCGGAGCTTCGTCGCCGCGTCGGGCAGAGCGGCGATCTCGTCGGCGACGCGCTGCGCGTTCCAGCCGTCCGTCAAGCGTGCGAGCCGTTCGAGGTCGGCGTACGGGAGGCCGAGCGCCTTGCCGACGTCCCTGATTGCGCCGCGCGAGCGGTAGGTCGCGAAGGCCGCGACGAGCGAGGCGTGCTCGGCCCCGTAGCGTTCGACCACGCGGACGATGAGCTTCTCGCGGATGTCGCGCGGGAAGTCCAGGTCGATGTCCGGCACCGACGCGAGCTCGCGGTTGAGGAAACGGCCGAGCGAGAGGTTGTTCGCGACCGGGTCGACGTGCGAGAGGCCGGTCAGGTAGCAGACGAGCGAGCCGACCGAGGAGCCGCGCCCGCGACCGGGCGGCAGGACGTGTCGCATCGAGCCCGGACCGCGCACCTCGAGCGCGACCTCGCGCGCTAGCTCGAGCACCTCCCAGTGGAGGAGGAAGAAGCCGGCGAGGCCGAGCTCGTCGATCAGCCCGAGCTCCTCTTCCAGCCGGCGGCGGACGCGGCGCTTGTGGCCGTTGAGGTCGGAGTAGCGCTCGACGAATGCGCTCTCGCAGACGCGACGGAGCTGGACGATCGCCGGCTCGGCCCCGTCGGAGAAGTCCGGGTAGCGGTAGCCCAGCTCCTTCGTCAGGTCGAATTCGAGCCGTGCGGCGAGCTCACCCGTGCGGTGGACGGCGTCGCGGTCGTCCGGGAACCGTTCGAGCATCTCCTGCCGGGGCAGGAGGACGGACTCGTGGTTGCCGCGCCGCTCCTGCTCGCAGCCCTCGAGCGAGGTGCAGCAGCGGACGGCGACGAGAACGTCCTGGAGCGCGACGCGGCTGCGGTCGTGCGCGTGGACGTCGCCGGTCGCGACGGTCTGGACGCCAAGCGCTTCGGCGAGGTCGCGCAGGTGGGCGTTCCGGCGCGCGTCGCCGCGCTCGAAGGGCCGCTGCAGCTCGACGTAGAAGCGGTCGCGGCCGAACGCCCGCGCGAGTCGTGCCGCTGCGTTCGGGTCGCGCACGGCGAGCCCGTCACGCGCACAGCCCGAGAGGCAGACGAGCCCTTCGTTCAGCTCCTCGAGCAGCGCCTGGTCGAGCCTCGGCGGCAACGGGTCGCGGTTGGTCGTGTCGCGCGTGTGTGCGTGCGCGGCGGTCAGGAGCCGGCAGAGGTTCGCGTAGCCGCGCGCGCTCTCGACGAGCAACGTCACGTGGCTGGAAGCACCGGCGGCAGAGCCACCGGTGCCCGGCCGATAGACCGCGCCGTCTTTGGCGGCGCCCGGCGAGCCGTCCGCGAGGGTCACCTCCGTGCCGGTGATCGGCCGCACGTCGAGGTGCTTCGCAGCATGGGCGAACTCGAGCGAGCCGTAGACGCCGTCGTGGTCGGTGAGCGCGAGCGCCTCGTAGCCGAGCTCGGCCGCGCGCGCCGCGAGCTCCTCCGGCTGCGACGCACCGTCGAGGAACGAGTACGCCGAGTGCGCGTGCAGCTCTACGTAGTCGGGCATGATCTGCCCCGATGGGCGAGCCGTACTTCACGCGGCCTGGCGAGGGAGAGCGGACGCCGAGCGGCCATCGCGTCCTCGCGGAGCTGCCGCATCTCGAGGTGCTCGAGCTCTCGTTCGGGCCGGAGTTCGAGGGCGTCGACCCACACACCCACTCCGACCACACCGACTCGTTCTACGTGATCGAAGGCGAGGTCGAGTTCTTCCGAGACGGCGAATGGCACCGCGCCGTTCCCGGCACGTTCCTCTCGGTGCCGCCGAACGTCGAGCATGGCTTTCGTCCCTGCGGCGGAGCCTTCCGGCTGCTCAACATTCACGCGCCGCGCGTCGGCTTCATCGACTCGCTGCGGAGCTAGCCTCATTCCCGAAGCCTAGACGAACACACGTTCGTAGGACTGGAATCCGCGCCTACCCGGATGCCGGTTTCGCCGGCGCGAGCGATCCTTCTGGCAGAGGACCCATGAGACGACGGCGGATTCTGCTTCTTGCGGTTGCCGGCCTTCTGAGCGTGGCGGCACTGCTCGCGATCGCGATTCTGCTCGTCGGCCGCTTTGGAGACACCGAGCGCCGCGTCATCGGGACAACGCTGCTCCTCGCCGGCTACGGCGTGGTTTCGCTGCCCGGCGTCGTCCTGCTCGACAAGGGCCGCGCCCGGACGCTCGCAGAGGGTGCGGTGGTGCTTGCTGCCGCCGGGGCCGTGCTCGGGCTCGTCTCGATCTGGGGATTCTCCGCTGTCGAGGCCGTCGGCAAGTCGGTCGGCACGGCGACGATCCTCGCCCTCGCGGCGGCCCAGGTGGCTGCGCTCACGGCCAGGCGAGTCGAGCGCGATCCCACTGTCGTGCGAGAGCTCTTTGCGGCGTCATGCGGCACCGCAGCTCTTGCGGCGGGAGCGGCCGCCGCGGCCATCTGGGCCCAGCCATCCGGAACTCTCTACGCACGGCTCATCGGCGCGCTCGTCGTGCTCGACCTCCTGCTCGTGGCCCTCCAGCCCGTGACCGCCGCTCTGGCCTCCGGCCCGAAGCACGGAGCACGGCATCGACACACCTGACGCGGCGCCCGGGTCAGGGGTGATGCACGAGCTGCCAGAGCGGCTTCTCGTGCGGTCCGAGCGGGATGAAGTCCATCCCGTCCGGCGTGTGGAGCTCGTTCGCCCCACGGCCTGGAACGCCGCGGTGGCCGTAGAACCAGACGATGTGTCCCGTCTGGGGGTCGACGATCACGACCCGGTGGTTGAAGTCGTCGTTGATCGCGATGTTCCCATTCGGCAGCATCACCGCGAGCGACGGATGATTCAGCACCCCCCAGCCGACGGTCGGTCTGTAGCGCCAGAGCACCTCCCCGCGCTGGTTCACGATCACCGCGGCGCCGGGGCTGGCGTAGTCGGCGAGGAGAATGCGGCCGCCCGAGAGCGGCTGTGGATCCGACGGATATGCCACCGGCGCCTGGAACGACGAGCGGAGCTTCCCTCGAGGGCTGAAGTTGTCGATCCAGGAGCCGTTGATCTCGGAGACGAGCACGCCTCCGTCGGGAAGCGGGGTGTCGCCGTTGACCGCGCCGAGCGTCCGCGGAGGATCATGGACACAGACTCCGGTGCGGCCGATCTGCCGGACGATGCGGTGGTTCCGGATGAAGAGGATGCGGCAGTTGTAGGCGTCGGCCACCGTCACCGTCCCGTCGGGCAGGACGTACGCGTCGTCGGGCCAGTTCAGCTCGTTCAGGCCTCCACCCTTCACGCCGGGCGTGCCGTAGAGACGCGTGACGGCGTGTGTCCGGATGTCGATCGAGACGATGTCCTGGTGATCCTCCTCGTTCGAGATGAGGGCCTTCCCGCCGGGCTCGACGAACGTGTCGTCGTCGAAGACCAGCCGGCGGCCCTTCGCCGTGTCGGCGCGCGTCGGGAATCGCCAGAGAATCTTCCGGTGCGAATCGACGAGGAGGATCCGGTCGTTGCCGCGGTCGGCGATCAGCATCGCGCCGCCCAGCGGTCCCGGGATGGTGACCGGCGTATTCGCGAGGCGGGCCCGACGCCGCGCACGCTTCGCCGCCAGGAGCGCCTGGTTCTTGGCAGCCGCCTGCGAATTCGAGTGGTGGCGCGTCAGCAGGCCCACGACGGCGACTACCACGAGCAGGAGGACGGCGAGCAGCGGCAGCTTGGAGCGCCGCCGGCGCCGCCGACGGCGCGGCCGTTCCGTCGGAGCAGTCACCCGCGCAGCCGGATGCTCGCGTGGAGGCGGGTCAGAAGTGCCGCCGGTGGGACGAGGTCGACGCCGTCAGGCCGCGAAAGGTAGCCCGGCGCGCTGCCCGGCACCCCGGTGTGGCCGTACTGCCAGACGACCCGGTTCGTCCGGGGGTCGACGACGATGACGCGATCGTTGAAGTCGTCGGTGACGAGGAAGTCTCCGTTCGGCAGCGGCTCGGCGAGTGACGGATGGTCGAGAGAGGGTGCACCCGCTTGCGGACGGTATCGCCAGTGCAGCCGGCCGGTGCGATCGAAGGTTTCGAGGATTCCCGGACTCTGCCAGCCGACGGTGACGTACAGGCCGGGTCTAACCTCGTTCGAGTCGGACGGGTAGTAGACGCCGGGCGGATGCGTCGACCAGAGAAGGTGCCCGACCGCCGACAAAGCGTCGACCCAGCTGCCGTTGATCTCGGTCACGAGCACGCCTCCGCCCTCGAGTGGGAACGCTCCATTCGGGCTCCCCCATGTGCGCGGCGGGTCATGGATGCAGCCTTGCACGGGGCTGCCGAGCGTCTCGGCCGGCTGGTGCGACGGCGGACGGAGCCGGAGGAGGCGGCAGTTCTTGATGTCTGCGAGAACGATCGAGCCGTCGGCAAGCAGCATGGCGTCGTCCGGGTTGGACAGCTGATTCGGCCCGCTGCCCGGCACGCCGACCTGGCCGTAGCGATAGACGACGCGGCCGGTGGCGACGTCGACGACCGTCACGGCCGACACGTCTTCCTCGGTGGCGATGATCTCGCTGCCGTCCGGCGAGAAGAAGGCATCGTCGGGAACCGGCAGGCCACCGTGGCCCGGATGTGGGAACTGCCAGACGATCCGTCCCTGCGGGTCGACGACGAGCAGGCGGTTGTTCGAGCGGTCGGCGATCAGCAGGTCACCCGGCAACGCGGACGGATCAGAGCCCGGCGCGAGGTGGGGTCGTGTCACGGGACGGGAGAACAGCCGGGTTGCCGCTGACTCGGTCGCTGTCTTCTTGGCTCCCGAGTGGTGAGGCTTGGGATCTGTGCGGACGGTGGCGGCGACGTGGCCGGCGCAGCCGGCTGCCGATGTCACCGCGGCCGCGAGCAGGAAAGGGAGGAAGAGACGCACGCAGACTCTTCTCCGGACTTTGCCTCTTCAATCTGAGCGCCTGATGAGCAAGTAGCGTGGCGCGCCATGGACGGCCCTGCCCGGCGCGAGCGCCTTGCCCGCTCACGGCTGTACTTCGTCCTCGAGGCACGGCCCCGCGGCGAGGATCCGCGCGCGCTCCTCGACGCCGCCCTCCGCGGCGGGGTCGACATCGTTCAGCTTCGCGACAAGGAGCGCGGCGACGAGGCTCTCGTCGCCGCGGCCGAGCCGTTCCGGGCGGCGTGCGACGTCCACGGCGCGCTCTTCGTCCTCAACGACCGGCCCGATCTCGTCGAGGCGTGCGGTGCCGACGGTGTCCACGTCGGCCGCAGCGACGCTTCGGTCGCCGAAGCGCACGCGCTCGTCGGCTCCGACCGCCTGATCGGGATCTCGGTCTCGACGACCGGCGAGCTCGAGGATGTCGAAGGCGCCGACTACGCCGGTGTGACTGCGTTCGCCACGCCGACGAAGGAGGACGCGGTCGCAGGCGGTCTCGAGCTGGTTCGGGCCGCCGCTGCGACGCTCGCCGTGCCGTGGTTCGCAATCGGGGGGATCGACCTCTCCAACGTCCACGAGGTCGTGGCTGCGGGCGCTCCCGGCGTCGCGGTGGTCCGTGCCGTGCGGAATGCCGACGATCCCGAGGCGGCGGCACGGATGCTCCGGGACGCTCTAGATCGGCAGGAGTAGGTCGATCTCGTCGTGGCGGCGGTAGTGCTCGAGGCTCGGGCGGCTTTCGTCCGGAGCCTCGCGTGCGGCGAGTGCATCGAAGGTCGGCTTGATCCGTTCGTAGACGTCCGGCGGCTCGCCGCGTAACCGCGCGCGGAGGTACCTGCCTCCGGGGAGCGTTCCGCTCCCGAGCCCGGGCACGAGCTCGTCGCCTTCCCGCACTTCGACGCAGGCGCGGTAGTCGTCGGCCACCGGATCGTAGGCGCCGTAGAAGTGCCGGCCTCGCAGAGCGACGAGGGCCTCGAGCTCGCTCCAGGCGCGAGCGATCTCGTCCAGCCCGTCGGGGACGCGGACGAACTGCACCGCGATCTCCTCGCGCTCGACCTCGCTGAAGTCGGTCATGCTCCTCGCTGGGTGTACCAGCCACCGTTCGCGCCGTCGTGGAAGACGACGGTGTTCTCGCCACTCTCGAGCACGACCTCGAAGTAGCCGCGGATGACGGGCTCCTCCGTCCACCACCGGTCGACGACGCGCCATTCCTCACGCACGAGCGCGACCGCACGGTGGTTGACCTGGAGCGGCGACCCGTTCGCATTCGCCTCGACGCGCGCCGCTCGCGGCGCGTTGAAGCGTGCGACTACTCGTCCTTCGGGACGAGCAGCGCGCGACTCTCCGGCACGCGCGACCACGGCGCCACCTCCACGACGGTGCACACGGAGCCGGAGCCGGTGCTCGCCCGCACCTGCCGGAGCCCGTCCCGCAGGCGGGAGCGGTCCTCGGCGCCGGCTGCGAGCAGCTCGAGCTGATGGCCGGTCGGCTCGGTCAGCTCCACGAGCTCGAGGCGCAGCTCGACGACGGGGGCCGGCAGCTCGGCGAGCCGCGGCGAGAGAGCGATGCGGATCCGATCGGGGTCGGCGCTCGGTTCGCGCAAGGTCAGCGTCCGCCGCCACGAGCCGCCCCCGCGCGCCGTAGGCGCGCGGTGTTCCGGCCGGGCTTCGTCGGCTTCGCCGACGAAGCTTCCAGCCCCTGCGAGCCGAGCGGAGAGCGCGATCTTGCGGACGAACCGATCGCGTCGCTCGGGTCGCGCGAGCACGGTCTCGACGAGCCCCGCGAGCGCACGCCTCAGCGTCAGCTCGTTGCCCACTGCCTCCGGGAACTCGAGCGAGGAGGCGACGGCGGCGGGCGGACGACGGCCGCGCACGCGCGCGGCCGTTCCACCTCTCGCCAGGCCCCAGGCGCGCCGGCCGTCCGGCCCCAAACGTTCGGCGACGGCGCCACCCGGGAGCCCGGCAAGCTGTCCGAGCTTGCGGACTCCGAGGGCTTCGAGCTCTTCGTAGCGGCCACGCTCGAGCGGGAGGAGCGTGAGCGGCAGCGGCGCGAGGAACTGCGGCAGATCCTCGTCGGCGACGACGACCGTCTGCCCCGGTCGCGCGACGGACGCTGCTGCGAGCGCGGCGAAGCGCCTTCCGGCCGCACCGATGCGTGCGTCCCACTCCGTACCGACCGCCGCGAGCGCGCGCCTGAGCGCCGGCTCGAGACCGCCGTAGAGCCTTTCCACTCCGCGCGTCTCGAAGTACGCGACTCCGAGCGAGGCGGGGTCGACGGAGAAACCGGCGTCCTCGAGCGCGTGCATGATCTCCTCCCAGGCGAGCTCGGCGCCGGCCGCGTCGGGCTCGACGAGCGCAAGCTCCGGGCACGTGGCGAGCGCCTCCCCCAGGCGCATCCCCGGCTGTACGCCGGCTGCCTCGGCGGCCGCCGTCACCGGGCCGATCACCGGCTCCCCCTGCGGAGCGGGCGCCAGCGCCGCGGGACGCAGCGCGAGGGTCGGCGTCCGCCGCAGCGACGCCTTCAACTCGAGCCCTGGGATGGTCAGACACGCGATCATGGGAACAGATGTTCTATACGAACATGTGTTCTCCTGTCAAGCTGG
>JAICME010000180.1 GCA_025929425.1 Thermoleophilia bacterium | reverse complement strand
GGTTCCGGCTAGCGAGACGCGCGCAGCAGTCAGGATCCCGCCGGCGTCGATGCCGAGGCTCGTCCGCCCGGTCGCGGGAGCGCTTTCGAGCACGCCGTCCCGCATGAGAATGCCCCCCGGCGCCCCGGTTCGACGGTTGAAGTAGTCGCCGTCGATCGCGACTGTCGCCGCCCCGCCGGCGACTCTGCTCGAGAGGTGCGTGAGTGTCTCCTTACCGACCAGGAGGTCGTTGGAGAGCGCGGGCACCAGCGAGTAGAGGACGCCGGTCGGCTTCGGCGCGGTCACGACGTCGAGCACGATCGGACCTCGCGACGTGAAGTCGACGACGCGGCTGTAGGTCACGCCCGGCATGAGAGTCGAGGTCGAGACCGACTCCTGGCTCGAGCGACCGGTCGCCGCAGAGGCCAGTACGGACACGAAAGCCGCCGCGAGCACGACGGTGAGAAGAAGCTTGCGCAGCACCAACACGACCAGCGGGCCAGGGTAGCCTCGCGCCGTGCGCCTCGCGCTCCTCTCCGACCAGCACGCAAACGACGTCGCCTTCCGCGCCGCGCTCGAGGACGTCGAGCGGCTCGAAGTCGAGGAGATCGCCTGCCTCGGCGACGTCGCGCAGGGCGGCGCAGAGCCTGCGCAGACACTCGACCGCCTCGCGGCCCTCGGTTGCGACACGGTGCTCGGCAATGCCGACGCCTTGCTGCTCGAGGTACCCACCGACTCATCCGAACCGATCACGGAGCGCCTGCTCGAGGTGCGCGAGTGGACGCTGTCGCAGCTGAACAGCGCACACGTCGAGCAGATCCGCTCTTTCGCGCCGGTCGTCCGGCGCGAGGCCGAGGGCGTGTCGCTTCTCTTCTTTCATGGTTCGCCGCGCTCCTACGACGACGTGCTCCTGCCCGAGCTCGCCGGCGAGGCACTCGAGCCGTTCCTCGGTCACGGCGCGGCGCTGCTGGCAGGAGGTCACACGCACGTTCAGTCGGCACGCCGGATCGGCGACGCGCTCTACGTCAACCCGGGCAGCGTCGGAATCTCGTTCGACCGGCACGCTCCCGAGCCGCCGAGCCTGAGGCCGGTCGCCGAGTGGGCCCTTGTGACGGTCGCGGACGGCACCGTCTCGGTCGAGTTCCGCCAGGTGCCCTACGCGGTCGGGCACGTCCGGGCCGCGGTGGCACGGAGCGGCCGCCCGCACGCGGACGAATGGGCCGCGCAGTGGAGCGCTAGTCCCAGACCTTGACCGGCCGGTACAGCGTGTCGCGCTGAACCGCGGTCTTCCCGAGCGAGCGGATCAGGTGGACGAGCTCCTCGGCGCTCGTGCGATGCGTCGTCCCCGCTGCGGAGACCACGTTCTCCTCGATCATCACGGAGCCGAGGTCGTCGGCGCCGAAGCCGAGCGCGACCTGGCCGATCTTCTTGCCCTGGGTCACCCACGACGAGCCGATGTGCGGCACGTTGTCGAGGTAGATCCGCGAGACGGCCTGCGTGAGGAGGTAGTCGAACGAGGTCGGCCTCGCCTCGACGGGCACGAGCGAGACGAGCCGGTTCCCGTCGTCCTGGAACGTCCAGGAGAAGAACGCGCGAAAGCCGCCGGTCTCGTCCTGCAGGTCGCGGATCCGCCGGAAGTGCTCGACCCGCTCCTCGAGCGTCTCGACGTGGCCGTACATCATCGTCGCCGTCGTCGAGATCCCGAGCCGGTGCGCCTCGCGCATCACGCCGAGCCACTCCTTCGTCTTGGCCTTCTTCGGCGCGATGATCTCGCGTACGCGGTCGACGAGGATCTCCGCGCCGCCGCCGGGGATCGAGTCGAGGCCGGCATCGCGCATGCGCGCCAGCGTCTCCGGGACGGTGAGCTTCGAGCGCCGCGCGGCGTGGATGATCTCCGAGGGCGACAGCGCGTGGAGATGGATCTGGTAGCGCGCCTTGATCGACGAGAAGAGGTCTTCGTAGTAGTCGACGCCGAGATCGGGATGGTGGCCTCCCTGCATGAGCAGGCCGGTGCCGCCGAGCGCGAGCGTCTCCTCGATCTTCTTGAAGATGACCGGCTTCGGGAGCAGATAACCCTCGCGTCGGTCGCCGGGGCGGCGGTAGAAGGCGCAGAAGTCGCAGTCGGTGACGCAGACGTTCGTGTAGTTGAGGTTGCGGTCGATGATGAACGTGACGCGCTCGGGGTCGTGGAGCCGGTTGCGGATCTCGTTCGCTGCGCGGCCGACCGCCACGAGGTCGCGGGAGCGGAGGAGCTCGATCGCGTCCTCGTCCGTGATCCGCTCGCCCGAGGTCGCCTGCTCGAGGATCTCGGTGACGCGGCTGCGCTCGGCAACGCTCATGCGACCGCGGCTCCTGCGGTCTGGACGAAGCGGAGCTCCGGCACCGTCTCGAGGAGGCCCGCGTCCCGCGCGAGCTCGAGGAACGTGTACAGGCCGGCGCGCTCGCGCGGCCCGAAGCGGTAGCGGAGCTTCTCGAAGTAGCGCGCGAGGAAGCCCGCGGGATAGCCGTAGCGCTCGGCCGCCTCGTACGCCAGCTGCTCGGGCTCGGCGCGGGCCAGGCGCACGGACGAGACGAGCGCATCCTCCAGCTCGGCGAGCCCTTCCGCGAGCGGCTCGGGACAGGCCCAGACCGCGAACACCATCGGCAGCCCCGTCCGCTCGAGCCAGAGCCGGCCGAGGTCGTGGTGCGGCGTCGGATCCTCGAACGCCGAGCGTAGAGCCGCGTCGCCGATGAGCAGCTTCGCCTCGGCCTCTCCCGACTCGTAGGCCTCGAGCGGCGCCTGTTCCGCCTCGGGCAGGAGCACCTTCGTCAGCGCGACCGAGGTAGCCGACTCCGGCGTCACCGCGACGTTCTGCACGCGCTCGAGCGGCACCCGCGTCACGAGCTGGATCGAGTCCACGGCTCCCTCCGAGGCGACACAGAGGCGCGGCAGCAGGCGAAGCCCGGCCGCGTTGCGCGCGTACTCGATCGAGGAGATCGGCGCGGTGTCGAGCTCGCCGTCGAGCAGCATCCGGTTCAGCTCCGTCGGTACGCCCTGGATCTCTTCGATCTCGGCGTCGACCCGATAGAAGACCGGCGCCATATTCACGTAGCTGATGCGGCCGAGGCGAATCACTGCATCGCCTCGAACGCTGCAAGCGCTGCGGCGCGATCCGGGTAGGCGCGAATCTCCGACACGAGCCCGTCGCCGAGGACGAGCACCTGGTGACGCTCCGAGTCGGGCAGGTGCGGGTCGATGACGAGCATGTCGTCTCGCTCGGCGACCACTTCCGGCGCCATCTGCCGCCCGCGGGCGTGTGCCTGCTCGAGCATCGCGACAATCTGGTCGCGGTTCCGGCAGAGCTCGCCGGGCCAGATGCCCACCCAGACGACATCGTCGGAAAGCACGCTCCCGAACGATTCGAGGTCGGCCTGCTCGATCGTCTCGCGCACGCTCACCATCGGCGGATCTCGTTGTAGAGGCTGTCGCGCTGCACCGGCACGCGCCCCGCTTCACGGACGAAGCGGACGAGCTCTGCGACCTTCTGCTCCGTGCCCGCGGTCGCGCCCGCGGCCTGGAAGATCTTCTCCCGCACGACCGTGCCCTGTACGTCGTCGGCCCCGAAGTGGAGCGCGATCTGGGCGAGCGGGAGGCCCATCATGATCCAGTAGGCCTTCACGTGCGGGACGTTGTCGAGCAGGAGCCGCGAGACGGCGATCACCTTCAGGTCGTCCGCGCCCGTCGTGAAGCGGAAGCCGCGGCGCTCGAAGACGGTGTTCTCCGGGTGGAAGGCGAGCGGGATGAAGGAGAGGAAGCCACCCGTCTTGTCTTGCTGGTCGCGCAGCCGCAGCAGGTGGTCGACGCGCTCCTCGTAGGTCTCGACGTGGCCGTAGAGCATCGTGCACTGCGTCGTGATCCCCATCCGGTGCGCCGTGTCGTGGACGTCGAACCACTCGTCGGGATGCT
>JAICME010000136.1 GCA_025929425.1 Thermoleophilia bacterium | reverse complement strand
GACGACCGTGACGTCGTGGCCGGCGAGGCTCCACTCGCGCGCGAGCGCGCGCGTGTAGACGTTCGAACCGGTTCCTCCGAGGAGGTAGCCGTGCCAGAGCAGCACCCGCATGAGGCGGACGCTACGTCAGGTGGAAGTACAAGGCGTAGAGGAGCTCGACCGCGGGATTCGAGGTGTGCACCGTCACGTCGCCCGGCGTCTCGAGGAGCGCCTCCGAGTAGTTGAAGATGATCTTCACGCCCGCCGCGACGAGGTCGTCCGCCGCCCGCTGCGCTCCCTCGGCCGGCACGGCCAGGACACCCACGACGACGTTGTGCTCACGCACGAGCTCCGGGAGCCGCCCGTACGACTCCACCGCGACGCGGCCGATCGGCTGACCGACCTTCGAGTCGTCGGTGTCGACGACCGCGGCGATGTTGATCCCGTGCTCCGCGAAGATCGAGGACGAGGCGATTGCCTGACCGAGCCGTCCCGCGCCGACGAGTGCGACGTTGTGCTGCCCCTGGGTGCGGAGGATCTTGCGGATCGCATCGAGCAGAAGCTCGATCGAATAGCCGACCCCCCGCTTGCCGAACTTCCCGAAGTTCGACAAGTCGCGGCGGATCTGGGTCGCGTTGATGTTCGTGTACTCCGCGATCTCCTGCGAGGAGATCCTCGTCTTGCCCATCTTGCGCGCCTGCGTCAGCACCTGGAGGTACCGGGACAGGCGGGCGGCGACGCCGACGTTCAAGCGCTCGGCCACTCGACCCCCTTCTTCTGGCTCTACTTCGTGACAGCTCTGTCTGTTCTAGCAGTCGCTCGGAGCGCTCGCTTGTGCAACCGCCCTGCGCAGCGCGTCCGGATGCACGTAGTACGTGAAGCGGCGGTTTCCGTCGATCTCCACCACCGGGATCCACTCGCGGTACTCCGCCTCGAGCTCGGCATCGCCGTCGATCGCGACCTCGCGCAGCTCGAAGCCGAGCTCGTCGCGCGCGGCGCCCACCACCCGCCGCGCCGCCTCACAGAGATGGCAGCCGGACGCGGTGTAGAGGACGACGCGAGTTACGGATAGATCCCGCGGGTGACGGTGGCCTCGGCGACGCGCTGCACCGCGAGCCCGTAGGCGGCGACGCGCATCGGGAGCTTTCGGCCCTGCGCCGTCTCCCAGGTCTCGTCGAAGGCGCGGCTCATGATGTCGTTGAGCTTCGCGTTGACCTCGACCTCCTTCCAGAAGTACTCCTGGAGGCCCTGCACCCACTCGAAGTACGAGACGACGACGCCGCCCGCGTTCGCGAGCACGTCGGGGAGGATGAGGATTCCGCGGTCCTCGAGGATCGCGTCGGCCGTCGGGGTGACCGGCCCGTTCGCGCCCTCGCAGATGATCGAGGCCTTGACCTTGTCCGCGTTCTCGGAGGTGATGACCTGCTCGAGCGCGCACGGCGCGAGAATGTCGCAGTCGAGGAGCACGAGCTCCTCGTTCGTGATCGTCTCGGCGTCCTTGAGACCGACGAGCGTCCGGTGCTCGGCCTTGTGCGCGACCGCCGCGGGGACGTCGATCCCTTTCGGGTTGTAGAGCGCGGTGGTCGAGTCGGAGATCGCCACCACGATCGCTCCTTCCTGGTGGAGGAAGTTCGCGAGGTAGCTACCGACGTTGCCGAAGCCCTGGACGACGACCTTCATGCCCGCGATGCGCTTGTCGAGCTTCGCGACCGCGTCGCGGATGCAGTACAGCGAGCCGCGCGAGGTCGCCTCGACCCGTCCGAGCGAGCCACCGATCGTGAGCGGCTTGCCGGTGACGACGCCGAGCACCGAGTGGCCCTTGTTCATCGAGAACGTGTCGAAGATCCAGGCCATCGTCGAGCCGTCGGTGCCGACGTCCGGCGCCGGGATGTCCTTCTCCGGCCCGATCTCGTTGATGATCTCGCTCGTGAAGCGGCGGGTCATCCGCTCGAGCTCGCCGCGCGACATCTTCTTCGGGTCGCAGACGACGCCGCCCTTGGCGCCCCCGAACGGGATCCCCATCAGCGCGCACTTCCAGGTCATCCACATCGCGAGCGCCTTGACCTCGTCGACGGTGACGTCCGGGTGATAGCGGATGCCGCCCTTCGACGGGCCGCGCGCGATGTTGTGGGTGACGCGGTAGCCCTTGAAGACCTGGGTCTGGCCGTCGTCCATGCTCACCGGAATCGAGACCTCGATCGCCTTCTTGCACTCGCCGAGCACGGAGACGAGGTTCGACTCGATCTCGAAGGTCTCGCCCACGCGGCGCAGCTGCTCGCGCGCCAACTCGAACGGGTTCTCGCGCAGGTGGGACGTCGTTACGACTGCGGACACCTTGGCTCCTTTGTCGCTGCAAACGGGATCAAAACCGGACGCCGCGGCGAGCTTAGCGCGATGCGTACGCGTCTAGTGCGAGGTACCTCGGGTACGGCAGCGGCTCGGCCCAGCGTGCGGCCGAGGCGATCATCGCCGCGTTGTCGGTGCAGAGCGCGAGCGGGACTACGGCCGCTTCGGGCAGCGCGGCCCGTAGCGCCGAGTTCGCCGCGACGCCGCCGACGATCGCGATCCGGTCGCGGTTCGCTCGCTCCGCCGCCTCGCGCACGCGCTCGACGAGCGCCCGCACGATCGCGTGCTGGTAGGAGGCGGCGAGGTCGGCGCGGCGCGCGTCGAGCTCGCCGACGCTCAGGTCGCGAACGGCGTAGAGGAGCGCCGTCTTCAGCCCCGAGAACGAGAAGTCGAGACCCGGCACGCGGGCCACGGGGAAGTCGTAGGCGGTCGGATCGCCGTTGCGGGCGAGCAGGTCGATCTCGCGCCCGCCGGGGTAGCCGAGGCCGAGCAGGCGCGCTCCCTTGTCGAACGCCTCGCCCGCGGCGTCGTCGAGCGTCGATCCGAGCAGCTCCCGCTCGGTGTGCGCGTGGACGTCGAGGAGCATGGTGTGCCCGCCGCTCGCCAACAGGCAGAGGAACGGCGGCTCGAGCGGGTCGGGCTGCAGGTAGAGCGAGGCGACATGGCCGTCGAGGTGGTCGACCGGGACGAGCGGGAGCCGCCGCGACCATGCGACCGCCTTCGCCGCGGCGAGGCCGACGAGCAGCGCGCCGATGAGACCCGGGCCCTGCGTCACCGCGATCCGGTCGGCGTCGTCGAGCGTCGCGTCCGCCTCGGCCAGCGCCTCGCGGATCACCGGCGTGACGAGCTCGAGATGCCGCCGCGACGCGACCTCGGGCACGACGCCGCCGTAGCGCGCGTGCAGCTCCGCCTGCGAGGAGACGACGCTCGAGCGGATCTCGCCCTCGTCGGTGACGAGCGCGGCAGCGGTCTCGTCGCAGCTCGTCTCGATCCCGAGGATCAATCCCGCGCGACCGGGTCCTTCCACATGATGAGCGCGTCCTCGCGGTTGTCCGTGTAGTAGCCCCGCCGCAGCCCGTGCGATCTGAAGCCGAGTCGGTCGTAGAGATCGATCGCCTTCACGTTCGTCACCCTGACCTCGAGCGTGTAGCCGCGGCGGGCGTCGTCTGCCGTGAGGTCGAAGAGCCGCTCGAGGAGCATCGTCGCGACGCCGCGCCCGCGGTGCTCGGGATCGACCGCGACGTTCATCACGTGCCACGCATCGACGTAACGCGAGACGATCAGGTACCCGACGAGCGCGCCGTTCTCGCCCTCCGCTTCGAAGGCTCCGAGGCAGATCGAGGTCGGCTTCGCCAGCTCGCCCGCGAACATCGAGCGGGACCACGGCGTCGGGTACGACCGGCGCTCGATCTCCTCGATGTCGGCCAGGTCGTCGAGCAGGAGCCGGCGCAGCTCGATCGTCGTCATTGCACGTTCCTGTCGGCGTCGGGAACGCGGAGGTAGAGCGGCTCGAGCTCGTCGACCGGCACGGGATCGCCTGCCAGCGCGGCGTGGAACCTGGCGCGCGGCAGATGGCGCTCGTCGTCGTCGGACGGCACGTCTGCGCCGCGCTCCTCGAGCAGGGCCCGGTACCGCTTCGCGCCGTCGCCGACGCAGACGGTGCCGGCTGCAAGCGGCAGCTCCTGCGGCGTGAGCACGCGCGGCTCGCCGTCGAGCAGCGTGAACACCTCCCGCCGCTTCGCGTCCACGACCGGCAGCGCACCCGGAGCGCCGGCGGCCAGCGCGGCGAGCGTCGAGACTCCTGAGCCGGAAAGGTCGAGCGAGAGCGCGAGGCCGCGCGCGACCGCGAGCCCGATTCGGACTCCGGTGAAGCTGCCCGGACCGACGCCGACCGCGAGCCGGTCGAGCTCGGACGGATGTGCGCCCGCCTGGCGCAGCAGCGCGTCGACGTCCTCGAGCAGCGTCTGGGCGCGTGAGACCCGCTCTCCGAGCACCTCGTTCCCGTCCACGAGCGCACTCGTGGCGACCGCAGTCGCCGTATCGAAGGCCAGCGTCAACATTCCTCGATCTCCACGGCTCTCCCGCCGTCAGCATGCCTCAAACGAACCGCGAAGCGAGGCGCCGGCAGCACGCCCTCCCCCGCCTCTGGCCACTCGACGAACGCGATCGCCTGCTCGAAGTACGGCTCGAGATCTCCCCACTCCGCCGGCGACAGACCCTGGAAGCGGTAGAGGTCCAGATGCGACACCTCGACGCCGTCGCCGTGGTAGCGGTGGCCGATCGTGTAGGTCGGGCTCGTGACCCGCTCGCGCACACCGAGCGCGCCACAGGCGCCGCGCACGAAGGTCGTCTTGCCGGAGCCGAGCTCGCCTGCGACCGTGACGACGTCGCCGGCCGCCAGCCGGCGCGCAAGCTCCCCGGCGAGCGCTTCGGTCTCCTCGGGAGTGCTCGCCGTCGTCTCGGCCATCGCGCCCAAGACTACGATCCCGCGCATGCCTGCTTACGTGATCGTCGAGACGGAGATCTATGACCCCGAGCGGTACTCGGAGTACCAGGCCGCGTCGCCGGACGCGGTGCACGCGGGAGGAGGCCGCTTCGTCGTCCGCGGCGGCGAACTACGTGTGCTCGAGGGCGACTGGCATCCCTCGCGACTCGTGATCCTCGAGTTCCCGGACCTCGAGACCGCGAAGCGCTGGTACTCCTCGCCCAAGTACGAGCAAGCGAAGACGCTACGCGAGGGCGCTGCAAAGCTCCGCATGGTCGCCGTCCAGGGGCTGGACGAACTGCTCTAGAACAAGCCGAGCTGCTCGGCGGGCGCCTCGACTGCCGGCTCCGGTTCCGGCTCAGGCGCCACGACGGCAGCGGGTTGGATCCCGCCTCCCATGAGCTCGGGCAGACGTGCGAAGTCCGCCTCGAGCACCTTCAGCATCGCAGGCGTGTAGAGCGCGGCGGCGGGGTGGTAGAGCGGATACAGGAGGACGCTGCGACCGGCGATGGTCAGCGGCTGCTCCTGCCCGTGCACACGCGTGATCCCGAGCGGGCGACCGGAGAGGAGCTTCGTCGCGAAGTTGCCGAGCGTCGCGATCATCTTCGGCTCGATCAGCTCGATCTGGCGGAAGAGGTGTGGCTCGCACGACTCGATCTCGTCCAGCTGCGGGTCGCGGTTGCCGGGCGGGCGGCACTTGAGGACGTTCGCGATGTAGACGTCGTCGCGCCACAGGCCGACGCCGGCGAGGAGCTTGTCGAGCAGCTTCCCCGCCTGGCCGACGAACGGGATTCCTTGCTTGTCCTCGTGGAAGCCGGGTGCCTCGCCGACGAACATCAGATCGGCGTGCGGATTCCCCGCGCCGAAGACGACCTGCGTCCGTCCCTGCGAGAGCCGGCAGCGCGTGCAACCGGTAGCCCCCGCTGCATATGTCTCGAGCGTCTCGACGGCGACGGGCACTGCACTCACGCAGTCGAGTCTACGAAGCCCGCCCGACGGACACGATCCGTGCCCTCCAGCGGCCCCGCGGCGCCTCGACCTCGATCTCGTCTCCCGGCGCCTTGCCCAGCAGCGCCTGCCCGACCGGCGAGTCGGGAGACACGCCGCCGACGCCGGTGATCTCGACCTCGAGCTTCTCGCCGTCGTCCCGTTCGAGCTCCACCCGTGAGCCGACGGTGACGACACCGCTCGCCGCCGCCTCCTCCTCGTCGACGATCGTCGCGTGCTGAAGCCGGTGGCGCAGCACCCTGATCCGCGCTTCGAGCAGCCCCTGCTCGTTCTTCGCCGCGTGGTACTCGAAGTTCTCGGAGAGGTCGCCGTGCGCCCGCGCCGTCGCGATCGCCTGCACGACCTCTTTGCGCTTCGGACCCTCGAGCTCGGCGAGCTCGGCCTCGAGCTGTGCGTGAGCGGCGGGCGTCAGCAGCTCGCCCTCGTCGTCCCCCCGGGCCACGACGAGCTAGTGGCCGCAGCCGCAGGAGCCGCCGCAGCAGCCACCGCCGCCGCCCGCAGTGACCGGCTTCGACAGGCCGTGCACGGCGAAGGAGGAGAACTGGCGCGAGACGTTCGTGGCCGCGCAATCGGGACACGCAACCAGCTCCTCGCCGCGGACGAGCTCCTCGAAGTGCGACTCGCACTCCATGCAGACGTATTCGTAGATGGGCACGAAGGAGATCCTAGCTCGACCCGCAGCTTGCGCTTTCGTCG
>JAICME010000011.1 GCA_025929425.1 Thermoleophilia bacterium | reverse complement strand
GCGACAACGCCGCAGCGACCTCGTCGAGCGTGCGGTGCAGGCCGTCTATTCGGCCCTGCAACGAGACCGCGAATTCCACGAGATCCTTGCCCCCGTTCCCCAGCAGCGCGAGCTGCGCGTTGCGGACGCGGCGCAGGCGCACATGAAGGGCGAGCGCCACCGCGATGGCGACGACCGCGACGGCCGCAGCGGCGATCGCGATCACTCCGGCGACCGACGAGCTCAAGAGCTACCCGCCCGAGGAGAGGCTGAAGAAGACCGGGTACGAAGCGCTGTTGTTGTCCAGGTTCTTCTCCCCTGGCACCTTCCCGACCTCCACCTTGATTCGTGCATTCGCGCCGAACGCCGAGGTGGGAAGGCCGAGGTTCCCGATGGAGACCGACGTCGTCTCGTGCGAGGCGATCGAGTCAACGATCCTCTGCTTCGTCACGACGGTCTTGCCGAAAACGCTGACGGTGAGCGTCACGGGCACCTTCACCTCCTGGAAGCTGCCTGAGTCCGTGAACGTGACCTTGAACGCGAGATTCGCGCCGACGTCGACTGTCGTCGGACTGGAGGTGGAGAGCTGCTTCACGCTGGTCCCCGCGACGGCCTCGGTGCTCACGAGCTCGCTCCCGTGCAGGCCGGTCACCTTGCCGCCGGTCGTCGTGGACTTCAAGCGCCCCAGGACGAGCGAGAACGAGTTGGCGCTGACCACCTCGGGGTTCGAGACGATCTGGGACGGCGGCGCGATCACGCCCCTGACCCCGACGCTCTTCAGCGTCTGCGTCGCCGGCAGATGGAAGAGATTCGCCCAGACGATGTCGCTCGAGGTGAGCACCTGCGCCTGCGCGGCGAGCTCGTTGCCTGCCTCCGTCGAGCTCTTCGCGTCCGCCTGGGAGAGCGTGTTCGCGAGGCCGGTCAACCCGATCGCCCGCAGCTGGAATGTGGCCAGCGCGGCCTGGTGCGCGGTCTGCAGCGGGCCGGGGGGCCGCAGCCGCAACGCATCGTCGTAGTCCTGCTGCTCCTGACGCGACCACTGCTCGAGCTTCGACTGGAGACTGGCGAGGGTCAGCTTCTGGGCGCCGAGCGCGGTCGGCAGCGCGACGCCCGGCTGAGCCGAGTCCTGCGCGATCGAGCGCATGTCGGTCATGTACGAGGAGTACTCGTCGTGCTTGCTCTTGCCCTGGCACGAGCCGACCCAGAAGACGAAACCGACCACCACGGCGATCGCGAGCGCGACGAGACCCGCGAGCCTCGCGAGGGCGACGGCTCCGGGCGGCGGCGGCGAGGGCCGGCGCGGGCCGCCGGGACGCGGGGGCCTGATCCGCCGGCGCGGCCCGCTCGGGGCCTCGAGCGTCTCCGGCTCGTCGAAGAATTCGAGCTCTGTCCCGTCGTCGAACGTGCTCACTGGGTGGCAAGCCTAACCGTGTCGGGGAGGACAGTCCGACCCGGTCGCCAATCTCCGCTCTTGCATGGGAGAGGCTGCCCCAGCGCTCACCGGCTCCGAGCTCGTCCTCAACCGGTATCGGCCGCTGCGCCCGCTGGGCAGCGGCGGCTCGGGCTCGGTCTGGCTGGCGCGTGACGAGAAGACGGGGCTCGACGTCGCGCTGAAGATCGTCGCCCGCGAGGGCAAGTCCGCGATGCGTGCCGAGCGCGAGGCCAAGGCTGCTGCCCAGCTGCGGCATCCCGCCTGCTTGCGCGCATACGGGTTCGGGCGCGACTCGCGCCACGTCTACATCGCCTACGAGTTCGTCCCCGGACGCACCTTCCGCGAGGCCCTGCGCGACGGCGGACTCTCGGAGGACGCGGCGATCGAGGCCTGCGCGCAGGTCTGCGACGGCCTCGCCCACGCCCACGCGGCCGGGATCCTGCACCGCGACGTCAAGCCCTCGAACGTCCTCCTCCTCGACGGTGAGCGCGTCGCGGCCCGCGTGCTCGACTTCGGGCTCGCGCAGATGGCCGATGCCGAGTCGCTGACCGAGGCCGGAGACGTCCCCGGCACGCTGGCGTACATCTCGCCCGAGCGGCTCGCGGGCGGCGAGGCGACCCCGGCAGCGGACGTGTGGGCGGTCGGCGTCATGCTCTGGGAGGCGCTCGCGGGACGGCACCCGTTCTGGCGCGGCTCGATGCTGGAGACCGCGCGTGCGATCGAGGCCGGCGCACGGCCGCTGGGAGAGCTCCGCCCCGATCTCCCGAAGCGCGTCCTCCGCGTCGTCGACAGCTCGCTCGCGACGAACCCGGCCAGGCGGCCGACGGCCAGGGATCTCGCAGACGCCCTGCGCGGCGCTGCTTCCTTCGCGGCTTCGCCCCGACCGGCGTTCACGATTCCGTCGCGCATCGACGCCGGGACCGCCGTCGCGGCCGCCCTCGCGGGGATTCTCGCCGGCTGGACTGCAGCCGCTCTCCCCTTCTATCCGCACGGCTGGCCGTTCGGGCTCGGGGTGCTCGCCGCCGCGGCGACCCTGTGGCGCGAACGCGCGGGGATCGCGCTCGCGCTCGCTGTGCCGGTGCTGCCACTTGGGAACATCTCGCTCGGGCTCGCCCTCCTCTATGCCGCGCTCGCCTCCGCCTGGCTGCTCGTGACGTGGCGGGAGCCGCGAGCCGGGCTCCTCTTCGTGCTCGGGCCGCTCCTTGCGCCGATCGCCGCGCTCGGTCTGCTCCCGCTCGCCACCGCGCGGGTCCGCGCCGCGCCGCTGCGCGGGCTCACCGTGCTGCTCGGCGTGCTGACCGCGGCGCTCGCTGCCGGGATCCGCCACGCCTCCCTCCCGCTCGTCGGCGGCCCGGCGCCGCTCGGGCTCGGGGTCGCCCAGGCCCGCGACCCGTTCGACGTCGCGGGATCGCTCGCCCGCGCCGCCGGCAACCACCCGTCGCTCCTCCTCGAGGCCTGTGCGCTCGCTCTCGTCGCGGTCGCGCTTCCCCACGCCCGTGCCCGCGGACGATGGGCGGCCGCCGCGCTCGGCGCCGGGATGATCGTCCTCACCGTGGCCGCCGTCCCGAGCGCGGCCGCGGTGCCGCTTCTTCTCTCGTCATGGGCGATCGCGGCGTTCACAGCGCTTCGCGCTCCTGCGCTGGGGGTACCCTCCGCCGCGAGCTAGTGCTGCGCGGAATCGAACAGAGGTTGGAGCGAGTCTTCGAGGGCGTCTTCGGCCGCGCCTTCCGCACGAACGTCCAGCCGGTCGAGCTCGCGCGCAAGCTCGCGAAGGAGATGGACGACCACCGCTCGACCTCGGTGCGGAACGTCTACGTCCCGAACGAGTACACGATCTACCTCTCTCCGGGTGACCGCGAGCAGTTCTCCGGCTACGAGAACTCGCTCGTGTCGGAGCTCGAGGAGTACCTCTCCGAGCACGCCGCGCGCGAGAACTACGCATTGCTCACGCCGCCGCACATCCTCTTCGAGACGGACGAAGACCTCGGAGTCGGCGAGTTCGGCATCGCGACCCGCATGGCGCAGCACGGCCGGCGCGGGGAAGCGGAGGTGCCCGAGAGCACGCCCCCCGGTGCGACGATGATCTACAAGCCGCAGACCCAGCCGACCGAGGCGGCGTCGCTCGAGGATCTCGGTGTGGAGCGGGAGGTCGCCGTCCTCAGCTGGAACGGCGGAAGGAAGGTTCTCGACAAGAAGCGCTCCGTGCTCGGCCGCTCACGCGACGTCGACGTCCAGATCGAGGATCCGAACGTGTCGCGCCGCCACGCGGAGATCGTGCAGGAGGGCTCTGTCTACTGGCTCGTCGACCTCGGCTCGACGAACGGGATCGAGATTGACGGCCGCCGCGTCCAGCGTGCACAGCTCGACGACGGCTCCCGCTTCACGCTCGGCGAGACGACGGTCACCTTCTCGACCGAGCGGGAATAGGAACGCCCGTGGTCCTGGTCGCCTCTACGACCGTCGCGGAGGTGCTCCTCGCGCTCAAGATCGCCTTCCTCGTCCTGCTCTACCTCTTCGTCCTCCGCGTCATCCGCTCGGCCGGAAGGGAGCGGCGGGCGCCGAGCCAGGACAGCATGATCCTCACTCCGGCGGCCGCAGCTGCCGCAGGCCTCGGCCCCGGGTCGCCACGACGCAAGGCCGTGCGCCTGGTCGTCCAGCGCAGCCCGAGCCTCGACGAAGGGGGCGAGTTCCCGCTCAACTCGGCGCCGAAGACGCTCGGCCGCGGCGGGCAGAACGACCTCGTGCTCTCGGGCGACGAGTTCGCCTCGGCCCGGCACGCACGGATCGAGATGCGAGGCGACGGCCCCTGGGTCCAGGACCTCGACTCCACGAACGGCACCTACGTCAACGGCGCGCGCGTCGTGGGCGCGCAACGGCTCGGCGCCGGCGACGTCCTGCGCGTCGGCGAGACCGACCTCGTCGTCGAGGAGGACTGAGGTGCCCGTAGCGGCCTTCGCAGTTGCGAGCGACACCGGACGCAGGCGGCGTCGCAACGAGGACAACTACGTCGTCGCGCCGCCCCTCTTCGCCGTCGCGGACGGGATGGGCGGTGCGCAGGCCGGCGAGGTCGCGTCTCGGCTGGCGGCCTCGGCGCTCGAGGGGGAGGACTCCGATGGGCTCCAGGGGCTCGAGCGGATCGATGCGCTGATCCAGGAGGCCAACCGCCGCATCTACGACCGCGCCTCGACCGACCCCGCAGCCTCGGGCATGGGCACGACGATGACCGTTGCGCTCGTCGAGGAGATGACCGTCGCGATCGGCCATGTCGGCGACTCGCGCGCCTATCTCGTGCGCGGCGACCAGATGGAGCAGCTGACCGACGACCACTCGCTCGTGAACGAGCTGCTCAAGAGCGGTCGGCTCTCGGAGGAAGAGGCGCACGTCCACCCGCAGCGGAGTGTGATCACGCGTGCGGTGGGAACCGATCCGGACGTCGACGTCGACGGATTCACGATCGAGGCAGAGGAGGACGACGTGTTCCTGCTCTGCTCCGACGGGCTCACCGACATGGTCTCCGACGAGGAGATCCTCGAGCTCGTCCACACCCATCGCGACGATCTCGACAAGGCCGTGAAGGCGCTCGTGACCGCGGCCAACCGCGGCGGTGGCGAGGACAACATCACGGCCGTCGCGTTCCGGATCTCGGCCGACCCGCCGGTGAGCACGGAGGACACGGTCGCGATGCCCGCGATCACCGAGGACGAAGACGAGCCCGACGAACGGACACGCGAGCAGGTGCAGGAGTCCAGTCCCGCGCCGCCCGCACCGGACGCGCGGCGCGTGCGACTCGTCCTGGTCGCGCTCGTCGTGCTGCTCGTCGCCGCGGCGCTCGTCGTCTGGGGGCTGTCCCGCTGACTCTCCGCAACCGTGAGCTCGCCGCACTCCTCACGGTCGGCGTCCTGACGGCGATCGGTTTCGCCACCGTCTACATCGCGCTCTCCTCACAGATCTCGGGCGGCTCCCTCGGCTATGCCGTCTTCTTCTTCGGCCTCTACCTCGTCGCCCACGTCGTGGCGCGGGTGACCGTCCCGCTCGCCGATCCGTACCTCCTGCCGATGGCGGCGCTCCTCACCGCGATCGGGGTGACGGAGATCTACCGGCTCGGCCCCGCCGGCAACGCGTTCCGGCAGGGGCTCTGGATCGTGATCGGCGTCGGCGTGTTCGCGGCGACGCTCTTCTCGCTCCACTCCGACTACCGGGCGCTCGAGCGCTACAAGTACGTCTTCGGCGTCACGGCGCTCGTCCTGCTCTTCCTGCCCCGGCTGCCCGTGATCGGCGAGCCGATCAACGGGGCCCGGCTCTGGATCCACGTCGGCTCGCTCCAGTTCCAGCCGGGCGAGCTCGGGAAGATCGCGCTCATCGTCTTCCTGGCCGCCTACCTGCGCGAGCGGCGCGAGGTGCTCGCCCAGGGACGGCTGAAGGACTGGGGCCCGTTGCTCGTGATCTGGGGCGCCGCGATGCTCCTCCTCTTCGTCACCAACGACCTCGGAAGCGCGCTCCTCTACTACGGGATCTTCCTCGCGATGCTCTACGTCGCGACGGCGCGGATCTCGTTCGTCGCAGCCGCGCTCGGGCTCTTCCTCGTCGGCTCGTTCGCCGTCGCGCAGGGGACGCCGCACGTGCGCGAACGCGTGACGAACTGGCTCTCGCCGTGGTCGACGCACCCTGTTTTCTGCCCCCAGAACGGCCAGATGATGTTGCGCCAGAACTGCCAGAGCTACCAGGAGGTGCAGTCGCTCTACTCGCTCGGCCACGGCGGCTTCGGCGGCACCGGCCTCGGCCACGGGATCTTCACGGGCACCACCGGCAAGCAGGTCATCCCCGACCTGAACACCGACTTCATCTACTCGGCGCTCGCGCAGGAGCTCGGCCTGATCGGCGTGTCGGCCCTGCTCCTCCTCTACATGGCGTTCGTGCTGCGCGGCTTCCGGATCGCGCTCGCCGCAACGGACGGGTTCTCGAAGCTCCTCGCCGCCGGCCTCAGCTTCGGCTTCGCGTTCCAGACGTTCGTCATCGTCGGCGGGATCACGCGGGTCATTCCGCTCACGGGCATCACGCTCCCGTTCGTCTCGTACGGCGGGTCGAGCGTGGTGGCCAACTTCCTGCTCGTCGCGGGGCTGATGCTCATCTCGCACCGCGCGAACAGGCAGGAGGCCGGCGCGTGAACAAGCAGCTCCTGCACGTCTCGGTCGCGGCGCTCGTCCTGCTCGCCGCGCTGATCGTCTCCACGACGTACTGGCAGACGTGGGCCGTCGGCGACCTCGCGGACCGGCAGGACAACTCGATCCAGCTCATCACACGACTCACGGTCGACCGGGGCAAGATCCTCGCGGGAGGCAGGGTGCTCGCGGCAAACGTGAAGCACCGCAAGCACGGCCTGACGATCTTCACGCGACGCTATCCCTCGGGGTCTCTCGCGCCGCAGGTGATCGGCTACGCGACCGAGGCGGGCACGTCGACGGGCCTCGAGCAGTCGCTCGACGACTACCTGACAGGCGCGAACACGAACCTCACCAACACGTTCAAGGAGGAGCTCCACAGGCTCGGCAACCAGACGGTGCACGGCGACAACGTGATCCTCACGCTGCGACCGGCCGTGCAGGCGCTCGCGCTGCAGCAGCTCGCGGGGCGCTGCGGAGCCGTCGTGGCGCTCGACGCGAAGACGGGAGCGGTTCTGGCGATGGCGTCATCGCCGACCTACGACGCCAACCTGATCGAGCAGCCGAAGGGCTACGCGAAGGTGCTCAAGATCAAGGGGAGCTGCGGCGATTCGTCGGCGCTCGTGAACAACGCGACTGCCGGCCTCTATCCGCCGGGCTCGACCTTCAAGATGGTCACCGCCGCCGCCGCTCTCGACTCGGGTGCCTACACGCCGAGCTCGATTTTCAACGACCCCGGCTATTGCATCGAGTACGGCCAGCACGTCTCGAACGCGGGCAACCCGGATCAGAACGGGCCGGAGGCGTTCGGCAACGTCACGCTCGCGCAGGGCTTCGAGCACTCGATCAACTCGGTCTTCTGCAACGTCGGCAAGCACATCGGGGGCGAGAAGATCCTCGAGTACGCGAAGCGGTTCGGCTTCTACTCGCTGCCGCCGCTCGACCTGCCGCCGAGCGCGAGCCAGGCCTCCGGTCTGTACAAGAACGGGAAGCTCTGGACTCCCAAGAACAACTTCGCGATCGATTCCGGCCGCCTCGCGTTCGGCCAGTTCAACATGCTCGCAACGCCGCTGCAGATGGCGCTCGTGGCGGCAACGATCGCGGACAAGGGAATGCAGCCGAAGCCGTATCTCGTGCAGAAGATCGTCGCGGCCGACGGCTCGACCGTTGCGAAGACCTCCCCCCAGATGCTCGGGCGCGTGATCAAGCCGCAGACCGCGGCCGAGCTCAACCAGATGATGCAGCTCGTCGTCCAGGGCGGGACGGCCGCGACCGTCGGGTTCCCTCCCAACCTCGACGTCGCCGGCAAGACCGGAACTGCCGAGCTCGGGCTCGGCAGCGTCTACGACGCCTGGTTCGTCTGCTTCGCTCCGGCGAACAACCCGCGTTTCGTCGTCGCGGTCGTCGTCGAGAAGCAGCCGAACGGCTTCGGCGCCTCCGTCTCGGCCCCGATCGCAAAGGCGATCCTCGAAAAGCTCCTCGGAACGTGACGATGATTTCCCTCCGGGCCGCCGAAATCACTGGGTTCGTGGCCGTGTCTCTACCCTTTAGCCTGCCGTGGCGGTAAGCGACTCCCTCATCGACACGCTTTTCGACGGGCGCTACCGCATCCAGCGCAAGCTCGGCGCCGGCGGGATGGCCGACGTCTACCTCGCCGAAGACCAGGAGCTCGGGCGCCGCGTCGCGATCAAGATCCTCAACGGCCGCCACGCGAACGACGACCAGTTCATCGAGCGCTTCCGCCGCGAGGCGAAGAACGCGGCAGCGCTGAACCACCCGAACATCGTCTCGATCTACGACCGCGGCGAGGCGGAGGACACCTACTACATCGCGATGGAGTTCCTCGACGGCCGGACGCTGAAGGAGCTCGTCGTCAGCCGAGGCGCCGCGCCGATCAACGTCGCGATCGAGTACGCGCGCCAGATCCTCTCGGCGCTCCGCTTCGCGCACCGGCACGGCATCGTCCACCGGGACATCAAGCCGCACAACGTCCTCGTCGACGCCGAGGGGCGCGTGAAAGTCACGGACTTCGGCATCGCGCGCGCCGGCACGAGCCAGATGACCGAGACGGGCTCGATCGTCGGCACGGCCCAGTACCTCTCCCCCGAGCAGGCGCGCGGCGGCGAAGTCGACCCGCGCTCCGACCTCTACTCGCTCGGTGTCGTCCTCTACGAGCTCCTGACCGGGAAGACGCCGTTCGACGGCGAGACGCCGGTCGAGATCGCGATGAAGCACCTCTCGAACGCGCCGAAGCCGCCGTCGAAGCTGCGGCCCGACGTCCCGCCCGAGCTCGACAAGGTCGTGCTGCGGGCGCTCGCGAAGGATCCGAACGACCGCTACCAGAGCGCCGACGAGATGGAGGCGGATCTCGAGCGGGTCGCGCGTGGCGCCCCGGTCTCGGCCGCCACGGCGGCGACACAGATCATCCCCGTCCCGGCGGCTGTGGCAGCGGATTCGACCTCCGCCACGATGATCGCGCCGCCGCCCAGCGCGCCTCCCCGCGCAGTGCCTCCGCCGCCGGTCGTCACAGAAGAGGAGTACACAGAGCCCGGCGGGCCGGAGCGGCCGCTCTGGCCCTGGCTGCTCGCGGCGGTATTCGTCATCGCGGCGGCGATCGCGGGCTTCTTCGTCTGGCACGAGCTCTCCGGCTCCAAGGTGAAGGAGCCGGTCGCGCTCTACATCAACGAGAAGCAGGCCCAGGCCGAGCAGCAGATCCGCGCGGCGCACCTCGTCCCGTTGGTGAAGAAGGGGCCAAGCGAGAAGTACAAGAAGGGCATCGTCTTCAAGCAGAATCCTGACCCCGGCTCGAAGGTGGACAAGGGAGGCACCGTCACGATCTTCGTCTCCACCGGCCCGCCGAAAGTGACCGTCCCGACCGTGAAGGGGAAGACGTGGTCGGACGCCCAACAGGAGCTGAGCGACCTCGGCTTCAAACCCGAGGAGCACTTCGTCCCCGGCGGCAAGACGAAGGGGATCGTGACCGCGACCGATCCGC
Source organism: Thermoleophilia bacterium (assembly GCA_025929425.1). Taxonomy (GTDB): domain Bacteria; phylum Actinomycetota; class Thermoleophilia; order Gaiellales; family Gaiellaceae; genus Palsa-739. Next base: position 27,859 of record JAICME010000011.1, on the reverse strand, counting down.
CCGCGGGCACGGCAGCACCGAAGGGGTCGACGGTGCGCGTCAACGTGGCCAGCGGACCGGCTCCGGCGACCGTCCCGAACGTGGTCGGCGACAGCCTCGCGCAGGCGATCAGCGCGCTTCGCACCGCCGGCCTGAACCCGAACCCGACCATCGTGCCGAGCGACGCGCCGCAGAATCAGGTCATCCACCAGAATCCGGCGCCGGGCACCAGGGCGACCAAGGGCTCGACCGTCGATCTCCAGGTCTCGAACGGGCCACCCCAGGTGTCGGTGCCGACCGTCGTCGGCGAGACGGCGCAGCAGGCGGTGACCGCGCTCCAGGCGGCGGGATTCATCGTCAGCCAGCAGCCCGTCTCGGTGAGCTCCGCGGATCAGGACGGCATCGTCCAGTCGCAGAACCCGGACGGCGGCACCTCGGCGACGAAGGGCTCGACGGTGACGATCGAGGTCGGCCAGTTCTCGCCGGGGCCACCGACGACGTCCACCACCACCACCACCACGACCACCACCGGGTGAACCCCGCCCGGCGCCTGCGGGTGGCCGTTCTCGCGGGAGGCCGGTCGAGCGAGCACGACATCTCCCTGGCCTCGGCGCGCTCGGTCGCCGGAGCGCTCGACCCGGAGCGCTACGAGCTGACGGAGGTGGCGATCGGCCGCGACGGGCGCTGGGCGCTCGAAGCCGGCGATCCGCCGCGCGAGCTCGGCCGCGGCCCCGCCGAGACGCTGCCCGTTCCGGCCAGGTCCGGAACGCTCGAGGCGATCGGCGCCGTCGACGTCGTCCTGCCGATCCTCCACGGCCCCTTCGGCGAGGACGGCACCGTGCAGGGACTGCTCGAGCTCGCGGACATCCCCTATGTCGGTGCGGGGGTCGCGGCATCGGCGCTCGCGATGGACAAGGATCTGTTCAAGAAGGTGATGCGCGACAGCGGGATCCCGGTCGCGGCCCACCACTCGATCCGGCTGGGCGATGCGATCGAGAATCCGTTCGGCTATCCGGTGTTCGTGAAGCCGGCATCGCTCGGTTCTTCCGTCGGGATCACGAAGGTGCACTCGGAGGAGGAGCTGGCGCCGGCGGTCGAGCTCGCCTTCCGGCACGACGAAGAAGTGCTCGTCGAAGAGTTCGTGGAGGGAACTGAAGTGGAGGTCGGCGTCCTGGGCAACCGCGTGCCGCGGCCCATCGCCTCGCTCCCGGGCCAGATCGACACGCTCGGGCATGAGTGGTACGACTTCGCCTCGAAATACGACGACGGCGGAATGGAGCTGATCGTCCCGCCGCCGAACCTGTCGCAGGAGACGATCGAGCTGCTCCAGCGACGCGCCGTCGAGTCGTTCGTCGTGAGCAAGTGCGAAGGGCTCGCGCGCGTCGACTTCTTCGTGCGCGACTCGGACGGCGAGGTCGTGCTCAACGAGCTCAACACGATGCCCGGCTTCACGGCGACGAGCGTCTGGGCCCGCCTGTTCGAGGCGTCCGGCCTGAGCTACGAGGACGCACTCGACCGCCTGATCGAGCTCGCCCTCGAGCGGCACGAGCGCCGCTCGAAGCTCGTCTACTAAGACGTCGCAGTGACTTCGGTGATTTCCGCGCGCAGACCCGGCGGGAGCTGCGTGATCCAGACGACGTAGTACTGCGCCGTTGCGCCGTTCAGCGTGAACGTCGTCTTGGCGTTCACCGTTTGCGGGGCCGAGTCGGCCGTGAAGGGGCCGGACGACGAGTCGCCGGCCTGGATCTCGGCCACGAAGCCGGGCGTCGGCGTCGTCACGGTCAGGCTCGCGACCTTGACGGAGCTGCCCGCATCCAGGACGAGCCCCAGGCCCGTCAGAAGCCCGCCGAACGCCTGGCTGCCGTACGACTGCGTGATCCACGGGGTCGACGCGGACCCGTCCGTCGCCTTCGCGGCTGTGTCGGCGTGCGAGTCCGGGTGACCCGGAGCGGAGTACGTGTCGCCGACGGCGTGCAGCTGTACAGGCGAGCCCGACGGGCCGCCACCTCCACCGCCCGGCCCACCCTTGTGATGACCCGAGCCGGTGAACAGCAGAACTGCAGCAAGCGCTGCGCCGCCCGCTGCCAGGGCGAGCAACGCGTGACCGAGCGGGCGCCGGCGTGACCTTCGCCGGCGGACACGCGCGGGAGCCGGGACGGGCGGAGTGATGAGCGTCAGCGCAGCGTCCTCTCCGACAGCCTCCTCCCCTTCAACCAGACAGGCCCGCAGCTCCTTGGCAAGCGCGGCCATCGACGGATAGCGGTGCGCGGGATCCTTCGCAAGCGCGCGCTCGACGGCGGCGGCGAGCCTCGGCGAGACATCCGGCCGAACCTCGCGCAGGCTCGGCACCGGCTCGTTCACGTGCCGCAGAGCGACCGCGACGAAGTTCTCGCCGCTGAACGGCACCTCGCCCGCGAGCATCTCCCAGAGCACGACCCCGAGCGAGTAGACGTCGGTGGCCGGGGAGATCGGCCGGCCGCTCGCCTGCTCCGGAGCCAGGTACTCGCCCGTGCCGATCACAGTCCCGGTCTGCGTCACGCCGTGCTCGACCTCGAGCGAGCGCGCGATCCCGAAATCGGTGACCTTGACCTCGCCTTCGCGGTTGAGGAGAACGTTCTGCGGCTTGACGTCGCGATGCACCAGACCCTCCTGGTGCGCGAACGCCAGCCCGTCGGCGACCGCGAGCGCAAGCTCGATCGCCCTCCGCACCGGCAGCCGGCCGGCGCGCCGGACGAGCTCCTTGAGGTTCTCGCCGTCGACGTGCTCGAAGACGATGTACTGCCGTCCGGCATCGTCGCCGCGGTCGATGACCGTGACGATGTTGGGATGCGAAAGGCGCGCGACCGAGCGAGCCTCGGTGCGAAAGCGCGTGAGGTATTCCGGGTCGGCCGCGTAGCGCTCGTGAAGGATCTTGATCGCGACGCGCCGGTCGAGCTGGTTGTCGCGGGCGCGGAAGACGTCCGACATTCCGCCGCTGCCCACGAGCTCCTCGAGCTCGTAGCGGTCGGCGATCAGATCGCCGGGCTGCGGTGGTCGAGACACGGCACGGGTTGAGGACCTGGAGCCCGGCACAACGCTGGAACGCGCGAGCGCGGGACGCGGCTACGCAAAGACCGCTTCCAGCGCCTCCTCCCACGCCGCGAGCCCTTCCTCGAGCTCGGCATCCGTGATCACGAGCGGGCAGAGGACGCGGTTGCAGTTGGAGTGGACGCCTGCCTTGAGCAGCAGCAACCCCCGGAGCGCAGCCTCTTCGGCGACCCGTGAGGCGATCCCCGGCGCAGGCTCCTTCGTCGCGCGATCCTCGACGTACTCGACCGCGAGCATCGCACCGACTCCGCGGACGTCGCCGATCGCCTCGAAGCGTTCCTGCCAGGCGAGCATGCGCGTCCGGATCGTCTCGCCGATCCGCTGCGAGCGCTCGACGAGACCCTCCTCCTCGAAGACGTCGAGCACGGCGACAGCCGCTGCAAGGGCGACCGGGTTGCCGACGTACGTGCCGCCGACTGCGTTGTCCCACAGCGAGTCCATGATCTCCGCCTTGCCGACGACGCCGGAGAGCGGAAGTCCGGCGGCCATCGACTTCGCCACCGTGATCAGATCCGGCTCGACGCCGTAGTGATCGATGCCGAACATGCGGCCGGTGCGCCCGAAACCGGTCTGCACTTCGTCGACGACGAGGATGATCCCCTCGCGGTCGCAGATCGCCCGCAGCCCCTCCATGAACACCGGCGGCGCCGGGATGAACCCACCCTCTCCCTGCACGGGTTCGACGACGACGGCGGCGACGGTCTCGGCCGCGACCTGGCTCGAGAGCGCGCGTTCCATCGCCTGCAACGAATCGAGCGCCGTGATCCCGCGGTATTCGTTCGGGAACGGGATGCGGTAGATCTCCGGCGCGAACGGGCCGAGACCGGCCTTGTACGGATGCGTCTTCGACGTGAGCGTGAGCGAGAGGAGCGTGCGACCGTGGAACGCGCCTTCGAACGCGATCACCGCCGGCCGGCGCGTGTAGCCACGCGCGAACTTGACGGCGTTCTCGACCGCTTCGGTGCCGGCGTTGAAGAACGCCGCCTTCGCGGGCCCGGAGAACGGCGCGATCGCGGTCAGCCGCTCAGCGTATTCGACGTAGATCTCGTACGGGACGATGGTGAAGTCGGTGTGGAGGAACCGTGCGGCTTGCTCCTGCACGGCGGCCACGACGCGCGGGTGCGCGTGGCCGACGTTGAGACAGCCGACGCCTCCGGTGAAGTCGACGAAGCTGTTGTCGTCGACGTCCGTGACGACTGCGCCGCTGCCCTCCGCGATCACGATCGGCAGGTAGAGGCCGAGCGGATCGGCGACGACCCGTTCCTTCCGCTTCGTGATCTCACGGGAGCGTGGGCCCGGAATCTCCGTGCGGAGCTCGATTGCGCGCGTCACGGCCACAGGGTCACATTAGCCACTCCACCCGACGGGGAATCCCGGTAAGAATCGACCCGATGGTCCTTTCCGATGCGACGATCGCCCGCCTGCTCGCCGAGGGGAGGATGGAGATCGACCCCTACGACGACGCGCTCCTACAGCCGTCGAGCGTCGATGTGCGCGTCGACCGGCTCTTTCGGGTCTTCCACAACAATCGCTACCCGTACATCGACGTCAAGGTCGAGCAGTCGGAGCTGACCGAGCTCGTGGAAGTCGACGATTCGCATCCCTTCGTGCTGCATCCCGGCGAGTTCGTGCTCGGCTCGACGCTCGAGCGGATCCGTCTGCCCGACGACCTCGTGGCGCGCCTGGAGGGGAAGTCGAGTCTCGGGCGGCTCGGCCTGCTCATCCACTCGACCGCAGGCTTCATCGACCCGGGCTGGGACGGGCACGTGACGCTCGAGCTCTCGAACGTCGCGAACCTGCCGATCACGATCTATCCGGGCATGAAGATCGGGCAGATCTCCTTCATGCAGATGACCGAGCCCGCGGCGACGCCGTACGGCTCCAGCTCGATCGGCTCGAAGTACAAGGGCCAGCGCGGCCCTACTGCGAGCCGCTACTGGCAGAACTTCGAGGACGGCTCGTGACCGTCCTCGTCACCGGCGGGACGGGCTTCATCGGCCCGCACGTCGTGCACGCGCTGCGTACGCGCGATACGCCCGTACGGGCGCTCGTGCGCGATCCTGTGCACGCGGGCCGGCTCACCGCGTGGGGCGTCGACCTGGCCGCCGGAGACGTGACGGATCCGGCCTCCCTCGGCACAGCGTGCGAGGGAGTCGACGCCGTCATCCATCTCGTCGCAATCATCAAGGGTGCCCCGGCCGACTTCGAGCGCGTGATGGCGGACGGGACGCGGAACGTCGTCGCGGCGGCGCAGGAGGCCGGCGTGCGGCGCTTCGTGCTCGCGAGCGCCCTCGGCCTCGACGAGCGGACGAAGGACGCAGTGCCGTATTTCGCGGCGAAATGGGAGATGGAGCGCGCCGTCCGGGATTCGGGCCTCGAGCACGTGATCTTCCGGCCGAGCTTCGTCTTCGGTCGCGACGGAGGCGTGCTCCCAACCTTCATCCGGCTTGCGCGCCTGGCGCCAGTCACGCCGATCGTCGGGCCGGGGACGCAGCGGCTCCAGCCGATCTGGGTCGAGGATCTCGCGGAGTACTACGCCCGGGCACTCACCGAGTCGGCCGCCGCGAACCGCACCTTCGATCTCGGCGGTCCGGAGGCGGTGAGCTGGAACGAGTTCTGGGAGCGGCTGAAGCGGGTGCTCGGCGTGCGCCGGCCGTCCGTGCACGTCCCCTTCGGCGCGATGCGCCTGCAGGCGGCGTTGACCGAGCGGCTGCCGGGCGCGCCCGTGACGCGTGACCAGCTGACGATGCTCGAGCTCGGGGACAACGTCGTGACCGATGCCAACGCCGCCGTCGAGACGTTCCAGCTGCCGCTCGTGCCGCTCGACGAGCAGCTGCGCCGCGCTTCGTGACGCTTACGTAACGGTTACGTAACGGTGGCAGCCACCTTGACGAAACTGTGACGCGCGGCGTCGTCTACGCATCGCCGGAGAACAAGCCCGCCGTCGAGGAGCTCACGGTCGAGTCGCCCGGGCCCCGGGAGGTGGTCGTCCGCGTTCTGGCATGCGGGCTCTGCCACTCCGATCTCTACGTCCTCGAGACGAAGGGCTGGGGGCTGCGCTTCCCGATCCTCCTCGGCCACGAGGGAGCGGGCGTCGTCGAGGAGGTGGGCAGGGATGTGACCTCGGTTGCTCCCGGCGATCGCGTCGTCATCGCCTGGCGTGCGCCGTGCGGTGAATGCCCGCAATGCCGGCGCAGCGACTCACGCCGCTGCTCCTCGCAGCTGCGTGCCAGGCGCCGCCTGCACAGGGCGGCCGACGGAGCGGTGCTGACGCCGGTCCTCCGCTGCGGGACGCTGGCCGACCGAGCGGTCGTCCACGAAGCGTGTGCAGTGCGGGTCCCGGAGGAGCTGCCGGTCGAACAGGCAGCGCTCCTCGCGTGCGGCTTCTCGACGGGCGCCGGCGCAGCACTCTGGGCAACCCCCGTGCGCGAGGAATCTTCCGTCGCGGTGATCGGCTGCGGCGGCGTCGGGCTCGCAACCGTGCAGGGCGCACTGCTCGCAGGCGCAGCGCAAATCGTCGCGGTCGACGTGGCGCCGGAGAAGCTGGAGGTCGCCCGCGCGCTCGGGGCGACCGACGTGGTCGACGCGGCCGCGGAGGATCCTGTCGAAGCCGTCCGTGAGCTCACGGGCGGTCGCGGTGTCGACTTCGCGTTTTCCGCGATCGGCGCAGGCACCGGTCTGACGCAGGCGATCCGGATGTGCGCCTACGCCGGGACGGCGACGCTGGTGGGGATGCCCTTGCCGCAAACGACGCTGGACGTGGACCTCTACGCGGACGTCTTCGGACGCAAGCCGACGATCGCCGTCACGCACGGCGGCGACACGATCCCGCAACAGGACTTCCCGTTCCTCGCCCAGGCTGCGCTCGACGGCCGGATCGACCTCTCCCGCTTCGTGACGAGCACGATCCGGCTCGACGAGGTGCCGGAGCGCCTGCCGCGGATCGGCGAAGGCGGCGAGATCCGGACGGTCGCGATTCTCTAGCCGAGACCCTGCCGTCTGGGCAGGTCGACTTCCGGATCGACCAGGTGGCCGTCGCGTTCGACGTAGCCGCCCCTCCCACCGACGATGTAGACGATCGCGTCGTCGTCGCCCACATTCGAGATCCGGCGCGGGGTCGTCGAGCTCGCGTGGAACAGGCCGCCCTCGGTGAGCTCGCGCGATTCGCCGCCGACGTCCACCCGGATCCGCCCCTTGTGCACGAAGTAGAGCTCGTCCTGCGTGTCGTGGTAGTGCTCGGGCCCCTCGTAATGCGGCGGGAAGACGATCGCGTTGACGCCGAAGGCCTCGACGCCGAGCGCCTTCCGGATCTTGCGGAAGCCCGGGCCGCTGCCGAGCTCGTCGAGCGACCCGAAGGCGTAGCTCACTGCGAGCAGGCCTCGGACGTGTGCGCGAGCGGCAGCCTCGCCAGCAAATCGGCGAGCTGGTCTCGTTCCTCAGGTGAGAAGCGCGAGCCGAACAGCTCTTCGATGTCGGCCAGGTGCGACTCCCGCGCATCCTCGATCTTCCTCATGCCGCTCTCGGTGAGCACGGCGTACGTGACTCGGGCATCGCTGGCGCAGCGCTCTCTCGCCACCAGCCCCGAGCGCTCGAGCCCGTCGAGCAAGCGGGTGATCCCGGAGGCCGTGAGCAGGACGGAGCGAGCGAGGTCGATCCGGCGCATTCGCCGACCCTCTGCGTAATAGAGCTGCACGAGGACGTCGAAGTCGCTCAGCGTGAGCTCGTGGAGCGCCTCGAGCCGTGACGAGAGCTCGCGCGTCAAGGCGGCATGCGCGCGCAGGAAGCGCACCCAGGCGGTGTCGGGCAGCCCGCCCGAGCCCGGGGAGCTCGCTTGTGTGCTCAATAGTTGACTAGACAATCTTTTCTCGCTATGATCATTGCGTCCTCAAGTATACGTCAGGAGATACACCAGTGTCCACCACCCTCACCACCACCCGCAAGACCACACCGGCCGGCAGCTGGAGCGCCGACCCGGTTCACTCGAACGTCGCGTTCGAGATCGCCTACGCAGGGACGAACATCTTCCGCGGCGGCTTTCACGACTACTCGGCCGGCCTGGCGAACGGCGTCCTCGAGGGCTCGGCGAAGGTCGCGAGCGTCGACGTCAAGGACGAGCAGCTGAACGGCCACCTCCAGACGCCGGACTTCTTCGACGCCGAGCGCTTCCCGGAGATCACCTTCCGGACGAGCGACCTCGAGCACGGCGAGCTGACGATCAAGGGCGTCACCCGCCCGGTCGCGATCACGTCATCCGTTTCCGAGCCCAACGTCGATCCCTTCGGGCACGAGCGCATCGGCATCACGCTCGAGGCGAAGGTCGACCGCAACGAGTTCGGCGTGAGCTGGAACGCTCCGAACCAGGGCGGCGGCAACTACCTCGGCGACGACGTCACCATCAAGGCCGACCTCGCGCTCGTGAGGCAGGAGGGCTGACGATGCGGATCCTCGCCGTCTCCGGCAGCCTGAGGGAGAGCTCGTTCAACACGAGCCTCCTGCGGGCGGCGCTGGAAGCGGCGCCCGCAGGCGTCGAGCTCGAGCTCTGGGAGGGAATCGGCGAGCTGCCGTTCTACGACCAGGATCTCGAGGGCGAGGACGTACCAGAGTCGGTGCGCCGCCTCCGCGCCGACTGGGCGGCTGCCGACGCGATTCTCTTCTCGACTCCCGAGTACAACGGCTCGGTGCCGGGCGGGCTCAAGAACGCGATCGACTGGGCGTCGCGGCCGAGGCAGGACGCGGTGCTCCGCAACAAGACGGTCGCCGTGGTCGGTGCGAGCACCGGCCGGTTCGGCGCCCTCTGGGCACAACAGGATCTGAAGCGGATCCTCGGCGTCGCAGGCGCCCGGGTCGTCGGCACCGAGATCCCCGTCGGCCGCGCCGAGGAGCGGTTCGACTCGGAAGGTCGGCTCCTCGACGGAGAGATATTCGACCAGCTCCGGCTGCACCTGACCACTCTCGCCTCGGAAGCCGTTCCGGTTCCCGAGCGTGTCGCAGCCTGAGGGATGAAATGCGAAGGGCCGCTCTCGCGGCCCTTCGACACAGTAACCAGCGCGTAGTGGCAGAGGCGCTTTCCTGCCCGGCCTCGGTAGTTGGGCCGGGCGGCGCGAGACGCGATGTCCCCCACGCTGGCTAGGCGGTTCCCCGTTCAGGTCCCGGGGACGGCACCCCTACCCGCTGGTACCTCCACTGCCCGTACTGTCTGAAATCACTGCCGGACCACCTCCTTTCCGCGGTAGCAGCACGATAGCGGAGAGCGCGGTCACCGCAAGCCCTATCTTGGGTGAGATGCGTGCGGAGTTGACGATCGAGATCGCACGGACGCCGGAGGACGTCTTCGCCTACCTCACCGACGTCTCGCACCTGCCGGCGTGGCAGTCGGGCGTCAGGAGCGCCACGGAACGCGACGGACGGATCGAGGAGTCACGCTCATTGCTCGGGAGGGACTTCGACACGTCGCTCGAGATCGTCGAGAGCGAGGCGCCGCGCGTCTTCACTCTGCGCGCTCTCGACGGGCCGGTCCCGTTCACCGTCCGGCACGAGCTCGAGCCGACGGACGGCGGAACGCGTCTGACGGTCACCGCGGAGGGCGACGTGCCGGGCTTCGCCGCCGGGCTCCTCGCGCGCGGCGCGGAGAGGCAGTTCCGCAAGGACTTCGACCGGCTGAAGCAGATCCTCGAGAGCTAGACGACCGCTCGGCGCTCGGCCTCGACCGCGTCGCGCACCCAGCAGTCCGTCCGGTGGCCGTTGACGATCCCGCACGCCTCCAGCGACGAGTAGACGGTCGTCGGGCCGACGAAGCGGAAGCCCGCGGCCTTCAGGCGCCGCGAGAGGTCTCTTCCGTCTGCCTGATCGCGGTACTCCCAGAGCAGCCGATCGAGGGGTGTTCCCGCTTCGCGCAGCTCGAGTGTGGCCCGCCCGTTCGCGATCGCAGCTTCGATCTTGCCGCGGTGGCGGACGATCCCCGCGTCCCGCAGCAGCCGCTCCACGTCGCGCGGGCCGAACCGCGCCACTCGCTCGGGATCGAAGCCGGCGAACGCGTGTCGGAAGGCCTCGCGCTTGCGCAGGATCGTGATCCACGCGAGCCCCGACTGGAAGCCCTCGAGGCAGAGGCGCTCGTACAGGCCGCGCTCGTCCAGGACCGGGCGGCCCCACTCGTCGTCGTGATAGGCGATGTAGAGCGGGTCGCTCGTCGGCCAGCAGCGGATCGGCACCGGTTCACGTTACGCGACGCCGCGTTTCCCGCTTCGCCAACGGTGGGAGAACACGTTCGTGGGCGCACGTCTCGAGCGCGCTCGGCGCGCGCTGACCGTCGGGCGGGTCGCACATCAGTCCGGCCTTCGCCGGATCCTCGCGGAGATCGGGGTCGCAGGCCACCGCGACGCGACGCGCGAGGGAGCCCGGGCCTTCCGCCAGGGGCTCGAGGAGCTCGGTACGACCTTCATCAAGCTCGGGCAGCTGCTCTCATCGCGCCCCGACCTCCTGCCCGACGTGTACATCGAGGAGCTCGGTGGGCTCGTCGACGACGTTCCGCCAGTTCCCTTCGCCGAGATCGAGTCGGTGCTCCGGGAGGACTTCGGCGAGGGGGCCTTCGTGAGCCTCGACCCGGAGCCCCTCGCGACAGCGTCGATCGCCCAGACGCATCGCGGCCTGCTGGCGACGGGCCAGGACGTCGTGGTCAAGGTGCGGCGTCCCGGCATCGTCGAGCAGGTCGACCTGGACCTCGCCGTGCTCCGCTCGACCGTGCGCATCGCTTCCCGGCATTCCGAGTCGGCGCGAAGGGTTCAGCTCGAGGACCTTGCGGACGAGCTCGAGATCCACCTGCGTGCCGAGCTCGATTTCGTCGAGGAGGCGCACAACGCGGAGCTTGTCCGCAAGCTCGTCGAGCCGTTCGAAGGGCTCGTCGTGCCTCGGGTGATCCGGCCGTACGTGACCGAGCGCACCCTTGTGCTGGAGCGGATCGTCGGCGTCAAGGTCGCGGCGGAGCATGGCGTCGAGCCAGAGCGGGCGGCCGGGCTCGCGCGCGAGTTCTTCCGCGCCTACGTGTTCCAGGTCGTCGTCGAGGGCGTCTACCACGCCGATCCGCACCAGGGCAACGTGCTGCTGACGGACGACGGGCGCCTGGCGCTCCTCGACTTCGGCCTGCTGGGACGCCTCGACGAGGACACGCGTACGGGCCTCGCGCTCCTGCTGCTCGCAGTCGCCCAGAACCGGGCGGACGACGTTGCCGATCTCGTCATCGCACTGTCACTCACCTCGACGCGGTCCGACCAGGCCGGCTTCGTGCAGGACGTCCGGCGCAAGCTGCCCCGCTTCCACCACAGGCCGCTGGCGGCGATCGAGTCCGGGCGGGTCCTCGCCGATCTGCAGCGAGCCGCGATCCGGCGCGACGTCCGGCTTCCCACCTCCTTCGCGCTCGTCGGAAAGACGCTCGCGCAGGCCGACTCGATCGCCCGGCTCCTCGACCCCGAGCTGGACCCAGTCGCCCTGATCGAGGAGCAGTCACTCGAGGTGATGACACGGGAGCTGGAGCACCGGCTCGAGCCGAACCGGTTCGCGGCCTACGCCTTCACGCAGCTCGCGCCGCTGATCGGCCTGCCTCGCCGCGTCGCACATCTCGTCTCGGAGCTCGAGCAGGGGACGCTCACACTCGGCGTCCATCCCACCGGGCTGGACGAGCTCGAACACAACCTCCGCTCGATCGCGAACCGCGTCGGGGCCGCGCTGATCGTCGGTGCGTTGCTTCTCGCGTCGTCCCTACTGGTTCGCGCGCACGCCGTCGAGTGGCTCGGCGCCGTCGGCTTCTGCCTCGCCGCCGTGCTCGGGCTCTACATGATCTGGAAGATCATCCGCACGCCCGGCGAGCTCTAGTAGACGTAACCGCAGCTCACCTCGTAGACCGGCGTAGGATCCGCGTGTGGCGGTTGAAGCCCGCGAACAGCCGGTTCGCGCGGCCGAGCTCGTCGGCGCGATCTCGCTGGCGACCGACCTCGGCACCGGGCAGCCGCTCGAGCATGCGCTGCGGACGGCGGTGCTCGCGGTCCACCTCGGCGAGCTCGCCGGTGCGTCGCCCGCGGAGCTCTCGGACGCCTACTACGTGGCGCTCCTCCACGCGTCCGGCTGCACGTCGAACAGCCACGAAGCCGCACAGATCTTCGGTGACGACATCGCGCACCGCGCGGCGTTCTTCCTCATCGATCCCGCCGACCCCACGCAGGTGCTCGGGTTCTACCGTGAACACCTCGGCGTCGGCCGCCCGGTCGAGGTTCGCGAGAGCATGCTCGACGCAGTCCTCGCCGACCCGGAGAGGACGCGCGCGTCGTTCGCGCAGATGTGCGAGGTCGCGCAGCGGTTCGGCGCCTGGCTCGGCCTCGCGCCCGGCGTGCAAGCGGCGCTCGAGTACGTGTTCGCACGGTGGGACGGGAAGGGGCTGCCGCGCGAGATGGGCGGCGAAGCGCTGCCTCTGCCGGCGCGGCTCCTCCATGTGGCGCGGGACATCTCCCTCTTCCTGTCGGCGGGAGGGCCCGAGGCCGCTCGCAAGGTGATCGAAGAGCGAGCCGGCGACGCATACGAGCCTCGGCTCGTCGAGCTCGCGCTGGCGAACTTCGACGACGCGGTGAACGAACTCGACGAAACGCGCCTGTGGCAGATCGCTCTCGAGCGCGAGCCGTTCCCGCCGGTCAACCTGATCGGGGACCGGATCGATGCAGGCTTCGAGGCGATCGCGACGCTGATCGGGCTCAAGTCCCCGTGGCTGCGGGAGCATTCGGTCACCGTCGCCGACCTGGCGGAGGCGGCCGCCTGGCGCGTCGAGCTCCCGGCCGCCGACGTCACGTTCCTCCGTCGAGCGGCGCTCGCTCACGACCTCGGCCGCATCAGCGTCCCCAACTCGATCTGGGAGAAGCCCGGGCCGCTCGGACTCGGTGAATGGGAGCGCGTCCGCCTGCACTCGCACTTCACCGAGCGCGCCTTCGCCCACTCTCAGGAGCTGGCGGAGCTTGGACGCCTGGCCGGCTCCCACCACGAGAGGCTCGACGGCTCGGGCTACCACCGCAACACCGAGGGAGCGGGCCTGGCTACGGCGGCGCGCATCCTCGCGGCTGCGGACTGCTACACCGCCATGCGCGAGGCGCGGCCCCATCGCCCCGCGCTCGAGCCGGAAGCCGCGCAGGCGGAGCTCGAGCGCGAAGTGGCGGCGGGACGACTCGACGGGCCGGCGGTCGACGCGGTGCTCGCCGCAGCCGGACACCGGGTCGAGAAGCGTTCGCGTGAGCTGCCCGGCGGGTTGACGAAGCGTGAGCTGCAAGTGCTGCTCGCCCTCGTGCTCGGGCAATCGAACCAGGCGATCGCAGACGGCCTCGGCATCTCCGCCAAGACCGTCGGGCATCACGTGCAGCACGTCTACCAGAAGGCGGGCGTGCGCTCTCGCGCCGCCGCCACCGTATGGGCGTTCGAGCACGATCTCGTCCACGCGACGGTGTAGGGCGTTCGCCCGATGCGCCGCTAGCCGTTCCCGCGCAGAGTCGTCCTCAGGCCGCATGGAGCGGCGCACACAACCGCAAGGAGGACGAGATGATCCTGGCAACGACAACCGTCGAGGATCTCGACAGGTTCGTGGAGATCTACGGCACGACGGGCGCCGAGAAGCGCAAGCTACACGGTTCCAAGGGCTCCACCGTCTTCCGCGATCCGAACGAGGCCGACCGCGTCTGGGCGATCTTCGACTGGGACCTCGACGGCTGGCAGAACTTCGCGTCCGATCCCGACGTGCCGCCGATCATGCAGGAGGCGGGACACAAGAGCCGGCCGCAGGTCGGAGAGCTCGTCGGCCGGTTCGAGGCCTGAGATGGCGCAGATCAAGATCGGACAGATCGCCGACCTGACCGGCCCGCTCTCGTTCGTCGGAGTGGCCAACGCCAACGTCGCCACGATGGTCGTCGGCGACATCAACGCGGAAGGCGGCCTGCTCGGACGCCACGTCGAGCTCATCATCGAGGACGGTGCGACCGACGACAGCGTTGCAGCCGCCAAGGCGAGGAAGCTCGTCGATGACGACGGCGTCGACCTCGTCGTCGGCGGCATCTACAGCTCCACGCGCCAGGCGATCAAGGGCCCGGCCGTCGTCGAGGGCAAGACGCTCTACATCTACCCCGAGCAGTACGAGGGGCAGGAGTCGGATCCGCTCATCTTCTGCACCGGCCCCGGGCCCGCACAGCAGGTCGACCCGTTCATCCCGTGGCTGATGCGCAAGACCGGCGCGAAGCGGTTCTACCTTCCGTCAGCCGACTACATCTGGCCGCACGTCCTGAATGCACGCGTACGCGAGGTCGTCACGGCCAACGGCGGCACCATCGTCGGCGAGGAGTACCACCCCCTCGACCACACCGACTACGCCGAGACCGTGGAGCGGATCACCTCGAGCGGTGCCGACGCCGTGTTCAACACGATCGTCCCGCCGGGCGTCACTCCGTTCTTCGAGCAGCTGCACGAGTCGGGCTTCACGGCCGGCGGTGGCCAGCTGATCTGCACGTACTTCGACGAGAACTTCCTGAACATGGTCCCGGCCGCCCACGTCGAGGGCCTGTACGGGTGTCTCGACTACTACCAGGACATCGACGATCCGTTCAGCGAGAAGCTCCTCGCCGCCTACGACGCGCTGCATCCCGGCAACGCGAAGTTCACCGGTGGGAGCGCCTGCTCGGGCCTCTACCGCGGGCTGCGGCTCTGGGCCGCCGCCGTGAACGAGGCGGGCTCACTCGCCCAGGACGACGTGATCGCAGCGTTGGATCACGCCGAGATCGCCGAAGGACCGGGAGGGCCCGCGGCGATGGTGCCCGGCCAGCACCACTGCCGCCTGAACATGTACATCGCACAGGCGCATGACGGCCGCTTCGAGGTCGTCGAGCGACTGGGGGCGGTCGACCCCCAGGAGCGGAACGTGGACACGCCGGTTCTCACCGGCTGATCCAGGTCAGACGGCCGCGACGGAGTAGAGCTGCCATTCGCCCGGGACGCCCTTCAGCTCTGCTCCGCCGCGGTCGACGAACTCGATCCCGGAGCCCGCGACGAGATCCTTGACGGTCTGCGAGACGAGCACTTCGCCCGGCCCGGCCCGCGCCGCGACGCGCGCGCCAATCGAGACCGCGATGCCGGCGACCTTTCCGTCCAGGACCTCGCACTCACCGGTGTGGAGACCGGCGCGGACCTCGAGTCCCAGGTCCTTCACGGTGTCGCGGACGGCGCACGCACAGCGAATCGCTCGTGCCGGCCCGTCGAAGCGCGCGAAGAAGCCATCCCCCGCCGTATCGAGCTCGATCCCGCGGAAGCGCGAGAGCTCGGCCCGGGTGCGCGCATGGTGCTGCTCGAGCAGCTCCCGCCAGCCGCGGTCGCCGAGCTCCACCGCCTTCGCCGTCGAGCCGACCAGGTCGGTGAAGAGGACGGTCGCCAGGACGCTGTCGTAGGGACGCGCGGAGCCGAGACAGATCGGCTCCACGAACTCGCGGATCGCGGAAACCACTCCCTCCCAGTCGCCGAGATACGGCATGTGAGGGCCTCCGGGGAGCTCGACAAAGCGGGCTCCGGGGATCTGCTCGGCCATCCAGCGTGCGGCCTCGATCGGGATGTGATCCTCGGTCCGGTGCAGGACGAGCGTGGGAACCTGGATCGTCGGGAGAACGGGTCGTACGTCGATCTCCGCGTTCATGCGCCCCAGCTGGAGCAGGGCGCCCGGGCTGATGGCCATCCGGTCGCGGCGCGCCCGCTCGCGCACGGCTTCGGGAGTTGTCTCCATCCCCTGGAGCTCGAGCCACTCACGCGCGTTCTCCTCGGTTCCCCACACCTCGACCTCCGCCTCGTACTCGGCGAGGTACTCGTGCTTCGGCTCCTGCCAGGGAAAGTTCGGGCCACGCACGAACCGCGGCAACGAGCCGTAGTTGACGAGTGCCCGCACGCGCTCGGGATAGGTGGCGGCGAAGAGCAATGCCATCGGGCCGCCCTCCGACACGCCGCAGACGACGGCAGACTCGCTACCGGCTGCATCCATCACCGCGCGGATGTCGTCCATGCGCGTCTCGAGATCGGCGATGCCGGCAACACGATCGGAGAGCCCCGTGCCGCGCTTGTCGAAGACGATCAGGCGCGAGAAGGAGGCAAGCGCGCCGAAGAAGCGCCTCCGGTCTTCGTCCTCCCAGACGAACTCGAGATGCGACAGGGCGCCGGGAGTCCAGACGAGGTCGAACGGGCCGTCGCCGAGCACCGAATAGGCGATCGAGACGTCGCCGGAGCGGGCGTAGCGAATGTCCGGCACCACGTCAGAAGTGTCGACCCTCGGCCTCCGCTCCGCAAGACCTCCGCGGTTACGAACGATTCCTGCGGAAAGAGCGGTCTCGATGCGCGATCGTTTGTTGATCTGTACGTGGGTTTCTTGTATCTCTCCTCGCAGGCCGAGGTCGAGGGCCCACTCGGAAGGGGAGCAGAAGTTCGGTGACGGTCAACGAGCCCCGTAAGGGGCGCGCTGTTGTGGCAATTGCGACTCGCGTCGTGACCCCGATGATCCCTTTCCTCGTCGCCGCAGCCGGAATGGCGGTGCTGATCGACTCGGGCACGACCAAGCTCCCCGCGGTCGGGCCTGGTCGGAGCGCGCTGCCTTCGTTGCCGCACGAAAGCGTCGTGGTCTCGCCGCAGGCCACCCACAAGAAGGCCTCCAGGGCGTCCCACGCACGCTCGGCGCATCGAACGGCTGGGGGGCGAGCGCGTAGCGGTCCGGTGCAGAGTGCCGGCAGCGCGCCGACGAGCCCGATCAGCCGTCCCGTGACCCACGAACCGGCCGGGGGTAAGCAGCCCCGGTCGAGGCCGAAGAATCACGGCGGAGGCTCCGGCTCAGGTGGCTCCGGCTCCGGTGGCTCAGGCGCCGGTGGCTCAGGCTCCGGTGGCTCGGGCTCCGGTGGCTCGGGCGCGGGAAGCTCGGGCTCCGGCACCCCGACGACAACTACGCCGCAACCGCCCGTGAGCGTCTCGCTCGCGTCGAGCTGTACCCACCCGCGGGGCCTCGCGCTCGGACACCTCGAGCAGTCGCACGGCCTGGCGGTCGGACATCGGAGCCAGTCCTGCCGGAGCGGGACGACCACGCCACCGGGCCTCGCTCTCGGCCACCGGAACCATGTCCCGCCCGGACAAGCCCGCAAGGCGCAGCCGGGCCAGACCGACAGTGACGGGCAGGGAGACGAAAGCTCGTCGAGCCACGGCCAGGACAACGGCAACGGCCGCGGGAACGGCAACGGCAACGGGCACTCCTCTCACGGCCGGGGCAACGGCGACTGAACGCGCTGCGACGCCCCACCTCGCCGCTCGAGCTCGGGCTACGCCTGCGCTTGATGCTCACCCTGGCGGCGGTCGCGATCTTTCCCATCGCCTTCGTCTCCTACGTGATCGTGCGAGACGAGGTTCGCAACGTCACCCGCTCGATCGACTTCGAGGTGCACAACGCAGCGCTGTCGGCACAGGGGCGGTTCGCACAGCTCCTCAACTGGCGCGAGCTGCACGCCCTCGCGGCGGCATCGTCGCCTCGCCTCCAGACCGCGATCGGCAACCGCGACGCCAAGAGTCTCGAGCGATTCGCCCGGAAGAACGATCTGCTGCTCGAGATCGGTGGCCAACGCTACGGACAACGACTCGATCACGCGGTCACCGGTCGCGTGCGGCTCCTCAGCGGGGGCAAGGCGATCGGGTCGATCGTGGCTCGGCTGCCCCTCGACGCAGCAACGCTGCGAGACGTGTCGGCGTCGGCTCCGAAGGACGTCCGGCTCGCGTTCGTCGGACCTGCGAGCGGGAGCCGGTCGGCGCCGAGCGGACGCGGTCTGACACTGCCGCTGGCGAGCCAGATCGGGATCCGCGCGTACGTTCCCGGTCACATCGAATCGCACCGCAAGAACGCGGCCTACACGCGTGTCGCCGAAGCCGGCCTGCTTGCACTGGCCGCGCTGATGCTTCTCACGCTCGTCCTCGCGCGTCCCCTCCTCCGCGCCTTCCGCTGGACCGAGGAGCAGGCGAGCGAGGCACGCGTCGACGCACTCACCGGACTCGCCAACCGGCGCGCGCTCGAGGAGGTCCTCTCCGCCGAGATCTCCCGCGCCCAGCGCTTCACGCACGAGCTCGCCGTCGTCCTGCTCGACCTCGACCGGTTCAAGGAGATCAACGACTCCTTCGGCCACGCGGCCGGCGACGTGATGCTGCGCGCCGTCAGCCGCCTCCTCATCGGCCTCGCGCGGCAGGGAGACACCGTCGCCCGCTGGGGCGGCGAGGAGTTCGTCGTCGTCCTGCCGGAAACCGACCTCGCGGGCGCCCAGCGCTTTGCCGAGCGGCTCCGCCGCACGATCGAGGCGCAGGCAGTCGGGGACATGAAGACGAGCGCCAGCTGTGGCGTCGCGACGATGCTCCCCGAGGACAACGTCGAGGAGCTGCTGCGCGCCGCCGACCAGGCGCTGTACCAGGCGAAGGCGAACGGCCGGAACCGCACCGAGAGCGCTGTCCGCGGCCCGCGGCCCGCTGCCGCCTAGCGTTTTCGGGACAGCGACCGCGGAGAGCGGTGGCGGGTGGGGATCCTGTCGCACAGCTACGTGAAGGCGAAGTCGCATCGCCTGCTTCTGATGACCGCGCTCGCCGCGGTCCTCTACCTCGCAGGCGGGCTGGTGCTCGCCTGGATCGCCGGCTTCGACAAGGTCTGGAACGCGGCGCAGCATCCCGAGTGGCCCTGGCTCGCGGCTTCGCTCGGCCTCGTCGCGCTCGCCTTCGTCGGCTACTACTTCGGCTACCGCGGGGTCGGGAGGGTCGAGGACGGGCCCGACGACCTGAGCCACGCCGACCGACTCGCCGTCGTGGCCGCGGGCTTCGGGGGTTTCCTCGCCCACGGCGGTACGGGAATCGACCGAGCCGTGATGCTCGCTGCGGGCGCTTCCGAGAGGCAGGCAACGGTGCGCGTGACGCTGCTCGGGGGACTCGAGCACGGGATCCTCGCGATTCCCTGCAGCGTCGCGGCGATGGTCGTTCTCGCGGAAGGCATCCCGGAGCCACCGCTCGACTTCAGCATTCCGTGGGCGGTCGGCCCGGCCGTCGGCTTCGCCGTCGCCTACCGGGCGTCAGAGCGATACCGCGACCAGCTCCGCGAACGCGAGGGATGGCGCGAGAAGCTCGCGATCCTGCTCGACGCGACGCACCTCGTCGCTGCGATGTTCCGCAGGCCGCTTCGCTACGGAGACGCGATCGCCGGCATGCTCCTCTACTGGCTCGCCGACATGTGGGCCCTGTGGGCGGGGATGGCCGCCTTCGGCTACCGCATGAACGCCGCCACGGAGATGGTCGCCTTCGGGACTGCGGCGATCCTCACCCGCCGGACGGGACCGCTCGGAGGAGCGGGTGTTCTCGGCGTCGCGCTCGCGGCGACGCTCTGGTACTGCGGCGCGCCGTGGCCGGCCGCGATCCTCGGCACGTTCAGCTACCGCTTCTTCGCGCTTTGGCCGCCGCAGCCGCTCTCGTTCCTGATGCTGCCGCGGCTGCACCGGCTCCTCGAGGTCGAACGCGACGCCGACGATCCGACATCGCGCGAGCAGGACGTCGGGGAGACGACGAACGAGCCCGCGCTGAAGCGCTAGCTGTCGGGCAGCTCGACGACGATCGCGCCGCCGACGAGGCGGACCGGATAGGTCGCGACCGGCTCCGTCGCGGGGAGCGAGATCGGCCGGCCGGTGGAGAGCTCGAACATCGAGCCGTGCCGTGGGCAGACGACGCAGCAGCGATCCTCGTCCCAGTCGCCCTCGCAGAGCGGCCCGTCGTCGTGTGAGCATCGGTCCTCGATCGCGTACAGCTCGCCGCCGCAGTTGTAGACGCCGACGAAGAGGCTCCCTTCGCGAATGATCTTCGACGAGCCGGGCGGAAACTGGTCCGCCGCGGCGACCTCGACGTCCGCCACCTACGTGAGCTCGAGATCGTCGAAGTCGGCGAGGCCTTCGGGAAGCGGCGTCCCCTTGGCCTTGTGCAGCGCCACCTTGAGCGTGGTGAGGCCGAGCATCGCGCACTTGAGGCGCACCGGAGTGAGCGGCACGCCGATCTCCGCTAGGAGCTCGTCCTTGTCGAGTGTCGCTACCTGCTCCGCGGTGCGACCCTTCGCCATCTCCATCAGCATCGACGTCGCCGCCTGCGAGATCGCGCAGCCGCGGCCCGAGAACTTCACGTCGTCGATCGTCTCGCCGTCCTCGCCGAACGCGACGTAGATCGAGACCTCGTCGCCGCAGAGCGGATTCTGGCCCTCCGCCTCGGCGTCCGCGTGCTCGATCACCCCGTGTCCGCGCGGATTCTTGTAGTGGTCGAGGATGACCTCGCGGTACAGGTTCTCGAGGGCGAAATCGCTCACGCGAACACCTTACGGACGGCGTGGAGGCCTTCGACGAGCTGATCGATCTCCTCGGGGATCGTGTAGAGGTAGAAGCTCGCGCGGTTCGTCGCTGCGACGCCGAGCTTGTGCATGAGCGGCTGGCAGCAGTGGTGGCCCGCGCGGATCGCGACACCCTGCAGGTCGAGGATCTGGGCGACGTCGTGCGGGTGGATGCCCTCGAGGTTGAACGAGACGATGCCTGCGCGCCGCTCCGCAGGAGGCCCGTAGAGCGTGATCCCGGGTACCTCCGCCAGCCGACCGAGCGCGTAGGCGGCGAGCTCGTGCTCGTGCGCCTCGATGGCGTCGAGCCCGATCGCCTCGAGATAGTCGATCGCGGCACCGAGCCCGACGGCCTCGGCCATGGGCGCGGTCCCCGCCTCGAACTTGTGCGGCAGCTCGCCCCAGGTCGTCTTGTCGACGTGGACGGAGCTGATCATGTGGCCGCCGGTGAGGAACGGCTCCATCTTCTGCAGGATCTCGGCCCTTCCCCAGAGCACCCCGGCGCCGCTCGGCCCGCACATCTTGTGGCCCGAGACGGCGAGGAAGTCGACGCCGAGCGCCTGCACGTCGAGCTTCATGTGCGGCGCGGCCTGTGCGGCGTCGCAGACGAAGATCGCGCCCTGCTCGTGCGCCCACGCGACGAGCCGGTCGACCGGGTTGATCGTGCCGAGCGAGTTCGAGACGAGATTCGTCGCGACGATCTTCACGTTCCCCTCGCGCGCGATCGCGTCGAGACCGGAGAGGTCGAGCTCGCCGTGGTCGTCGAGCGGCAGCATCCGCAGCTCGGCGCCGCGCTTGCCGGCGACGAACTGCCAGGGGACGAAGTTCGAGTGGTGCTCGAGCTCGGTCACGACGACGATGT
Organism: Thermoleophilia bacterium; assembly: GCA_025929425.1. Classification (GTDB taxonomy): domain Bacteria; phylum Actinomycetota; class Thermoleophilia; order Gaiellales; family Gaiellaceae; genus Palsa-739. The sequence goes on along the minus strand of JAICME010000011.1, from coordinate 6,512 downwards.
CACCCGCCTCGAGGTTCCAGAGTCCCCAGGCATACGCGACGAGGTTGATCGCCTCGGTCGCGTTGCGGACGAAGATCACCTCGCGCGTCGAGGGCGCGTTGAGGAAGGCGCGCATCCGCTCGCGCGCGTGTTCGAGCGCCTCGGTCGCCCGCTCGGCGAGCTCGTAGACGCCGCGATGGACGTTGGCGTACGACGTCTCGTAGAAATGATCCATCGCGTCGAGCATCTGGCGCGGCTTCTGGGAACTCGCGGCCGAGTCGAGGAACGCGAGCGGCTTCCCATGCACCTGCTGCTCGAAGATCGGGAAGTCGGCACGCAACGTGCGCGCATCGAGCTTGGTGCCGGCGGTAACAGCCACGTCTCAGATGGTAACCAGCGGCTTCACATCGATCTCTAATCGCCCGCACGCACACTGCCGTTCCTATGGCTGACACCTCTCGCATAGAGCGGGCCCGGCAGCGGGCGCGGGCGGCGAAGGTCGGGATCGGCGCGCTGACGGCCCTCGTCTTCGGGGTCGCGTTCGTCGGCGCGAAGAGCCATGCCCCCGGCCATACCAAGGGAAAGGCGACGCCCCTCGGGGCTCCCTCCTCCTTCGAGCGCGCAGTGCGTCACAGCGTCGCGCAAGGGGGTCAGATCGCCCCGGCCGTCCAGCCGCCGCCGGTCGCCACCTCGACGTCATGAGCATCGGAGCCGTCGAGCGCTTTCGCACCATGGGCTGCGACGTCGCGGTTGCCGGCGGAGATCCGGCGATCGTGGCGGCGGTGCTCGCGCGCTGGGAGGAGACGTTCAGCCTCTTCCGCCCGGGGTCCGAGCTCTCGCGCGTGAACCGATCGCCGGCGCGCGTCCTCGTCGTGTCGCCGCTCTTCGTGCGCGGGCTCGAAGTGGCTCTCGACATGGCCGCCGAGACGAGCGGTCTCGTCGACCCGACCCTCTGCGGTCGCTGGCGCGAGGTCGTCCTTTCCGGGTCGCTGCTCTCGCGGCCGCCAAGTCTGGCGCTCGACCTGAACGGCGTGGTGAAGGCGCTTGCGGTCGACGCAGCAGCGGCGGCCCTCGATGGGCCGGGGTTCGTCTCCGTCGGCGGCGATCTCGCCGCGCGCGGGCCGGTCGACGTCGGACTTCCCGCCGGGGGCGCGATCCGCGTCGTGACGGGTGGCCTCGCGACGAGCGGAACGGCGTCGCGCGGCGCGCACCTCGTCGATCCCGCGACCCGCCGCCCGAGCGAGTCGTGCTGGGAGCAGGTGACCGCTTCCGGCGCGAGCTGCCTCGATGCCGACATCGCCGCCAAGACCGGCTTCCTGCTCGGCGAGCGCGGGCCGGCGTGGCTCGATTCGCGCGGGATCCCGGGCCGCTTCGTCGGCCTGGACGGCGAAATCGTCGAGAACGACGCGTGGCAGAACGCGACGAGGCCGGCGGTGGCATGCACGTGAGCTCGAATCCCGCGATCTGGTACGCGGCGCGTGCGTCGGGCGTCGCGGCGTACGTCGTCCTCAGCCTCGTCGTCATGTTCGGGCTCACGCTCGGCGGCAAGGCGCAGAATCGGCGCTGGCCGCGCTTCTCGGTGGAGGACATCCACCGCTTCGGCGGGCTTCTCGTCGGCTCCCTCATCGGCGTCCACGTGCTGGCGATCGCGGCCGACGCATTCCTCCCGTTCTCGCTCGTCCAGCTCCTCGTTCCGTTCACGTCGACCTACCGGCCGTTCTGGACGGGGTTGGGGATCGCCGCCGCCGAGACGCTGCTCGCGCTTGCGATCACGAACCACTACCGAAAGCGCCTGAACTACAGCTTCTGGCGCAAAGCCCACTACTTCAACTTCGGCGTCTGGGGGCTCGCTTCGGCCCACGGGCTCATGGCGGGAACCGACCGCGGCGCCGTCTGGCTCGCGATCCTCTACGGAGTCTCGGTCGCGGGTGTCGTCATGCTCGGAGTCTGGCGGTTCGGGCGGCACGTCTTTCGGTCGCCGCGCGTGGCCACTGCCGGCGCCGTGACCGTCGTGGCGCTGCCGTTGCTGATCCTCGGTCCGCTCCGTCACTCGCCACCGGCCTGGAATGCTGCGAACGTGAGCGAGAGCCTGACCGGCAGCGTGATCCGCAACGGAACCAACGAGCAGCAGATCGTCTCCTTCGTCGGGCAGTCGCCCAAGCCGCAGAAGCTCCTCGTGCGCGCCGACCTCCTCGTGGCCCCCGGGGCGCTCGAGCGGACCTCGCTCCAGCTCGAGTATCTGCCGAGCGGCGACGTCTGCCGCGGGCGTGTGACGAACGTGGCCGGCGAGAGCTTCAGCGGCACCTGCCGGTTGCCGAACGGCGAGCACCGGACGATCCAGGCCAACTGGGTGCCGAACGCGGAGGGAACCGGGGTCGTCGGCCAGATCAACCTGAGTGCATAGGCCGGCGCTCGTCGCGCTCGCGTGCGCGGCGCTCCTCGCGGGTTGCGGCGGCAACACGAAAGCCGCGCCGCCGACCACGACCAAAGCCCGGACAAGTGACAGTCCGTCACCAAGAAAGACACGGCTCCAGGTGACGAGGATCGGGTCGCTCCCGCAGGCGCTCGCCAAGGCCGCGGCCGTTGCACTCCCGCAGGGGCGGCTGATGATGATCGGGGGCTATGCCGGCGGCCGGTCGCTCGAGGCGATCCTCGCCGGGCCGCCGGGCCGTCTGCGGGTCGTCGGCCGCCTGCCGCAGCCGACCCACGATGCCGCGGCGGCCGTTCTCGGACGCTTCGTCTACCTCTTTGGCGGCGGCCAGGCGCTGTCGACGCCGAGCGTCGTCCGCATCGATCCGCAGACCGGGCACGCGACGGAGGCGCCGGCCCTCAGCGAGCCTCTTTCCGACCTCGGCGCAGTCGGCATCGCCGGCCACGCCTACCTCAGCGGCGGGTACACCGATGCCATGTTCGCGCAGGCGATCCTCCGTTACCTCCCGCAGGGCGGGGACGCGACGGTTGCGCGCCTGCCCCAGGGCACGCGCTACGCGGGAGTCGCGGCGGTCGGCCGGACGATCTACGTCGCCGGTGGCCTGACTACCGCGGGGCCAACGAGCGCGGTCTACGCCGTTTCGCTCGGCGGTCACGTCCGCCGGGTCGCGACGCTGCCGGCGCCGGAGGATCACGCCGCGATGGCCGCCCTCGACGGAACGCTCTACTACGTCGGCGGCCGGAAGGTGCTCGCGATCGACCCGCGCTCCGGGAAGGTCTCGGTCGCCGCACGACTTCCGGCGTCGCTCTCCGACCCGACCGCGACGACACTCGGCAAGAGCATCGTCGTCACCGGCGGCGGCACGAACGGTGTCTGGACGCTGACGCAGTAGCCGCCGCTATCGTCGCCTGCCGGTGGCAAGCGACTACGTCTACACGATGTACCGGGCCGACAAGTTCTACGGCCCCGACCGGCAGGTGCTGGCGAACATCTCGCTCTCGTTCCTGCCGGGGGCGAAGATCGGAGTGCTCGGCCCGAACGGCGCCGGCAAGTCGACGCTGCTGCGGATCATGGCCGGCAAGGACGAGCCCTCCTCCGGCGTCGCCGAGCTCGCGCCGGGAGCGACCGTCGGGATGCTGGAGCAGGAGCCGGAGCTCGACCCGGCCAAGGACGTGCGCGGCAACGTCGAGGACGGCGTCCGTCCGCTGCGCGACCTGCTCGACCGCTTCAACGAGATCAGCGCCGCGTTCGCCGAGCCCGACGCCGACTACGACACCCTCCTCGCCGAGCAGGCGAAGGTGCAGGACGCGATCGACCGCGCCGACCTCTGGCAGCTCGACGACAGGCTCGACCACGCGATGGACGCGCTGCGCCTGCCCGAGGGAGACCGCGACGTCACGACGCTCTCGGGCGGCGAGCGCCGCCGCGTCGCGCTCTGCCGGCTGCTCCTCTCCTCGCCCGACCTGCTCCTCCTCGACGAGCCGACGAACCACCTCGACGCCGAGTCCGTCCTCTGGCTCGAGCGCTTCCTCGCGGACTACAAGGGCACCGTCGTCGCCGTCACGCACGACCGCTACTTCCTCGACAACGTCGCCGGCTGGATCCTCGAGCTCGACCGCGGCCGCGGCATCCCGTTCCGGGGTAACTACTCCTCGTGGCTCGAGCAGAAACAGGAGCGGCTCGCGCACGAGGAGAAGACGGAGTCGGCGCGGCGCCGCACGCTCGCACGGGAGCTCGAGTGGGTGCGCGCGAGCCCGCGCGCGCGACATGCCAAGGCGAAGGCGAGGCTCGGCGCGTACGAGAGGCTGCTCGCCGAGGAGCAGAACGTGAAGCTCGACAAGGTCGAGATCCACATCCCGGCCGGCCCACGGCTCGGCGATGTCGTGATCGACGCCGACGGCGTGCGGAAGGGCTTCGGTGACCGGCTGCTGGTGGACGACCTCACGTTCTCGCTCCCGCCCGCGGGCATCGTCGGCGTCGTCGGTCCGAACGGCGCGGGCAAGACGACGCTGTTCCGGATGATCGCCGGCGAGGAGCAGCCCGACGACGGGACGCTCCGGATCGGCGACACCGTCGAGCTCGCCTACGTCGACCAGGCGCGTGGCGACCTCGACCCGGCGAACAACGTCTGGAAGGAGATCTCGGGCGGACACGACACGATCGAGCTCGGCAAGCGCGAGGTCAACTCGCGCCAGTACGTGTCGTGGTTCAACTTCAAGGGCTCGGACCAGCAGAAGCGCGTCTCCGATCTCTCGGGCGGCGAGCGGAACCGCGTCCACCTCGCGAAGCTCCTGCGCGCCGGCGGGAACGTCCTTTTGCTCGACGAGCCCACCAACGACCTCGACGTCGACACTCTGCGCGCGCTCGAGGAGGCGCTGCTCGAGTTCGCCGGCTGCGCCGTCGTGATCACGCACGACCGCTGGTTCCTCGACCGCGTCGCGACGCACATCCTCGCGTTCGAAGGATTGAGCGAGACGATCTGGCACGAGGGCTCGTGGGCCGAGTACGTCGAGTGGATGAAGGAGACGCGCGGCCCCGACGCGCTCGAGCCGCACCGGATCAAGTACAAGCCGCTCGTTCGCGGCTGAAACGCCGGCGCTCCGAAGCCTCCGCTGAACCGGGGGACTGGCGGATCGTCGCCGCCTCTCGAGTAGGCTCGGGCCGTGGAGGAGATCGCACCCGGTCTGTGGCATTGGACGGCATCCCGCGAGTCGATCGGCAAGGACGTCAGCTCGTACTACCTCGCCGACGAACGGGTGGTGCTCGACCCGATGATCCCGGCGGAGCGGCCCGAGTGGTGCCAGCCCGAACACGCGATCCTCACGTGCCGGCATCACAGCCGCGACTCGTGGAAGCTCGGTTGCGAGCCGTGGGTGGTGGAGCAGGGCGCACACGAGCTCGAGGGTCGCGGCGAGTTCCGGACGTTTAGCTGGGGCGACGAGCTACCGGGCCGGATCGTGGCGTACGAGGTCGGATCGCTGAGCCCGGACGAGACGGCGCTCTACCTCCCGCAGCAGCGAGCGCTCGCGATCGGCGACGGCGTCGTCCGCTGGGAGGGCGTCGAAGGACTGACCTTCGTCGCCGATTTCCTCATGGACGATCCGGAGGAGACTCGCGCGGGCTTGCGTGCTGCATACCGGCGCCTGCTCGGGGAGCTCGAGTTCGACCATCTCCTGCTCGCGCACGGCGATCCCGTGATCGGCGACGCGAAGCAGCAACTCGCGGCGCTCGTCGAGGTTTAGCTCGACGGCCTGACGACGACCACCGCACCATGCTGACGCTGTACCAGGCCGAGTGGTGCCCGTATTCGTCCGCCGTCCGAGAGCGGCTGACCGAGCTCGGCATCGACTTCGTCGCGAAGCAGGTCGCGCCGCGGCAGAAGGATCGCGAAGGAGAGCACGAGATCCCGCTCCTCGTGACCGAGGACGACGAGCGCTTCGAGGGAACGGAGGCGATCTTCGAGTTCCTCGCCTTGCTGGAGCCGGGAGAGTGGGAGCGCGACCACCGAGCGCAGTACCGCGCGCATCGGGCCGACCGAGCGCGCGAAACGACTGCGAGCGTGCTAGCGGAACAGGCGCCGCTGGCGTCTAAGCCTGAGGAATGCGAGCCTCGAGCGCAGCCGTGACCGCGTCCCGCACGGGCTCAAGCTCGATCCGGTCGAGCACTTCCTGGAAGAAGCCGCGCACGATGAGGCGCTCGGCTTCCTGCCGCGTCAGCCCGCGCGACATCAAGTAGAACATGTCCTCCCGGTTCACCCGCCCGACCGTCGCCGCGTGCGTGCACCGGACGTCGTTCGCGAGGATCTCGAGGCCCGGGATCGGCACCGCGTGCGTCGTCGGGCTCAGCATCAGGTTGCGGCACTCCTGGTACGCGTTCGTCTTCTGCGCGTCCTTCTCGACGCGGATCATCCCGCGCCAGACCGCCGTCGCATCGTCACGCAGCGCGCCCTTGAAGGCGAAGTCGCTCTCGCAGTCGGGCGCGATGTGCTCCTGGAACGTGTCGTAGTCGAGGTGCTGCGTGCCGTCGGCGAAGTACGCGCCCGTCACGCGCGACGTCGCGCCGCGCCCGGCGAGGTCGTTCTGGATCCGCGTCTTGCCCTTCT
>JAICME010000138.1 GCA_025929425.1 Thermoleophilia bacterium | reverse complement strand
GGAGGCCGACGAGACGCTGCTCGAGATCTCCACCGACAAGGTCGATACCGAGGTGCCGTCACCCGCGTCCGGGGTCGTCAGCGAGATCCTGGTGCAGGAGGGCGAGACGGTCGCGGTCGGAACCGTGCTCGCGCGCCTCGGCGGCGAGGGCGGAGGCTCCGAAACCGCTCCGGCCGAGGCGCCGCCCGAGCCTCCGACGCAGCCCGCCGCCGACGCATCGGCCGCCGCCGCGACCGAAGGCGCGGCCGCACCCGAGAACGAGGTGCCGGCGTCGGCGCCGGCGGAGAACGGCAGGGCATTCGTCTCGCCGGTCGTCGCCCGCATCGCCGCGGAGCAGGGAATCGACCCCGCCCAGGTACCAGGTACCGGCTCCGGCGGGCGCGTGACGAAGAAGGACATCCTCTCCTTCGTCGAGTCCGGGGGCGCGCAGCAGGCACCGGCGCAGGAGACACCGGCGCAGGAGCCGCCCGCGCAGGAGACACCGGCTCCGCCCGCACCTCAGCCGACCGAAGCGCCGTCACCAGCAGCTCCTCCGGCGCAGGCACCGCCGCCTCCGCCCAAGCCTCCCGCCCCGGCTCCGGTCGCGGCGGCCGAGACGCTGCCCGGGGAGACGGTCGAGCCGATGACCGCGATGCGGCGCGGCATCGCCGAGCACATGCGCCGCTCCCTCGACACTTCCGCGCATGTGACGAGCGCGATCGAGGTCGACTTCTCACGCATCGTGTCGACGCGCGAGCGGCTGAAGAAGGAGTACCAGGCCGCGTACGGCGTCAACCCGACCTACCTCGCGTTCGTCGCCAAGGCGTCGGTCGAGACGCTGCGCGAGTACCCGCTCGTGAACGCCGAGATCCGTGGCGACTCGATCGTCACGCGCAACTTCGTCAACCTCGGGATCGCCGTCGAGCTCGCCGAGGGCAAGGGGCTCATCGTCCCCGTCCTCCGCAACGCCGAGGGCCTGAACCTCCTCGGGCTTGCGCGGGGCATCGCCGACATCGCGGCCAAGGCGCGCAACAAGCAACTCGTCCCGGACGACGTCCAGGGCGGCACGTTCACGATCACCAACCCGGGCGGCTACGGCACCTTCCACGGCACGCCGGTGATCAGCCAGCCGCAGTCCGCGATCCTCGGCACCTACGCTCTCGTGAAGCGGCCCTGGGTCGTGGAGGACGAGCTCGGCCAGGACGTGATCGCGATTCGGCCGCTCATGAACATCACGCTCACGTACGACCACCGGCTCGTCGACGGCGCGTACGCCGGCCGCTTCCTGCGCGACCTCCGCGAGCGGCTCGAGGGCTGGGAGGGAGACGGCGAGTAGTGGCGCAGCGGCTGGTTCCGTTCCTCGGCTACGAGGACGCAGCCGCGGCAATCGACTGGCTCTGCGCGGTATTCGGCGCGACCGAGGACCGCGGCTCGCGCGTCACCGACGCCGAGGGCACGATCGGCCACGCCGAGCTGGACATCGAGGACTCGAAGATCTTTCTCTCGACACCCGCGGGCTACGTGGGCTCGCGTAGGCACCGCGAGAGCTGCGAGATCGAGCGCGGCATGCACGACAACCCGTGGGTGGTCGACGGCCTGTTCGTCGAGGTGAACAACGTCGCTGCGCACCACGCCCGAGCGCTGGAGGGCGGCGCCACCGTCATCCGCGGGCTCGACGAGCCGGGCATCGGCTACCGCATCTACACCGCGGAAGACCTCGAGGGCCATCGCTGGATGTTCGGCCAGCGGCTCTAACCGACCGCAGCGAGGACGCCCGCGAGCGGGCGCGGAACCTCGTTCCGCTCCATCGCCTCGACGAGGAGTGGCGGATAGCGGAGGTAGCGGCCGCCGTTCTGGAGCCAGCGGCGCAGCTGTCGCTCGACCGGGCGTCCGCGCCAGAAGACCTGATTCTGGAAGCTGCGAAACGTGTCGAGCTCCCCCTGCGCGGAGATCACCTCCTCGACCCGATCGACCCCGAGCGCACGGATCAGCTCATCTTCGAGATCCTCGTCGCAGACGTACGTCGCGTCACCGAGGACACGGCGGAACCAGCGCTCCTCACCGGCGTCGCAGAGCCCCGCCACCGACTCCCCCTCGTACTCCGCGAACGCGCGGCGGACTGCCTGTGCGCCGCCGATGGGGACGATCTCGATTCCATGCAGGCTCAGGCCGAGCCGCGTGGCCACGGCCTCGAGCGCCAGTCGGTCGGTGATCCCTTCGACGAGGACGACAGCCATGCCCGGAAGCTAGCCTGAGCGCATGGCGACCGGAGGCTATGTCCTGCAGCTCGGCGAGGTGCCGTACCTCGAGGCGTGGGAGTTGCAGCGGTCTCTCGCCGGAGCGGTGTCGCAGGGCGCGATCCCCGACACGGTCATCTTCCTCGAGCACCCGCCGGTCGTCACGCTCGGCCGGCGCACGGACGAGAGCGCGGAGCTGCACGTCCCGGATGGTGCTTCGGTCGAGGTCGTGGAGACGAACCGCGGCGGCAAGTCCACCTACCACGGCCCGGGCCAGCTCGTCTGCTACCCGATCCTCGATCTGAAGCGGCACGGCCGCGACGTGAAGGAGTACGTCCGCAAGCTCGAGGACGCGCTGATCGGAACGCTCGCGGCGCTGGGCGTGGACGGGACGCGGCTCGAGGGGCTCACCGGCGTCTGGCTGCCGCGGCCGCCGCGCAAGATCGCCTCGATCGGCGTGCACGTCTCACGCTGGGTGACCACGCACGGCTATGCGCTCAACGTCGACCTCGACCCGGCGCCGTTCACGGACTGGATCACGGCCTGCGGGCTCGAGGACGCCATGTTCACGACGATCGCCCGCGAGCTCGACCGGCCGGTGACCGTGGACGAGGTAAGACCGCACGCCGTCGCCGCTCTCGAAGACGTCTTCGGGCTCGAGCTCGAAGAGATTCCGGCTGAGGACGGCATCGGCCTCTGGGCCCAGCCGATCCACGCGCAGCTCGCCGGCTAGGGCAGCCAGCCGTCCTGGTACTCGGTCGGCTCCGAGTCGGGAAAACGCGCGTACGCGGCCTCCGCCTTCGTCGTCGCTTCTTCGGCACTCGCATCGTGCTTCATCGCGACCTCGGAATACGGGTACCCGCCCCAGTCCGGTCCCGCTTGGTGCTCGCGCGCGCCGATCGCCAGGATCGCGGAGGGCCCCGAGCCGGCGCCGACGATCGTGTGCGGGACAGGCGCCGGGCAGTGGAAGTAGTCCCACTGCCGGAGCGGACGCTCCTCGTCCTCGACGATCAGAAGTGCCTCACCCGAAAGGACGAAGAACCCTTCCTGGTCGGCCTCCCAGTGGTACATCGACATCGACTGCCCCGGCTCGAGGACGAAGAGGTTGACGCCCACCTGCTCGTCGTCGTCCTCCACGAGTTCCTTGACTCGACCGCGCGGCCCGCGTTCGCGCCACCTACCCTCGCGCGCATTGAGGACGTGCCAGTCCGCCACGGGCCGCTTACGCGCGCAACCCGTCCAGCACGACGTCGAGATAGAGCCGCCACTGTCCGGCCGGAGCGGCCATCAGCGCCGCGCGGATGAGCGGCCCGACGTCGGCCGGCTCGAGATCGCTCCGGAGCGCACCTGCGCGCTGTGCGCGTGCGATCACCTTCCGGCTGAGCTCGCCGAGCTCGGCGCCGCGAGGCTTCTCCCCGCAATGGACGACGCACTTGTGCAGTCCGGGCGTGCTCATCGCGAGCTCGGCGACCCGGTGAGCGAAGCCGAAGAAGGCCTCACCCGGATCGTCGGATTCGAGCGCCTCTGCGGCGAAAGCGCACATCTGCGCGACGTGCCGCTCGATGACTGCGTACATGAGGTCGTCCTTGGTCGGGAAACGACGGAAGACCGTGCCGTGACCTACGCCGGCCGCGCGGGCGATCTCGTCGATGCTGACGTCGGGGCCCGACGCGGCGAACACCTCGGTTGCCGCGTCGAGCACCCGCTCGAGATTGCGCCGCGCGTCGGCGCGCAGCTCGACCATCAGGCGACCGGAACCGGCTCGACCTCGGCCGTCGCCTCGATCGCGGCGACGTCCCGCTTGCGCAGGAGAGCCACCAGGAAGACGAGAGCCAGGCCGACGAGCACGCCCGCTCCGCCGAACGCGTAGTGGAAGCCGTGCACCTGTTCAGCGGGCGAGCCGCCACCCGTGTGGCTCGCCGCGATCGTCGAGAGAATGGCGAGCCCGAGCGCGCCACCGACCTGCTGCGAGGTGTTGAAGAGCCCGGAGGCAAGTCCCTGGTCCTCGTCCCGAAGGCCCGTCGTTGCCACGAGAGTCAGCGGCATGAAGATCGCGCCCATCCCGAGCGAGCCGATGATCATCCCGGGAAGGACGTCCGTGGCGTACGAGCCGCCGACCGGCATCCGTGCGAAGAGCACCATCCCGATGACGGTCAGCACCATCCCGACGGCCGCGACCGGCTTCACCCCGATCCGAGGCGCGAGATTCGAGGCGAGACCGGCCGAGACCATGACTCCGGCTGTGAACGGCAGGAACGAGACGCCTGCCTTGAGCGGCCCGAAGCCGAGGATCTTCTGGATGTAGAGCGAGTTGAAGAAGAACATCGCGAACATCCCGGAGAAGGCGAGGAACATCGCCACGTTCGCCGTCAGGAGCGAGCGGACGCGGAAGATCGAGAGCCGGACGAGCGGCTCGGACGAGCGCTGCTCGATCCCGACGAAGGCCGAGAGCAGCACCGCAGCGACGATGAACGAGACGATCGTCTGCCCCGAGCCCCAGCCGTGCGAGGCCGAGTGGACGAGCCCGTACACGAGGATCATGAGCCCACCGGTGACCGTGATCGCGCCGGCGAGGTCGTAGCCCTGATGCACGTGCTCGTCCTTCGACTCCGGGACGATTCGCAGCGCGGCGAGGAACGTGGCGATGCCGACCGGCACGTTGACGAAGAAGATCCAGCGCCACGAGAGCGACTGCGTGAGCGCGCCGCCGAGCACGAGGCCGACGGCCGAGCCGCCGATGGCGATCGCGGCCCAGACGCCGAGCGCGCGCGCCCGCTCCTTTCCCTCGGCGAAGGTGGTCGAGATGATCGAGAGCGCCGCCGGCGAGATGAGCGCGGCGCCGAGGCCCTGGAGTGCCCGGAAGCCGATCAGCTCGCCGGAGGTCGTCGCGATTCCATCGAGCAACGAGGCCGCCGTGAAGATGACGAGGCCGACGAGGAAGAGCCGCTTCCTTCCCAAAAGGTCGCCGGCGCGTCCGCCGAGCAGGAGGAAGCCGGCGAAGACCAGCGTGTACGCGTTGATCACCCATTGCAGGCTGGCCTCGTTCTTGAAGCCGAGCGAAGACTGGATGTGCGGAAGCGCGACGTTCACGATCGTCGCGTCGAGGACGACCATGAACTGCGCGAGGCAGATGATCACGAGTACGACCCAGGGATTCGTGGAATGGCGGCTCATAGGGCTCCTTACGTAAGCGGACTCATCAGTCCGTTTCAGGCTAGCAGCGGTCCGTCCCCCTGCGCCACTTAGACTGGAACGCGGTCATGGAGTCATCGCTTCCCGTCGCCGAACGCCCTCGCAGGCCCGAGTGGATGAAGGTGCGCGCACCGTCGAAGGACGGCTCGTACTTCGACGTCCAGAAGCTCGTGCACGGACTCTCGTTGCACACGATCTGCGAGGAAGCGCGCTGCCCGAACATCTCCGAGTGCTGGGGACGCGGCACCGCGACCTTTCAGATCCTCGGCGACACGTGCACACGCGCGTGCCGCTATTGCTACGTCAATTCCGGCAGGCCCGAGTCGCCGCCCGACCCGCTCGAGCCGCTGCGGCTCGCGCAGGCGGCCGCTCAGATGAAGCTCAAGCACGTCGTCGTCACCTCCGTCGACCGCGACGACGTCTCCGACCGCGGCGCAGGCCACTATGCGGCGACGATCCGGGCGTTGAAGGCGAAGCTGCCCGAGGCGTCGGTCGAGGTCCTGACACCGGACTTCCTCGGCGTCGAGGAGGAAGCGCTGCAGACTGTGCTCGCCGCGCGTCCCGAGGTCTTCAACCACAACATCGAGACGGTGCGCCGGCTGCACGCGCGGATGCGCGGCGCCAAGGCGAGCTACGACGGGGCGCTGCGGCTCTTGCGGCGCGCGAAGCAGATCGCGGACTATCCCGTCCTCACGAAGTCGGGGATCATCGTCGGCCTCGGCGAGACGAACGACGAGGTCGTCGACACGATGCGCGACCTCCGTGCGAACGGCGTGGACGTCGTCACGATCGGCCAGTACCTGCAGCCGAGCGCGAAGCACGCGGCGATCGATCGCTGGGTGCATCCCGACGAGTTCCGCTGGTTCCGCGAGCAGGGCGAGGCGCTGGGCTTCGGCTCGGTCTTCTCGGGGCCGCTCGTCCGCTCGAGCTACCGCGCCGACGAGCAGAAGCACGC
>JAICME010000106.1 GCA_025929425.1 Thermoleophilia bacterium | reverse complement strand
GCTCGAGTCGAACGGCTCGTCGTCGATGGGCTCGGTCTGCGGCTCGACACTCTCGCTGATGGACGCGGGTGTGCCGATCAAGGCGCCCGTCTCCGGCATCGCGATGGGCCTCGTGAAGGAGGGCGACGACTACGTCATCCTCACCGACATCCAGGGCGCGGAGGACCACCTCGGTGACATGGACTTCAAGGTCGCCGGCTCCCGTGACGGGATCACCGCGCTCCAGATGGACATCAAGATCACGGGCGTCACGCAGCAGATCATGCGAGACGCGCTCGAGCAGGCGAAGCGGGCGCGCGAGTTCATCCTCGACAAGATGCTCGAGGTCATCCCCGAGTCGCGCTCCGAGCTCTCGGACAACGCGCCGCGCATCACGACGATCAAGATCGATCAGGAGAAGATCGGCATGGTCATCGGCAAGGGCGGCGAGACGATCCGCGGCCTCGAGTCCGACTACGAGGTGCAGATCGACATCGAGGAGGACGGCACGATCCTCATCTACGCGACCGAGGGCACGAAGGCCAAGGAGGCCGTCGCCGCGATCGAGTCGCTGACGAAGGAGCCGGAGGTCGGCGACACGTTCACCGGCAAGGTCGTGAAGACGACGCAGTTCGGTGCGTTCGTCGAGCTCAAGAAGGGCACAGACGGGCTCCTGCACGTCTCGAACGTGGGCCCGGGACGGGTCGCGCACATCGAGGACGTGATGAGCCGCGGCGACGTCGTCGACGTCATCGTCCAGGAGGTCGACAAGGCGCGCGGGCGGATCGGCCTGAAGCTCGTCGCGAAGCACGAGAACGGCAACCTCGTCCAGCCGGAGGAGCTGATCGAGCGGGCGAAGGACGCCCCGCCGAGGCCTCCGGAAGAGGATCGGCCACGCGGTGACCGCCGCGGCGGTCGCGGTGGCGGTGGCCGCGGACGCGGTCCTCGTCGCGACGACGAGTAAGGCAGCGTGATGAGGCGGGCGGTTCGTGCCGCCCGCCTCAATTCCCTCGTTCGGGACCACGTCCCTCATGCCGGCACCTATCGCGTGCCGATGAGGCGAATGAACCCGAACACTTGAGCCTTCCGACCATCTCACCGCTGCGGGGCCTCGTCGAGGTGACCCGCCTTCTGCGGGCGCGTGAGGACCTCCCAGCGCTGCTCGACGCCGTCGCCCGGACCATCGGCGAATCTCTCGGCTTCCGCACGGTCGCGGTCAACCTCTACCGGCCCGAGTGGGACGACTTCGAGGTGACGACCGTCTACGGGAACGAGGAAGCCCGTTCGGCGCTGCTCGGCCATGCGCTTCCCGGCGAAGACTGGACGATCCTCCTCGGCGAGCGATTCGAACGGCGCGGGGCCTACGTCGTGTTGAGCGGTTCGGTCGACTGGGACTCGCTCGGGCCGAGCTATGTGCCGGAAGGAGGCCGGTCATGCCACCCCGCCGCGTGGGATCCCGAGGACGCGCTGTTCGTCCCGATGCGCGATCACCGAGGCTCCTTGCTCGGGATCGTCTCCGTGGACGAGCCGATCAGCGGTCAGCGGCCCTCCGACGACGAGCTCGACATCCTCGTTTCGATCGCCGACCACGCGGCGCTCGCGGTCGAGGCGGCACGCGAGTCGGCGGAGTCGGCGCGGCACCAGCGCGCTCTCGAAGAGTTGCTCACGCTGTCGTCGCGTATCACCGGCGAGCCATCGAACACCGAGATTCTGCGCCAGGTGTGCAGCGGCATCCGGGATGCTCTCGACTTCCGGAACGTCTGTGTGGCGCTCGTCGACCCCCAGACGGGAGCGGTGGTCCCGCAGGCGACTGCGGGCTGGCGGCTCGAGGAGCTGCGACAGCAGGTGCAGGTGACGGTGGCGGAGCTCGAGCCTCTGCTCGACGATCCGTTTCTCCGCGAGGGCTGTTACCTCTTGACGAACGGCGAAGCCAGGTCGCGGATCACGAGTGGCGTCGACGTCTATCCGTCGCAGCTCAACGGGCGCGGGCCGTGGGCGTGGAACCGGCACTGGCTGATCGTGCCGGTCGCGGGCGGGGACGGAACGCTGCTCGGGATCATCTGGGTCGACAATCCCCAGGACCGTCTTCTCCCGTCGCCCGACCGGCTGCAGGCGCTGCGGATCTTCGCGAACGCCGCCGCTGCCGCGCTCGTCTCGGGCCGGCAGCTGAGCGAGCTCCGCTTCCTCGCACACCACGACCCGCTCACTCGCCTCCTCAACAGGCGCGCCTTCATGACCCGCCTCGACGGGGAGGTCGCCCGGGCGCAGCGCTATGGACGCCCGCTCGGCCTCGTGATCTCGGATCTCGACCGTTTCAAGCAGCTCAACGACCGGCACGGGCACGCCGCCGGCGACGAGGCGCTCGTCGCGTTCGCCAACGTCCTCGCGGAGTCCCTCCGCAAGCCAGACGACGCCTTCCGCATCGGAGGCGACGAGTTCGCAGTGCTCCTCTCGGAGGCGACGGAGGACGACGCCCGCTCCGTCGTCGAGCGGGTCAGAGCGCAGCTCGCCGAGCGGTCGGCCGGCGGCGCGCGCTGGCTCGGAGACATCACCGCGAGCTTCGGTTACGCGACCTGCCCGGAGGACGCAACAGATCCGAAGACGCTGTTCCGCCTCGCCGACGAGGCGCAGTACGAGGCAAAGCGGAGCGGCTCCGGCCTGGGCTTCGTCGCGCGCGCGTAACTGTCCGCCCGGACACGGCCGGTACCTGGCACCGGCCGTGTCGCAAGGGGCCGTGTGCCGTTCGCCTACGATCCGGTCGTGCGTAGGCTCGACGGAGCATGGAAAGGAGCGGAGGTGCCGGCTTAGCCGGCGCCGGACGCGGAGACAGTGCAGAAGGTCGTGCTGAGCGAGCTCGACACGGGCGAGCGCGTCATCTCCGAGCGGGTCGCGAGCGTCCGTTCCGTCGCGCTCGGCTTCTGGATCGACGTCGGGTCACGCGACGAGCGCGCCGACCGCGCCGGCGTCTCGCACTTCATCGAGCACCTCCTCTTCAAGGGCACGCGCCGCTTCGACGCGCAGGAAATCGCGGAGACGTTCGACGCGATGGGAGCCGAGCTGAACGCAGCGACCTCGCGGGAGAACACCGTCGTCTATGCGCGCGTCCCCGACCACCACGTCGAGACCGCGCTCGAGGTGATGACGGACATGGTCTTCGCGCCGTCCTTCGCCGAGGTCGACCAGGAGCGCGAGGTCGTGCTCGAAGAGATCGCGATGTACGAGGACACGCCGCAGGAGCTCGTGCACGACCTGTTCTCGCAGGCCGTCTTCGGCGATCACCCGCTCGGCCGGCCCGTGATCGGCACGGCCGAGGTCATCTCCTCGGTCAGCCGTCGCGCGCTGTCCGGCTACCACCGCACGGCCTACACCCCGGGGAACGTCGTCGTCGCGGCGGCGGGGAACCTCGAGCACGACCGCCTCGTCGCGCTCCTGCAGCGGAGCGAGCGTCGCGCCGGGGCACCGGCGCGCGCGGGCACTCGCGTCCGTCGCCCGCTCGCGCAACTGCCCGGGCCGAGCCTCCGCTTCCAGCGGAAGGAGACGGAGCAATACCACCTCTGTCTCGGGGCGACCGGCATCTCCCGTTCCGACCGGCGCCGTTTCGCGGCCTCGCTGCTCGACGCGATCCTCGGCGGGTCGGCCTCGTCCCGGCTCTTCCAGGAGATCCGCGAGAAACGCGGCATGGCCTATGCCGTCTACAGCTTCGCGGCGCAGTACACGGACACCGGGATCGTCGGCGTCTATGTCGGCACGCGGGAGGAGAACCTCGGGCCATGTGTCGAGATCTGTGTCGAGCAGATCGCCGAGATCGCGGCGGGCCGGCTGCGCAAGGGCGAGCTCGAGCGGGCGAAGGAGAGCCTCAAGGGACGGATCGTCCTCTCGCTCGAGTCGACCTCGAACCGGATGAGCCGCCTCGGCAAGTCGCTCGTGACGGACACCGAGCTCCTCACGCTGGAGCGCGTGATGGCCGAGATCGACGCGGTGGACGGTGACGAGCTCGCCGAGCTCGCCACCGCTCTCCTGCCGGCGGAACGGCTCGCGGCAGCGGGAGTAGGACCGGACGAGGCGCACTTCCGCTCCGCAGTGGGGCGCGCGAGCTCGAGCCTCGTCGAACGGGCTGCGGCGTGAAGGTCGCGCTGTTCGGAGCCGAGGGGAAGGTCGGGCGCGCCCTGGCGCCGCGGCTCGAGGCGGCGGGGTACGAGGTGCGCGGGATCGAGCTCGGCGACGACCCGGACGTAACCGGCTGCGACGCGGCGGTCGACTTCACGACGCCGGACGCCGCGCCGACGAACGTCCGCGCCGCGCTCGAGCAGGGAGTCTCGTGCGTCGTCGGCACCACGGGCTGGGAGCCCGGCGAGCTCGGCGCGCTCGCGGCGGAGAAGGGAATACGGCTCTTCGTCGCGCCGAACTTCTCGATCGGCGCGGTGCTGATGATGCGCTTCGCCCGCGACGCCGCGGCGCATTTTCCCCGGGCGGAGATCGTCGAGTTGCACAACGAGGCGAAGAGGGACGCGCCGTCCGGCACCGCGAAGGCGACTGCCGACCTGATCGGCGGTGACCCGGCGATCCACTCCGTCCGCCTTCCCGGCCTCGTCGCGCATCAGGAGGTGATCTTCGGCGGCGAAGGCCAGCTGCTGACGATCCGCCACGACACGACGGGCCGCGAGTCGTTCGCCGACGGCGTGCTCCTCGCGCTCGAGAAGCTGCCTGAGCTTCCTCCGGGCTTGACCATCGGCCTGGAGTCCCTCGTCTCGTAGAAGATTCCCTGCATGCCGAGCGCGGCTGCCGAGCTCGTCTTCGACGAGGCGACGAAGGTCTACCCGGGCCGCGAGGGCGCGGCGGTCGACCATCTCTCGCTCACCGTTCCCGCGGGGGAGATCTGCGTCCTCGTCGGGCCGTCGGGCGGTGGCAAGACGACCGCACTCAAGCTCGTCAACCGCCTGATCCCGCTCACGGGCGGCGACATCCGCATCGACGGCACGTCGATCCTCGACCACGACCTCGTCGAGCTGCGCCGATCGATCGGCTACGTCATCCAGCAGGTCGGCCTCTTCCCGCACATGACGATCGAGGCGAACATCGGCACGGTGCCGAAGCTGCTCGGCCGGGATCGCAAGTGGATTCGCCGGCGCGTCGCGGAGTTGCTGGAGCTCGTCGGCCTCGACCCCGACAAGGACCGGAAGCGTTTCCCCGCCGAGCTCTCGGGCGGGCAGCGTCAGCGGGTCGGCCTCGCGCGCGCGCTGGCCGCGAATCCCTCGCTGATGCTGATGGACGAGCCGTTCGGCGCGATCGACCCCATCGTCAGGGCACGGCTCCAGGACGAGTTCCTCCGCCTGCAGCACGAGCTCCGCAAGACGGTCGTCTTCGTCACGCACGACATCGACGAGGCGATCAAGCTCGGCGACCGCATCGCGATCCTGCGCGAGGGCGGGCGGCTGGCGCAGTACGACACGCCGCAGCGGATCCTCGAGCAGCCGGTGGACGACTTCGTGGCCGATTTCGTGGGCCGCGACCGGGCGCTCAAGGCGCTCTCCCTCCGCACGCTCGGCGACCTCGAGCCCACTTCCGCCGCGGGGGACGGATTGCCGCGACTACCTGCGGAGACGAACCTCCGCGACGCGCTTGCCGTCCTCATCGCGGAGCACCGAGAGGCGCTCGTCGTCGTGGGCGCCGACGGCCGCGCGCTCGGGGTCGTGAAGCGAGAGGACCTGCTGCGGTGACCGGCTGGCTCCTGGCCGGTGGGCCCGTCATCCCGAACTTCGGGCGACCGAGCGCGTGCCTCAAGCGCAACGGCTGGTTCTGTACCGACTGGATGGGCAAGCACTGGGGAGACACTCTTCAGCCGGCGCTCGTCCAGCACATCGAGCTCACGCTCGTTGCCGTGGGGATCGGCTTCGCGATCGCGTTTCTCCTCGCGCTCGTCGGCTTTCGCTGGCGGATCTTCGACGCGCCGCTCGGCGGGCTCACCGACCTCCTCTACGCGATCCCGAGCATCGCGCTGTTCCAGCTGCTCGTTCCGTTGACCGGGCTCACGGTGACCACGGTCGAGATTGCGCTGACCTCGTACACCCTGTTCATCCTCTATCGGAACATCCTCTCGGGGCTCCGCTCGGTGCCCGACGAGGTTCTCGAGTCCGCGCGCGGGATGGGATTCACGCGCCTGCAGACCTTCGTGCGCGTGGAGCTGCCGCTGGCGGCGCCCGCCATCCTCGCAGGCGTACGCATCGCCACCGTCGCCACGATCTCGATCGCGACCGTCGCCGCCTTCCTGATCCAGTACGGTCTCGGAGCCCCGATCTTCGACGCCATCGAGACGCCGGATCTCTTCAAGACGGAGCTTCTTGCCTCCGGTGGCCTGGCCATCCTCCTCGCGCTCACAGCCGATGGGCTTCTCGCGGTCGTGCAGCGAGCGGTGACACCGTGGAACCGGCTCCGCTGATGGTTGCGAGCACGTTCGTCGAAGCGTTCCGCTTCATGCCCAACCACTTCTCTCTCTTGCTCGAAAAGGCGGGCGAAACCGCGGAGCTCGCCTTCACGGCACTCGCAATTGCGCTCGTCATCGCTCTGCCGCTCGGACTCTGGCTGGGCCACAAGCATCGCGGCCTGCTCCTCGCTCTCGGCATCTCGAGTGTCGGACGCTCGTTGCCGAGCGTGGCGCTCATCGGCCTCGGGATCGGGATCCTCGGCGTCGGCTTCTGGAACAACACGGTCGCGCTCGTCGTCCTCGCGATCCCGCCGGTCCTCACGAACACGTACTTCGCGGTCGAGGGAGTCGACCCCGACGCCGTCGAAGCCGCGCGGGGGATGGGCCTGACGGAGACCCAGATCCTGACACGCGTCGAGCTTCCACTCGGTCTCCCGCTCCTGCTGGCCGGCCTGAGGATCGCCGCCGTGTTCGTGATCGCCACCGCGACCATCGCCGGCATCTTCGGCGGAGGGGGCCTCGGCGACATCATGGCCCGCCAGGTCACCTATGGGCTCGGCGGAGTCTTCGCAGCGGCGCTCTGGGTCGCCGGTCTTGCGCTGCTCACGGCCGCCGCACTCGGGGTCGCTCAGCGCGCGGCCTCGCGTCGGATGACGCCCAGGACGTAGGGTCCCGACGAGGGAAAATCGGAGAGGAGGCTCAGGTGGTTCGTAAGCACACGCGCCGCGCTGCCAAGGCAGCGTTCGCCGTTTCGTTCGGGGTCGCGCTTCTGATCGGACTTGTTGCCTGCGGCGGGAGCAGCAAGAAGGCGACCACGTCGTCGTCGACTGGATCCAACCCGGCAATCACCATCGGCACCAAGAACTTTGCCGAGGAGTTCATTCTCGGCCAGCTCTACGGGCAGGCGCTCGCCGTCAAGGGTTTCAAGGTCACCTACAAGAACAACATCGGCAGCTCCGAGGTGATCGATACGGCGTTCAAGAGCGGCAAGATCAACGTCTATCCGGAGTACACGGGCGTGATCGCACTCGACCTCGCGAAGGTCAAGGCGCCCAAGTCGGCCGCCGCGACGTACCGGGCGGCGCAGACGTTCGAGAAGCAGAAGCGGGGTGCGACGCTGCTCAAGCCGACGCCCTTCTACGACAGCGATACGTTCACGATGCTCACGTCCACGGCCAAGAAGGACGGTCTGAAGACGATGAGCGACCTGAGCAAGCTCAAGTCGTTCTCGTACGCCGCGCTGCCGGAGTGCGACCAGCGGATCACGTGCATTCTCGGGATGAAGACGATCTACCACCTCGAGAACATCAAGTTCGTCCCCCTCGGAAACGTCAGCGTCTACACGCTGCTCGACCAGGGCAAGGCGACCGGGGGAGACGGCTTCTCCACGGATCCGCTTCAGCTCGATCCGAAGTACACGACGCTGGTCGACGACAAGCACATCTTCGGCTTCCAGAACGTGGCTCCCGTCGTCAAGTCGAGCCTGCTCTCGGGTTCGAGCGGGACGCTGCTCGAGCAGACCCTGAACGACGTCTCGGCGAAGCTCACGCTGCCGGCGATGCAGGCGATGAACAAGGCCTATTACGTCAACAAGCAGACGCCGAAGGCGATTGCGAAGAAGTTCCTGCAGGCGAACGGGCTGGCGTAGTTGAAGGTCGTCGTTCTAGGCGGAGGGTCGACCGGCGAGCATTTCGTCGGCGCCCTCCGCCGGTTCGGCGACGAGTCGGACATCACGCTCGTCGAGAGCCGGCTCGTCGGCGGCGAGTGCTCGTACTTCGCGTGCATGCCTACGAAGACGATGCTGCGGACGACGGAGCTCGGCTCCTCGCTCGAGCGGGCGCCGGGCCTGCACGGTCAGCGTCCCGAGCAGGAGGGCGTCTGGTCGTGGCGCGACTGGATGACGAGCGACTGGGACGACTCCGGCCAGCTCCACTATCTGCAGGACTGGAATTGCAGGCTCGTGCGCGGCGAAGGTCGCGTGGCGGAGCCGGGCATCGTGGAGGTCGACGGGCAGGAGATCGAGTACGACCGGCTCGTCCTCGCCACCGGCTCGCGGCCGGCGATCCCGCCGATCGAGGGCCTCGATTCGATCGAGTACTGGACGAATCGCGAGGCGACTCGGACGCACAAGCTGCCGCAGAGCCTCGTCGTGATGGGCGGCGGTCCGGTCGGCGCGGAGCTGACGCAGTTCTTCTCCCGCATGGGAACTCGCGTGACGCTCGTCGAGCGCGGCGAGCGGCTGCTCGGACGCGTTCACGGCGACGCGGGCGAGCTGCTGGCGGAGATCTTCCGTGAGGAGGGGATCGACGTTCGCAGCGGCGTCGGGATCGAGCGCGTCGAGTCGGGCGTGCAGGTCCATCTCTCGGACGGCTCGACGATCCAGACCGAACGGCTCCTCATCGCGACGGGGCGCCGGCCGAACGTCGAGCGACTCGGGCTCGAGCAGCTCGGAGTGGAGATCACGCCGCGTGGCGTCACCGTCGACGAGCGGTTGCGGGCGGGGGAG
>JAICME010000176.1 GCA_025929425.1 Thermoleophilia bacterium | reverse complement strand
TTCGTCGCGGTGACGGGTGTGTCGGGCTCCGGGAAGTCGACGCTCGTGAACGAGATCGTCTACAAGTCGCTCGCAAACCGGCTGCAGCGCACGCGCACCAAGCCGGGCGCGCACACCGGCGTGGAGGGGATCGAGGCGTTCGACAAGGTGATCGAGATCGACCAGAAGCCGATCGGCCGCACGCCGCGCTCGAACCCCGCGACGTACACCGATCTCTTCACGCACATCCGCGAGCTCTACTCGCTCACGCCCGAGGCGAAGGTGCGCGGCTACAAGCCGGGCCGCTTCTCCTTCAACGTGCGCGGAGGCCGCTGCGAGACGTGCAAGGGAGACGGGCAGATCAAGATCGAGATGCACTTCCTCCCCGACGTCTACGTCCCCTGCGAGACGTGCAAGGGCGCGCGCTACAACCGCGAGACGCTCGAGGTCAGGTTCAAGGGCAAGTCGATCGCCGACGTCCTCGAGATGTCGGTGGAGGAGGCGCTTCGCTTCTTCGCCAAGATCCCGAAGATCCGGCGCCGGTTGCAGACGCTGCACGACGTCGGGCTCGACTACATCAAGCTCGGCCAGCCGGCGACGACGCTCTCCGGCGGCGAGGCGCAGCGCGTCAAACTCGCGGCCGAGTTGTGCAAGATCGCGACGGGGAAGACGCTCTACATCCTCGACGAGCCGACAACGGGACTCCACTTCGCCGACATCGAGAAGCTGCTCGAGACGCTGCAGCGCCTCGTCGACGGCGGCAACACGATGATCGTGATCGAGCACAACCTCGACGTGATCAAGCAGGCCGACTGGGTGATCGACCTCGGCCCCGAGGGCGGGGAGGCGGGAGGCGAGCTCATCGCGGTCGGGACGCCGGAGGACGTTGCAGGCGTCGAAGGAAGCTTCACGGGCGAGTTCCTGCGGCACGTGCTGCCCGCGCCGGCGGTCGCAGCGGCGTGAGCGAGATCCGGCACACGTTGGCGCCGGTCGGGGTCGCTCCGGCCATGGGTCGCGGTTACTCCCACGTCGTCAGCGCGACGGGACGGCTCGTCGCGGTCTCCGGACAGGTCGCATTCGACGAGGCCGGCGCAGTGGTTCGCGGCGAAGCTGCGGAGCAGGCCGAGCAGGCGTTCGAGAACGTCCGCCGCTGTCTCGCGGCCGAGGGCGCGACGTTCGACGACGTCGTGAAGCTCACCTACTACGTGACCGATATTCGCTTCCTCGCGGACATACGCACCGTCCGGGATCGCCTCATGCCCGGCGCCGAGAAACCGGCCAGCACGGCGGTGCAGGTCGTGGCCCTCGCGCTCCCGGAGCTCCTGCTCGAGATCGAGGCGCTCGCCGTCGTCGCAGCTGTGTAGGCGTAGAGTCTGCGCATGGAGGCGGATCCCTCCACGCCACCCGAGGCCGAGACGGGCTACACCGGCGCCGCGGTCGCGGGAGCCGCGCTCGCGACGGTGTTCTTCCCGTTCATCGCGCTTATCGCAGCGCTTCTGCTGCAAGGGGGTCAGTCCGACGCCCGCAAGAAAGCGCAGCTGCGCACCTGGGCCTGGGTCTCGGGCGGTTGGATGGTGTTCTGGGCGATCATCCTCGTTGTCCTGGCCAATGTCGGCGGAGGCAGCGCGGGATCGGTGAGTCGCACGGGGCCGTGCGAGGGAGGGCCGAAGATGGGCTCCGCGGCAACGCAGATCCCCGGCAGGACGAACGAGTTCCTTCAGCCGTGCGCGTTCGGAGGCTCCCAGACGATCACGATGCCTTCGACGCCGTAACCGGGCTACGCTGAATCGTGGTGAGTGAGGGGATCGCGGACACGCCGTCAGCGTTCGAGCGGAGCTGGTGGCTGCGCGCACCGGCCGTGCTCGTCGCGCCGCGGGCCGTCTTCGCAGCGCTTCGGGATGAGTCGGAGCAGGAGCTCGAGGCGCGCCAGGAGCCGCTCCTGGCGATCATCGGGCTCGCGGGAATCGCGGGTGTGCTCGGAACCAGCGTGGCGCGCACGCTCCTCAACAATCCGGGAACGACGCCGATCGTCGTCGCGGTGTGGGCGTTCCTCGGCGGCGCGGCGTATGCGGTCGGCGTGTACTGGCTCGGCGGCGGCCTTCTCTACGGCGCGGCGCGCCGCTTCGGGAGCCTCGGCAGCTACCAGCGGGCGCGAAGCGTCCTCGCGCTCTCCTCGGCACCCCTCGCGTTCGCGCTCTTCACGCTCTGGCCGGCGCGGATCCTGATCTACGGCCAGAACCTCTTCCGCACCGGCGGGGACGACTTCGGTCGCGGCGACCGGATCTTCGGCGGGCTCCTCTACTTCGCGTTCGCGTGGTGCGCCGTGCTGCTCGTGATCGGCGTCCGCAGCGTGCACGGCTGGAGCTGGGGCCGGAGCCTCGCGACGGTGGGGCTGGCGGCGGCGCTCCCGACCCTCGTCGTGCTCGCGACGGTTCTCTAGACGAGCCCTGTCTTTCCTAGTAACAGACTGTTACTAGGTGTCGTGGAAGCGCAGTTCCGCTGTCGTCGGACGAGGCCGCTCTGGACGAGGACCAGGCTTGTAACAGTCTGTTACTTGGGACGGTTGGCAGCGTCGAACTCGGCCCGCTCCTCCTCGGGCATGGCGTAGGTGTGCTGCTCTTCGGGGAAGACGCCGCTCCGCACCTCGGCGGCGTAGGCCGTGAGCGCGTCGCGGATCTCTGCCGAGAGGTTCGCGTACCGCTTGACGAAACGCGGCAGATGGCCCTCGGAGAGCCCGAGCAGGTCGTGGTAGACGAGCACCTGGCCGTCGCACTCCGCGCCTGCGCCGATTCCGATCGTGGGAATCGACAGCTCTCGCGTGATCCGCGCGGCCACGGGTGCGGGCACCGCTTCGAGCACGATCGAGCAGCAGCCGGCGTCCTCGAGCTCCTTCGCCCCATCGACGATCCGCTGCGCGGCCTCCGCCGTCTTGCCCTGCGTCTTGAAGCCGCCGAGCATCGTCGCGGATTGCGGCGTCAGCCCGACGTGCCCCATGACCGGGATTCCCGCCTGGACGATCGCGCGCGCCCGTGAGACCATCGGTCCTGCGCCCTCGAGCTTGACGAGGTCCGCGCCGCCCTCCTTCACGAAGCGGACGGCGGTGCGAACGGCGTCCTCGTCGGAGGTCTCGTACGAGCCGAAGGGCAGGTCGCCGACGACGATCGGCCGATGGACCTGGCGAGAGACCGTCCGCGTCAGGAAGAGCATCTCGTCGACCGTCACGGGCGTCGTCCCCGGATGCCCGAGCACGACCATCGCGGCCGTGTCGCCGACGAGGATCACGTCGATGCCGGCGTCCTCGGCGAAGCGCGCGCCCGGCGCGTCGTAGGCGGTGACCATCACGATCTTGTCGCCGCGCCGCTTCATGGCGAGCAGCTCGGGGACGGTCAGCTTGCCGGCGGGGATGCTCATCGAATCTCTCCTTCCAGGAGGATGTTGTCGATCAGACGGGTGGAGCCGACGCGCACTGCGGCGGCGAGAACCATGGCGTCGCCGAGGTGGAGCACCTCGACGTAGTCCGGTTCGAGACCGTTGAGGGCGGCGCGCGCGGTTGCGACTGGATCCGGCGCACCGAGAGCGGCCTCGAGCGCGCGCGAAAGTCCGAGCGCGCGGTCGCGCTCCTCGGGCGAGAGCCGAACGTTGCGGGAGGAGAGGGCGAGGCCGTCGGCATCGCGCACCGTCGGGACGACGCGGATCTCGACGGCAACGTCCAGGTCGCGGACGAGGCGGCGGATCACGGCGACCTGCTGCGCGTCCTTCTGGCCGAAGTAGGCGCGCTCGGGCCGGACGATGTTGAACAGCTTCAGGCAGATCGTCGCCACGCCGCGGAAATGGCCCGGTCGCGAGTCGGCCTCGGCTCCCGTCACATCGGAGACGACCCAGGTGGCGAAGCCCTTCGGGTACAGCTCGGCGGGTGCGAAGACGACGTCGACGCCCTCGGCCTCGGCGATCGCGAGGTCGCGCGCCTCGTCGCGCGGGTACGCCTCGAGGTCGCCCGGCTCGTCGAACTGCGCCGGATTGACGAACAGGGACACGACGACGCGCTCGTTCTCAGCGCGCGCCGCGCGGAAGAGAGCTCGGTGGCCGTCGTGGAAGGCCCCCATCGTCGGCACGAGGCCCGTGCCCGGAGCCGTCTCCAGCTCATCGATCGTGCGGACGACCTTCATGCGAGCAGCACCGTTGCCTCGGCGAGCGTCTCGTACAGGTTCTCGAGCTCGGGATGCGTCGCCCGGATGGCGTCCTTGTGCGCCTCGATCGTCGCCCAGTCGCCGCGGGCGATCGGCCCCGTCAGGTCGAA
>JAICME010000190.1 GCA_025929425.1 Thermoleophilia bacterium | reverse complement strand
GGCTATTCCGTCCCCGTTCGCGTCCAGTCCCCAGCGGGCCCAGGTGGAGGGCATGAACTGCATCCACCCGACGGCTCCGGCGGAGCTCGGCCCGAGGTTCTGTCCGAAATTGGTCTCGACCTTGTTGATCGCGGCGAGGACCTCCCACGGGATGCCGTAGGTGTTGCCCGCGGCCTGCCAGATGCCCCGGAGGGCGGCGAACGGCATCGGCCCGGTCGTCCCATGGCTGAACGAGATCGCCGGTCCGCTCGGTGCGAAGGACGCGACGTTTCCGCCGCTCTCCGCGTGCGGTCGCACGACGCGGAACGTGTCCGCGGATGCGGTGCCAGAGAGAGCCAGCATCAGCACGGCCCCGAGGAGGGGGAGGATGCGTTTCATGGCTACTTCTGGCCGGCGACGCGGAGTCTCGGGAGCTCCGTGGTCTCCGTGGGCTCTTCCGGGACTTCGTCCTCGGGCTGATCCGGCTCGGGGTCGTCGTCGGAATCCGGCAGCGCTTCGAGCTGTGCGGCGACCTTGGCGTCCTGCTCCTTGAGCGCGCGCTCGAGCGCGATGAGGAAGTCGTGCCGGTTCGACGAGGCGTTCGCGGCGACCTCGCGGTCGACCTTCTCCTCCAGCACGAGTTGGATCAGCGCCTGGCTGAAGGTCTGCATCTGGAAGAAGTCGCCCTCGGCGATCGCCTCGGTGATCTCGTCGGGCTTGTTGTCGCGGATCAGGTCGGCGATGCGGGCGTTTCCGATCATGACCTCGACGGCCGGGATGCGTCCGCCGTCGATGCGCGGAAGCAAGCGCTGGCTGATGACGCCGCGCAGGACGCCCGCGAGAATCGAGCGGATCAGTGACTGCTTGACGGCCGGGAAGAACTCGACCATCCGGCCGATCGTCTCCGACGCGTCGACGGTGTGCATCGTCGAGAGGACGAGGTGGCCCGATTCCGCGGCGGCGAGGGCGGTCTCGGCGGTCTCGGCGTCACGAAGCTCGCCGATCAGGATGACGTCCGGGTCCTGGCGAAGGCCGCGCCGGAGCGCCTGCGCGAACGACGCCGTGTCGAGGCCGACCTCGCGCTGGTTCACGATGCAGCCGTGGTCGCCGTGGACGATCTCGATCGGATCCTCGATCGTCACGATGTGCTGGCGGCGAGTGCGATTGATGTGGTCGATCACGGCGGCGAGCGTCGTCGTCTTGCCCGAGCCAGTCGCGCCGGTGACCAGGACGAGCCCACGGTGCTCCTCGGCCAGGCGGCGGACGCCGGGTGGGAGGGAGAGGTCGCCGAAGTCGGGAACCTCGCGTGGGATCACCCTGAAGGCGATCGAGATCGAGCCGCGCTGCCGGAAGCCGTTCACGCGGAAGCGAGGCAGGCCGGGCGGCGCGTAGGCGCTGTCGAGCTCTCCGGTCTCGAGGAACGTCTGCAGCCGCTTCGGCGTCTCCGTGCAGACCTGCTCGAGCGCGAGCTCGAGATCCCGCTCGGTCAGCTCGGTCTCGCCTTCGAGCTCGCCCAGGGCGCCGTCGCGGCGCACGATCGGCGGGCGCTCGACCTTGAGGTGAATATCGGAGGCGCCGAGTTCGACGGCGCGGCGGAGCACGAGTTCGAGATCCATCGGCAACCCTCCATCGGCCGGCGGGGCCGAGGGCTTTAGCCCCTTCCCCCGGACGGGTGGCTCAGGTCTCCCAGCACGTTCATCCTGTGGGCGACTGGGAGGAGACGACCGGTGCGTCGCAGCGCCAGATCTCTCGTTGCTTCCGCACCACGACCAGCTTGCACGACTTGTTGGTGAGATCGGGGAAGCCGTCGAGGCGACCCTTCGAGCAGCTCATGACCGTCGGGTCGTCATGGCCGTTCACGGCGGTCGCCCTGCAGCTCGAGAGCAGCCCGGCGTCCCGCAGCACGCGGCCGTCCCTGATTGCGCCCATGACTCCGATCAGTACTGCACCGACGACGAGAATCTTCAGCAGCATCGTCTCTCCCGGCTTTGGTCGTCCGTAGGTCGGCGCCGGACACGACGGCGGCGATCCCTCGTTCGGACGGACCTCAGCGCGCGATCAGCGCCTCGAGTTCTCGCTCGAGCTCGGCCAACTCGTTTCCGTGCCGGCCGATGCCGCCGCCGAGCGCGTCGAGCGTCTCGTCGAAGCGCCGGCGCTCGGTCGCGACAAGCTCGTGCAGTTCGTCGCGCTCGGCCTCGAGCTCATGGATTCGCCGCTCGAGCTGCTGCGCGTGCTGCTCGGCCGCCTCGGACTCGCGGGTGAGCTGCGTCGCGAGCTTCGCGCACGCCTCACGGTGCTCCTCGAGCTCGGCGCCGGTCGTCGCGAGGTCGACCCTGAGCTCCGCGATGATGTGGGACTTCCGGCGCCAGCGAGGCTGCCGCTTCGTCGAGTCGCTCTCGATTCGCACGTCGGTCGCCGCAGCGACGATCGCGGCTGCGCCGACGACCGCGGCCAGGACTATCCCGCCCGCATAGAGCACCCCCGGCAGGCCCCGCACGACGACGAATGCGGCGGCTGCCGCAGCCGCGCCCGTTGCGGCGGTGCCCGCCGCGGCGAGCTTTCGTGCGGAAGCGCCTGTCACCGCAGATGGCCGCCCTGGATGATCGCCGAGAGCTCCTGGGTCTTGGAGAGAGCGCGCTCGAGGCGGCTGTCGCGGTCGGACAGCTCGTGCCGCAGGCGGTCGACGGCCTCCTGGTTGCGGAGTCGCTCGACGCGCATCTGCTGCAGCTCCGTCTCGAGCTCCTGTACGCGGCTCTCGCGTGCTGCCATCTCGCCACCAAGCTCCTGAAGCTTCCCGCGCAGCTCCTGTAGCCGGGTTGCCTCGGTGTCGAACAGCCCGAGCACGCGCTCCAACGTCCGTCCCCAGACCGGAGCTGCAGCGGCCGCGCCCGAGGCCACGGCGTCCGAGGTCACGGTCTCGGGGCCCGAGGCCACGGCCATGAAAGCCGCATCGAGAAGCGATGCGAGCTTCGAGGCGGTGACCACCGCGATGTCGAGGGAGCCCGAGAAATGCTCGCGGATGGCCGCGATGCGCTCGGGGGTTGCGTCGGCCAGGACGACGCGGACGTTGCCGTCGCCGCAGCGGACCGGAGCCGCGCCGATGCGAGCGAGCTCCTCGCCGCCCACGCGGGCGGCCGACTCGCTGTCGATCACGACGGCTTCGTCGTCGAGGTAGCGGAGGTCC
>JAICME010000134.1 GCA_025929425.1 Thermoleophilia bacterium | reverse complement strand
CGCCGGCGATCCGCGCGAGCTGGATGGCGCGGGTCGTCGCCTCGCCCTCTAGCTCGGGCGGCCGCGTCAGCGCATGGTGGATCGGCGCCGTGTCGCCGCGGGCGAGCGCCTCCCGGACGAGGATGTCGATCGCGTCCCCGTTCTCGGCGTGCACCATCACGAGCGCTCCGCTCGCCGCGGCGACCTCCATCGCGCGGAAGAGCGTCTCGTCGTCCACCTGGAGGACGTTCTTGTAGGCCATGAAGAGCTTGTACGAGGTGATGCCCTGTTCCGGCAGGGTGGCGAGCTCCTCGAGCCGCTCCTCCTCGGCGAGGTCGGTGATCGCGATGTGGAAGCCGTAGTCGATCAACGTCTTCCCGTTCGCCTTCGCGTGCCAGCCCTCGAGCGCATCCGCGAACGTCTGGCCCTTGCCCTGGATGCAGAAGTCGACGTGGCACGTCGTGCCGCCGCACGCCGCCGAGCCCTGGCCCGATTCGAAGTCGTCGATCGTGACCGTGCCGCCGAACGGCATGTCGAGATGCGTGTGCGGGTCGATGCAGCCCGGGAGGAGGTACTTCCCGCTTGCGTCGATCGTCCGCTCGGCGGAGACGTCGAGCTCGGAGCCGATCAGGGAGATTCGCCCACCCTCGACGAACACATCGGCGAGGTAGTCGTCGGCCGCCGTCACGACCCGGCCGCCTTTGATCAGCAACGACATGAGCGAATCTCCCTTCTCGGTGGTCTGATCCTTCTACTTGCCGCCCGCCGTGAGCTTGACCGTCATCGGCTTGTAGTGCTTGCCGTAGACGTCCATCCCCTGCTTCTTCAACCCCTTGACCGCAGCTGCGGCCAGATCCGTGCGATAGGCGCCGGCCGTGGGCTTCTTCTTGATCCCGCCGAAGCGCTTCATCAGCTTCCAGGTCCGGGTCCAGGACGCCTTGTCCATCATCCCGATTCCGCCCGTGTTCGGCCAGATCAGCTGGTTGATCTGGTTCATCATCCACAGCTGGTGCGTCCGGGGCAGCGTCGGTCCGGCCTTGAGCGTGAAGTTGACGCACGCCTTCACGTGGTCGCGGCAATAGATCCAGCCCGCGAGCGTCGCGCCGATGACCTTCTCGGCGATCTGCTGGTGGGCCTTGCTCTTGAGATAGGACGCGGTCGAGAACAGGTTGTCCTCGAGCGCGCCGAACCCGAGCGACTGCATCTTGAGCACGTTCAGGTCGGAGAGCTTGTAGAGCTTCCCGGTCTTCGGGTTCTTCGTCTCCAGCACCTGCGCCAGCTCGTTGTAGGTCATGGCCGAGGCAGCGTCGATCT
Organism: Thermoleophilia bacterium; assembly: GCA_025929425.1. Lineage (GTDB taxonomy): Bacteria > Actinomycetota > Thermoleophilia > Gaiellales > Gaiellaceae > Palsa-739. The sequence continues at coordinate 5,269 of JAICME010000134.1, read as the reverse complement.
GGTGATTGAGAAACAGTCCCATGTCGAACGGCTGCTGCACGATCGTGACGCCCTTGTTTTGCGCCGGATCCATGCCTGCCGCGGTCAACGCCGCAAACAGCTCGTACTGGTCGCCGCCGAGCCAGTTTCCGACCTTCTTGTTCTTCAGCTTCGCGATCGTGTTGAGCCCGGACGACTTCCAGGTGAGCTCCGTCATTCCCGACCGCGAGAAGACCTGAGCGATGTCCACGAGCTGCGTGCCCGAGTCGCGGGCGGCCAGCAGTGCCGTCAGCCAGTTGACGCCGAACTGCGCCCGGCCCGAGGCGACGACCTGGCCGGGGACGATCTGCGGCCCTCCGTTCAGCAGCTTGACGTTCAGCCCGGCCGCCTTGTAGTAGCCGAGGTTCTGCGCCGCGTAATAGCCCGCGAACTGGGCCTGCGGCACCCATTGCAGCTGGATCGACACCGACGTCAGCTTCGACTTCGGAGCTGCCGACGACGACGCCGCCGTCGTGGCGACGACTGCTACGACGGTCGCAGCGAGCACTGCGACCACACCCCAACGCTTTCTCATGCCCTCCCCTTTCTCTACGAGACCGTGTGGTTTCATCCGACGATTCTTGCGCTTCTCCTCGCCGATTACGAGACCCGTGCCTCGGGGCTCCAGCGCACGACGAGCCGCTCGGCGACCACGACGGCGCTGTAGAGCGCGATGCCGAGCAGCGAGGCGACGAGGATGCCCGCCCACGCGGCATCGAACTGGAAGATCTGCGCATCGGTGTTGATGGTCACGCCGAGTGCGTTCATCGCTCCGCCGAAGTACTCGCCGACGATCGCACCGATCATCGACAGCACGCTCGCCACCTTCAGCGCGGTGAAGAGGAACGGAAGTGCGGTCGGGACGCGGACCCGCCGCCAGATCTCGAGCTCGCTCGCGGCGTAGGAGCGCATCAGCTCGACCTGGCGCGGGCGTGCGCTCTGCAGGCCGCGGAGAGTGTTCACCATCACCGGCAGGAAGCACAGCACGGCGGCGATCGCCATCTTCGACTGCGGCTGAATCGGGTTGAACCAGGCGCCGAAGATGGGAGCGAAGGCGATGATCGGAACGGCATTCGCTGCGATGAAGATCGGCATCAGCGCCTGGCCCGCCGTGCGGAAGCGGCCGACCACCGTGGCCGCGACGACTCCGGCTCCCGAGCCGATCGCAAAACCGCCGAGCGCCTCCTTGAACGTGTACCAACCCGCCGGCCACAGCACGTGCCGCTGCGTCCAGAACACGCTGATGATCGTGCTCGGCTTGGGGAGCAGGAACTGCTGCACGTGGAGCGCGCGCACCAGGCCCTCCCACAGCCCGACCACGAGGGCGAAGACGACGAGCGGGGGGAGCCACTCCACGACCACGCCGATCCGCGGGCGAAGCGTCATTCGAGCACCGCCTCCTCTTCCGGGAGCAGATGCTCGCCGCGCCTGCGCAGGAGCTCCCGCACCTCTGTCACCAGCTCGAAGAAGCGGGGCGCCTCCCGCGTCTCGACCGTGCGGGGGTGGGGGAGGTCGATCTCGACGAACCCCGCGATCCGTCCCGGCCGCGGGCTCATCACGACGACCCGACTCGACAGGAACACGGCCTCCGAGATCGAGTGGGTGACGAAGACGACGCTGTTGCCCGTCTGCTCCCAGATCGAGAGGAGCTCGAGGTTGAGCCGCTCGCGCGTCATCTCGTCCAGCGCACCGAACGGCTCGTCCATCAGCAGCAGCGACGGCTCGAAGGAGAGCGCGCGCGCGATCGCGACGCGCTGCTGCATGCCGCCGGAGAGCTGCCAGGGATGGTGGTCGGCGAAGCTCGTGAGCTCGACGAGCTCGAGCATCTCCGCCACACGCTCCCGGCGCCGCCGTCTGCTCCAGCCGAGCATCTCCAGCGGCAGAGCGATGTTCTTCGCGATCGAGCGCCAGTCGTAGAGAACCGCCTCCTGGAAGACGATCCCGTAGCCGCCGTCTCGGCGCGCCTGCCGTGCGCTCTTCCCGTTGACCCGGACGGTGCCGGCGGTCGGTTCGATCAGGTCGCCGATCACACGCAGGAGCGTCGACTTGCCACAGCCCGAAGGGCCGATCAGCGAGACGAATTCGCGCGGTGCAACCTCGAGCTCGATGTTCTCCAGAGCTGTGACGTTCCCCCGCGGGAACGTCTTCGTGACGCCCTCGACGCGGACGACCGCCGGCGTGGCCGTGCCGTCGCTCACGCGGTCTCCTCCGGTGCGCGGCGAACGATCGCCTTCTCGGCGAGGACGACGATCACGAAGAAGGCGATCCCGAGGGCGGCAGCGATCACGTTCGTCGCCCAGAGCTCCTGTGGCTCGATCGAGTAGTACTGGTTGAAGTTGATGATCGCCCCGCCGAGCCCGTCCTGGAGGCCCGTCGGCAGCTCGCCGATGATCGCCCCGACCACGCTGGCAGTCGCCGCGAGGCGCAGTGCCGAGAAGAGGTACGGCAGCGAGGCCGGCACGCGGAGCTTCCAGAGCACGGCCCAGCGGCTCGCGGCATACGTTCTCATCAACTCGAGGGCCCGCGGGTCGGCCGACTGGAGCCCGCGCAGCGTGTTGATGGTGACGGGGAAGAACGTGAGATACGTCGCGATCACCGCGACTGCGCCCCAGCCCTGCAGCGACCCCGGCAGTCGCGGGTTGACCCAGAGGACGACCATCGGCGCGATCGCAAGGATCGGCACCGTCTGGCTGCCCACGATGTACGGCAGGAAGCCGCGCTGGAGCAGGCGTACCTGGGCGAGGACGACCGCGAGGGCGAACCCGATCAAGGCCCCGAGCCCGAAGCCGGCGGCCGCCTCCTTCGCCGTGAACGCCGTCTTGTGGAGCAGGACGTTGATCAGCGCCGGCTGATTGACCTGGGCCGGTTGGCCGAACGCGTGATAGATCGTCCAGACGTGCGGCATCGAGGTGTCGTTGACGACGAAGGGCCATGTCCAACCCGTCGAGACCCAGACCCAGTGGTAGAGCTCCCAGAAGCCGACGAGCGCAGCGGCGACGAGGGCGACGAGACCCGCGCGGGCGAGCCCACCGACGACGCTCGCGCGCCGCCTGCGTGCGGGTGGAGACCGGACGACGGCGGCTGCATTCGACACCGCTCCGTCTTATCACGCAAGGACGCAAATTGGGAGCGATACGATCGCGGGATGCCGCTGGATCCCGCCCGTACGGTCGCAGAGCTGCGAGAGCTGCAGGAGCTGACGGGCGACGAGAACGGATCGCAGCGTGTCGCGTGGACGGACACGTGGGAGACAGCGCGAGGCTGGCTGCGCGAGAAGGTCGCCTCGACCGGTGCGGAAGCGGAGATCGACGAGGCGGGGAACCAGTGGTTCACGCTTCCCGGGCAGTCCGAGCGTGCGCTTCTGATCGGCGGCCACATCGACTCGGTGCCGAACGGCGGCTGGCTCGACGGCTGCCTCAACGTTCTCGCGGGTGTCGAGGTGCTGCGGCGGCTCGCCGAGGAGGGAACACCGGCGCTGACCGTGCGGCTCGTCAACTGGGCGGACGAGGAGGGCGCAAGGTTCGGCCGCTCGCTCTTCGGCTCCTCGGCCGCGGGCGGCTCGATGAGCGACCAGGCCGAGCTGCGGGAGCGACGCGACGCCGACGGGACCGCGCTGCCCGACGCGCTCGCGGCCCACGGCGTCGAGCTCGACCGCGCGCTCGAGGCGCGGAGCCGGCTCGCGAAAGCGGCCGCGTATCTCGAGCTCCACATCGAGCAGGGGCCGGTGCTCGAGTCGCTCGAACTTCCGCTCGGCGTCGTCCTCGGCACCTTCGGCGTCGAGCGCCACCAGATCACCTTCCGCGGCCAGGCCGCGCACGCGGGCTCGACTCCGATGGATCAGCGGCGCGACGCGCTCGCCGGCGCCGCGAAGCTCGAGCTCGAGATCCGCGAGATCGCGAAGCGGATCGGCGGCGGGGCGGTCTGCACGATGGGCGGGGTCGTGACGAAGCCCGGGATCGTCACCTCCGTCGTGGAGACCGCCGAGTGCCTGCTCGACCAGCGGCACCTCGACGCGGCGCAGCTCGCCGAGATGCTGAGCAACGCCGAGGCGGCATCGCGGCGGATCGCCGCCGAGGAGAGCATCGAGGTCGAGTGGGAGAAGATCTGGTCGATCGAGCCGATCCCGTTCGACGAGCGGCTGATCGAGCTCGCCGACGAATCCATCCGCGAGGTCGCCGGTACCTCGCATCGGCTTCCGTCCGGGCCGCTGCACGACGCCGCCGAGGTAGCGCGGTCCGGAATCCCGACGGTGATGCTGTTCGTTCAGTCCCTGCGTGGGCTTTCGCACACGAGGCTCGAGGACACGAAAGAGGAGCACCTCGAGCTCTCGGTGCGGGCCCTCGACAGGTTGACGACGAAGGCACTGGAGGCATTCGCATGACCGACTACCCGTTTGGTGACGAGCACGTCCGGCTGTACCGCGAGACCGACGGCGCGACGGGGCACGAATGGCGGGAGGGCTCGACGATTCTGCTGCTGACGACGAAGGGTCGGAAGACCGGTCTCGACCGGACGGTGCCGCTCATCTACGACCTGGACGGCGCGAATCCGGTGATCGTCGCGTCGAAGGGCGGAGCACCCGATCACCCCGGCTGGTTCAAGAACCTCGTCGAGACGCCGCAGGCGGAGGTTCAGATCCTCGAAAGCCACATCCCGGTTCGCGCCCGCGAAGCCCAGGGTGAGGAGCGCGAACAGCTCTGGGAGCAGATGAACCGCGTGTGGCCGCACTATGAGGAGTACCAGGGGAAGACGGACCGGCGCATCCCGGTCGTCGTCCTCGAGCGAGAGTGACGCCGGCACAGCTGCGCCGCGTGTGTCTCGAGCTCCCGGGCGCCGAGGAGACGTTCCCGTTCGGCCCGGAGACCTCGGTCTTCAAGGTGCGCGGAAAGATGTTCGCGCTCGCCGCGCTGCAGCGGAGGCCGCTCAAGGTGAGCGTGAAGTGCGAGCCCGAGCTCGGCATCGAGCTGCGCGGGACGTACGACGAGATCGAGCCCGGCTACCACCTGAACAAGCGCCATTGGCTGACGGTCACCTGCGGCGGCGAGGCGACGGACGGGCTCGTCCGTGAGCTCGTCGCCGGAAGCTACGACCTGGTCGCGGGCGCCGCGCGGCGCTAGGCTCAACGTCGTGGACTTCGGTGTCACCGTCCTGCCCGACCCGCCGTTCTCACGCTGGCTCGAGCTGATCCAGCTCGCCGAGCGCCACGGCTTCGGCTACGCGTGGACGTACGACTCCCACGTCCTCTGGCAGG
>JAICME010000128.1 GCA_025929425.1 Thermoleophilia bacterium | reverse complement strand
TACCAGCACATCTTCTGGTTCTACTCGCACCCGGCCGTCTACATCATGATGCTGCCCGGCTTCGGGATCATGAGCGAGGTCATATCCGTCTTCAGCCGGAAGCCGATCTTCGGCTACCGGTTGATGGCCCTGTCCCTGATGGCGATCGTCGTACTCGGCTTCTCGGTGTGGGCGCACCACATGTTCACGAGCGGCATGTCGTCGTGGCTGCGCGTTCCGATGATGATCACCACGCTGCTGATCGCCGTGCCGACCGGGATCAAGATCTTCAGCTGGCTCGCGACGATCTGGGAGGGGAAGCTCCACTTACGCACGCCGATGCTGTTCGCGCTCGGCTTCCTTTCGATGTTCGTCATCGGCGGCCTTTCCGGCGTGATGCTCGGCGCCGTGCCGATCGACATCCACGTCACCGACACCTACTTCATCGTGGCCCACATCCACTATGTGCTCTTCGGCGGATCGGTGTTCACGATCTTCGCCGGGATCTACTACTGGTTCCCGAAGATGACGGGCCGCATGTACAACGAGCGGCTCGGGAAGCTCCACTTCTGGCTCACCTTCGTCGGCTTCAACCTCACCTTCTTCCCGATGCACATCCTCGGGACGGAGGGGATGATCCGCCGCGTCGCCGACTACCCGCCGCGCTTCGCGGACCTGAACATGTTCATCTCGCTCGCGTCGTTCGGGCTCGGGGCCTCGGTGATCGTCTTCCTCTACAACATGATCACGAGCTGGCGGTTCGGCGAGATCGCGCCCGCGAACCCGTGGCGCGCCATGACGCTCGAGTGGCTGGTCACGTCCCCGCCGCCGACCTTCAACTTCGACGAGATCCCGCAGGTGGTCGGCTCGCCGTACGAGTACGGCGTTCCCGGCGCCGAGCACGCCATCCTCGCGCCCTCCAAGGCCCGCGAGATGGAGGAGGTACCGGTATGACGCACGTCCTCGTCGTGGCGAACGAGACGGTCGACGCGGCGACGTTGCGCGAGGCCCTCGCATCGCGCGGCAGCGACCTCGGCGTCACGGTCGTGTCCCCGGTGAGCCAGCCCCAGCGCGGCTACGTCGTCTACAGCGACACGCGCCGCGCGTCGGCGCGCCGCCGGCTCGAGCGGGCTCTCGACCACCTCCGCGAGGCCGGTGTCCCCTCCGACGGCTACGTCGTCGAGGCAGACCCGGCGGCTGCCGTCCGTGACGCGCTTGCGCAGCTGGAGCCGCCTGTCGACGAGATCCTCGTCTCGACCCATCCCAAGGAGAAGTCGGGCTGGCTGCGGCGGCACGTCGTCGACCGCATCCGCGCGGCCGCCGGCTCCGTACCCGTCGAGCATCTCGTCGCGGGCGACGGCGGGCCGGAGGAGAAGAACGTGCTCGTGATCGCGAACGAAACGGTGGTCGGCGAGCCGCTGCTGGCGAAGATCCGGGAGCGCGCGGCGTCCGGTGCGTCGAGCTTCCTCATCATCTCGCCGCAGAGCGACCCGACGGCGGGCGACCATCCCGAGGCCGATCGGCGGTTGAAGCGGGCGCTCTCCCAGTTGCGTGGCGAGGGGATCGACGCGCACGGCCAGGTCGCGCACCCGGATCCGTTCAGCGCGGCGATGGAGGTCGTGCACGACGAGCGCGTCGACGAGATCGTCGTCTCGACGTTCGAGCCGCTGAGCTCCGGCTGGCTGCGCAAGGACCTCGTCGAACGGCTGCGGAAGGAGACCGGCGTGCCGGTCGAGCACGTGACCGTGGCGAAGACCGAGACCGAGGTGCCCGCATGAGCGTAAGCTCGACGGGGCTCAATCGGGAGCGGAGGCGCCGACCTGCGCGGCGCCGGAGCGGAAAATGAGCGCGGCCGCGCACGCCCACGCCGAGCACGAGCATCACGGGCCTCCTGTGCCGCACTACAGCTCGCGGATCAAGCCCGAGACGCTCGGGATGTACCTCTTCATCGCGTCGGAGATCATGCTCTTCGGCTCGTTCTTCACGGCCTACTTCTTCGTCCGGATCGTGAACGGGACGCCATGGCCGACGCCGCCGTACCACCTGCCCGTCTTCGTGGCGACGGTGAACACGTTCATCCTGATGACGTCGAGCGCGACCATGCACTGGGCGACCGTGTCGATCAAGCGCGGCAACGTCTGGGGAATGCGAGCGGGCCTGCTGCTGACGTTCCTCATGGGCCTCGCCTTCCTGACCTCGCAGCTCTTCGAGTACATGCGCGCCGGCTTCAACACGTCGAACGGCGCGTTCCCGACGATCTTCTTCTGCCTCACCGGCCTGCACGGCTGCCACGTCTTCGTAGGCCTCTCGATTCTCGCGTTCATGACGATCCGCGCCTTCCGCGGGCATTTCTCGGCCGACCACCACCACGGCGTCGAGATCGGCGGGATCTACTGGCACTTCGTCGACGTGATGTGGATCGTCGTGTTCACGACGGTCTACATCCTCTGACGATCGGGTAGGGGCGCTTCATGCGCAATCCGCTCCGCAGCGAAGCCGAGGCCTACCGCCTGCTCGGCGTCGTGGTAGTCGGTGCCGCAGTGATCATCGGTGCGGCCTTCATCAACACGTGGCTGGGCGTCGCCGCCGCCGTCATCGCATTTGGCGCTCTCACGTGGTGGCTGATGAAGGAGCCCGTTCCGGGCGCGTCCGATCCGCCTCCAGCAGTTGCATCCGGAACACCGCCCGGAACGCATCGCGTCCTCGTGGTCGCGCCGCCGGGAACCGACGCGGTGACGGTGCCGGACCGGGCCGAGGTGCTCGTCGTCGTGCCGGCTCTCGCCGGGACGGTCGAGGCGCTGACGGGAGCGGTGGACGATCGCCGCGCCGACGCGGAAGCGACCGCGGCAGCGCTGGAATCGCGCCTGCCCGGAGCTCGGGTCGAGGTCGGCGCGGACGATCCGGCGCTCGCCGTCGAGGACGCGCTGCGCGTGTTCGGAGCGGACGAGGTCCTCGTGGTGGGCGACGGCGAGCTGGTGGACGCGATCCGTGCGCGGGTCGCGATCCCCGTCAGCCGCGCGTAGCTACTTCTTGCCGGCCGACGAGGAGACGTATTTCGCGACCGCCTGAATCTGGGCGGCGCTCAGCTTCCCCTTGAACGGGGGCATGACCGCGCCGCCGTTCGTGACCTGATGGACGACGATCGCCATCGTGAGCTTCGGAGCCAGCTGGTCGAGGTTCGGCCCGACCGTTCCCGTCGAGCCCGCCGCTGCGAGGGTGTGGCAGCTCGAGCAGTTCGCCTTGAAGATCGCCTCGCCGTTGGTTCCGACGTTCCCCGCAGCCTCGGTGAACCCGCCGACCCCCGCGACCGACGCGACGTAGGCGGCGACGTCCCGCGCGTCCTGGCCCGTGACGAGATTCGCCGGCATCTGCGTCTGCGACGTGAACTTCTTGCCCGTCGTGTACGTCGCGATCGGCCCCGAGCCGAGGCGGATCTGGTCGAGAACGACGTTCTCGATCGAGCTGTCGGGATAGCCCTGCTTGCGATCTGCCGCGAAGGAGTTGTCGAGGTTCGGGCCGATCGTCCCGACCGTGCCCGCAGCCTGCAGCGTGTGACACGCCCCGCAGTTCTGAGAGAAGAGCGTCTGCCCGTTCTGGGTGTCCGGCCGCTGGCCGCCCGCGCTTGCGACGCCGCCGGTGCCGCAGCCCGCGGCGAGCAGCGCGACCGCCGCCAGCCCTGCCCCCAGGACTTCGACCCGGTGCGGCCGTCTCAACCCTGCGGGACTCCGACCGCCGCTACGGCCTCTTCCCGGGTGGGATAGATCGTGAAGACCTTGTCGAGGCCCGTGATCTCGAAGATCTTGGTGATGTTGCGGTCGCTGCAGACGAGCGAGAGCTGACCGTCGTTCGTACGCAGTCGCTTGACACCGCCGACGAGGACGCCGAGCGTCGTGGAGTCGATGAAGGTCGTGCCGCTGAAGTCGACGATGACCTCCTGGCCACCCTGCCCGATCACCTCGAGCAGTTGCTGCTTGAACTCCGGCGCGGTGTAGAGATCTACCTCGCCCGTGAGCGAGATGACATAGGCGTCGCCCGAGAGCTGCTCTGTCTTGATGTCGAAGTTCATGCGCGGGAACCCCCTGAGTTGGCCGATCGACCCGGGCGGGCCGCTCGCGCGAGAGTCTATCCGCGCGGCCGAGGCCGTAATCGTCCTACTACTTGCCGGACTTCGACGACTGGCTCGTCGGCGCGAGTTGCTTCTTGATCGACTTGATCTGCCGCTCGATCGACGAGCGCTGCGGGCTGTGCGGATCGAGCTTCAGAACCTTCTGCCAGGCTCCGAGTGCGACCCTGCTGTTGCCGGCATTCGTCGCTGCCGTCGCCAGCTCTTCCCACGCGGTCGTGCTGCGAGGCTGGAGTTTCGTCACCTTCTGGTAGGACGTGACCGCGGAGCTCAACGAGGTCGTGATCTGCTGGTAGAGCGCCGAGGACTGGCTCGAAGCCTGCTGGGCGGCGTTCTGATAGGCGGCGTTCGTGCCTACCGCCTGCGCGAGCGTGCCGCTCGGCAGGAACGGCGCACTCGGGTCGGCGAGCTGGGCGTTCGCCTGGACCGCCTGGTACTGCGTCACGTACGTCTGCGCCTGCGTCAGCTGGAGGCCGCCGAGCTCTCCCCACACGTTCGCGTCGTTCTTCTTCAGCGCGAGATAGCTCTGCAGCGCGCTGATCGCGCCCGCGTTGTCGCCGTTCGTCTCGTACGCGGTCGCGAGGTCGCGGTATCCCTTCGTCGGGTTCTTCTTGATCTCGTCCTTCGCCTTCGACACGGAGCTGCCGCTGCCGCCGAAGAGACCCGAGTAGAGCTGGTCGAGGCCGCCGCCGTTGCCGGAGCCCACTCCGACGCCGGCGAATGTGGCCGCGAAGATGACCGCGAGGAAGGCGTAGATCCACTTCTGCCGGCGGCGCAGGCGGATGAAGAAGAGGTCCTGATTCGGGTTGCCCCCGCCGCTGTGGCCGCGCCGCCCGCGCTTGCGTGCAGCTTTCGTCGGCTGCGCTTTCGCCTTCGCCTGCTGCTTCGCCTTGACCGCTGCCCGGGCCATCAGCCGCCCAGGGTAGCCGAGGCAGGTGCCGCTCTAGCCTGCCGCCGCTCGAAGAGAACGGCGAGCCAGATCGACCCCTCGAAGAGCGCCCACATCGGCAGCAGCTCGAGGAACGTCGTCACGAGATCCGGGCCGGGAAGCGCCAGCGCCACCGCTGCGCTGATGAAATAGCCGAGCCGTCGCTGGCGTCGCAGTGTCCGCGAGCTGAGCACGCCGAGGGAGACCAAACCGAGCACGGCGAGCGGCGTCTGGAAGACGACCACGATCCCGAGCAGGATCGTGATCACGAAGTTGTAGTACGGCTTCGCCTGGATCAGGTTGTGGAAGTGCTGCTTGTCGTAGTTCGTGAGGAAGTGGATCGCGCGCGGCAGCAGGATCTCGTAGCCGAACGCCACGCCGGCAGCGCCGAGCGCGACGGAGCATGCAACGAGGACCAGCATCTTCCGCTCGGCCGACGGGTCGACGGCGGGAGCGAAGAAACCCCAGAGTTGCCAGAGGACGACGGGCAACGAAAGGACCAGACCCGTGTAGACGCAGACCATCAGCGTGGTCGTGAACGGCTCGGCCACGCCGAGTGTCACGAGGCGCCGTCCGTGCGGAAGGGGGCCGTTCAACCAGTCGAGGACATGGTTGTGAAAGGCATACGCGACGGCCGTCCCGAGGACGAGCGCGCAGACGATGACGATGAGCCGACCGCGCAGCTCATCGAGGTGCTCTGCGAGCGTCGCCTCCTCGCCGTGGCCGAGGCGCCGCGGCAACCTTGCCATCGTGCTCCTAGACGGTGGTCTCGGACTCGGACGGCGTCGTCGCCGTCGTCGCCACGATCGCCGGCTCGGCGGGCGGGAGCTCCGGCTGCGGCTCTGCGGGCGAGTGGCCCGTGATCGCATCCTTGAACTCACGCATCCCACCGCCCAGCGAGCGCCCGATCTCCGGCAGCCGCTTGCCGCCGAAGAGGAGAAGCGCGATGCCGAGGAGGATGACGATGTGAACGGGATTGCTGACGTAACCCATGTCCTGTGAGAGTAGCGGGTTTTCGGGAGGACGGACGGAGAAAGACGCTGTCTAGCTAGACTGGTCCCGGTTGGTTTGGGCGGGGCGAAAGCCCCGCTCTTTGGGGAAAAAGAGGAGTGTCTGTGTGGCATTGCTGAAGCTGGAGAACCTGCACGTCGCGCTCGAGGACGGCACCGAGATCGTCAAGGGCGTCGATCTCGAGGTGGACACGAACGAGGTGCACGCGATCATGGGGCCGAACGGCTCCGGCAAGTCGACCCTCGCCTACGCGCTCATGGGCCACCCGGCCTACGAGATCACCGAGGGCCGCCTGTATTTCGACGGTGAGGACGTGACCGAGATGGGCGCCGACGAGCGCGCCCAGCGCGGCCTCTTCCTCGCCTTCCAGTACCCGCACGCGATTCCGGGCGTGACCGTCACGAGCTTCCTGCGCAGCGCGATCAACGCTGTGCGGAAGGCTCGCAACAACGGCGTCGACGACCCGATCGCGATCCCCGAGTTCCGCAAGGAGCTGCTCGGTGAGATGGACCGCCTCAAGGTCAGCCGCGAGCTCGCCTCGCGCTACCTCAACGACGGCTTCTCGGGCGGCGAGAAGAAGCGGGTCGAGATCCTCCAGATGGCGATGCTGAAGCCGCGCATCGCGGTGCTCGACGAAACCGATTCCGGCCTCGACATCGACGCGCTGCGTGTCGTCGCGAGCGGCGTGAACGAGCTGGTCGGGCCCGAGATGGGCGCGCTCGTGATCACGCACTACCAGCGGATCCTCAACTACGTGACGCCCGACCACGTCCACGTGTTCGTCAACGGGCGTATCGTTGCGTCGGGCGGGCCGGAGCTCGCGGAGAAGCTCGAGTCCGAGGGTTACGACCCTTTCATTCCGGCGAAGGTGGTGACTGAGGCGTAATGGCACAGACCGAGACCGAGATTGTCGAGGGGATTGGCTCCGATTACGCGATCAAGTATGGGTTTTCTGTTTCGGAGGATTATTTTTTCAAGTCGGGGCGTGGTCTTTCGCATGAGCTTGTCGATGCGATTTCTTCGCATAAGGATGAGCCTGATTGGATG
>JAICME010000114.1 GCA_025929425.1 Thermoleophilia bacterium | reverse complement strand
CTTGCTCCCCACGTGAACGGACTGGCCGCCGAGTACTACCAGGAGACCTCGAACGGCAGCAACACGCTCCGCTCCTACGGCTCTGCGTGGTACGAGGGCTGGACCGGCTGGCAGAGACTGATGACGACGACACAGTCGCTCGGGAAGGATTTCTTCGGGGTCACCTACGGTCCGGCGGACGACGCGCGCCGCATGAGCTACGCGAGGGCATCGTTCCTGCTCGACTGGAACGGCGGTGGCGGGGCGTTCGTCTATCAGCCGACCGACCAGCGCGATCCCTGGAACGGCGCCTGGACACGCGCCATCGGCCGGCCGGTGGCTCCGAAGCGGCGAGTCGGCACAGCCTGGCTCCGCACCTACAGCCGCGGCGTCGCGCTCGTCAATCCCGACCCCGCCCGTCCACAGCGAATCGATCTCGGGCGCAGCTATCTGACCCCGGACGGAAGACCGGTCTCCCGGCTCGTACTCGGCCCGACCACGGGGCTCGTCCTCCCCAGGGCTCGCTGATGAAACGCCTCCTCTTCGTCCTGGGAACCGGCCGCTGCGGCTCCACGCTCCTCGAGCAGATCCTCGCCACGCACCCGGAGATCGGCTGGGTCTCGGATCTACCGCGGGGACTGGCGCGTGTGGGGCGCACGCTTCGCTACCGGCGTCGCTCCGAAACGTACGACGTGATCCAGCAGCATGTCTCGCCCATGCTGGTCGCTCCCTTCCGCGACCTGACCGCCGAGGATGCCGCACCGTGGCTCGAGCGCCGGCTGCGGCGCTTCTTCGAGGAGCGCGCTCGCCAGGAGAACCGCCCCGTCTTCATGTACAAGTTCACGGGCTGGCCGCGCGCACGCCTGCTTGCGGCCGTGTTCCCCGAGGCGCGGTTCATCCACGTCGTTCGCGACGGTCGCAGCGTCGCCAACTCCTACGTCCAGGTTCGCTGGTGGCAGGGCTACCAGGGCGTGCCCGGATGGACGTTCGGTCACCTGTCGGAGGAAGAGCACCGCCGGTGGGAGCAGGCCGGCCACTCATGGTCGTACCTCGCCGGCCTCGAGTGGAAGCGGTTGATGGACGCCTTCGACGCGGCCCGTGCAGAGGTCGGGCCCGAACGCTGGCTGGACGTGCGCTACGAGGACCTCGTCGCCCGCCCCAGGGAAGAGACGACTGCGGCACTCCGGTTCGTGGGCCTCGACGCACCGGAAGGGCTCGACCGCGAAATCTCGCGCTTGAAGGTCACCGCGGGCCGGGCAGATGCCTACCGGGACGAGCTCCGCCCGGAGGACGTCACCCTGCTCGACTCGCTCCTCGGCCCGACGCTCGCGCGCTGGGGGTACACCGCCGACGAGGCACCCTGACATGCGTCGGTTCGCTCGTGCCTCCGGACTGGTCCTGGCAGCAGCCGGAGCCCTGACGCTCATCTGGGCTCTGGTGGTCTGGCAGTGGCAGGACCCGTTCACCGCCCTCTACACGACCTGGCAACAGCACCGACTCGAGTCGAGTCTCGATCGCAGGTTCGAGGACTATGCGCCCCGAGCCCGTGAGCCCGTCCTTCTCGGCACCGCAGCCGAGATCCGGGCGCTCGAACGCACGGCGGCCAGGTTCCGGCGAACGAGCGGCGCCGGCCAGCCGATCGGCCGCATCATCGTCCCTCGCCTCGGCCTGAACATGATCCTCGTCAACGGAACGGACGACGGATCGCTGAAGCGCGGGCCCGGCCGCGATCTCCGCACGTTCATGCCGGGCCAGCACCGGCTCGTCTACATCGCCGGGCACCGCACCACCTACCTGGCTCCGTTCTCGCACATCGAGGAGATCCGCCGCGGTGACCCGATCACGCTCGAGATGCCCTACGCGACCTTTCGCTACCGGGCCGTGCGGCACAGGATCGTCCCCGCAACCGACCTTTCCGTTCTTCGATCCCCCCGCCACGAGCTGCTCGAGCTGCAGGCCTGCCATCCGCGCTTCTTCGCGACCCACCGCTACATCGTCTACGCACGGCTCGTGGCGGTCCGGCTCCGGGACGGCACCTCCCTCTCGGCGCGGGCGGTTGCCGCGGCCTGAGCTGGACGGGACGGCCTGTGCGCCGCCCCGTCCATGTGCGCGATGGTCAGCCCCAGTGCAACTGCCGCACGAGCCGGTTGCCGGCGCGATCGACGACGACCAGCCGTCCGGCGTGGACGCTGGCGGGGAACCGGAAGGTGAAGCGGTGATGACCCGCGAGCATCTTCCCGTGTGGCCATTTCACGCCGCGACGACCGTTGATGGTGATCCGCGAGCGCTCGCTCAACCGGAGGGTGAGGGAGACGCGGCTTCCGCCTCGCGCGGTGCCGAGAGACAACAGCCGCGGGCGGACATTGTCGACCCGGAGACGGAACGTCTTGCTGCAGGCCTGCTGGCCGTTCAGGTAGACCGCAGCGAGCAAGCGATTGGCCCGGTTCGAGCGGAGCCGCTTCGTCTGCACCGCGAAGCGCAGGATGCCGGCCTGGTTCTGCTTCGCCGAGGCCAGCGTCTTGCCGTTGGCGCTCAGGAGCTTGCCCGATAGCCCGGAGGCCGTGCTCGTCCGCAGCAGAACCGAGACCTTTCGGTGAACCCAGCCTCGGGGAAGGCGCTTCGCGAAGGCACAGGAGGCGTACGGCCTGCCGCCCGTCGTGGCCGGCGGCTTACAGCTCGGCGCGCACCCCGTATCCGGACTGCGGCGGAAGCTCGCGCCCAGCTGGATCGCCAGCTCCTTGACGGCGTAGTTCGGGCTCCCGGCGGTGCTGAACGCATCCGCGTCCACGCCCGAGTACACCGCCAGACCGGTGTGCTTTGCGATGTCGCCGTACGTCCAGGCGACTGCCCAGCCTCCCTGGGGGACGTTCTTGTTCGCCGCCACGATGGCCGGCGCCCAGCCGGGCGTGCCCGTCTTCATCGCATTCATGTCGTTGATCATGTTCCGATCGCTGACCAGCTGATTGGGATCGAGGTAATACGGACTACTGGGGTCTGCGCTGGCGAGAAAGTTGTTCCCCCCGGGGAACGAGACGACAGAGTCGTTCGGCCTGCCGTTCTCCCCGCTCGCATCGGTCGCGAAGGGATGCACGAACGTCGAGTAGTTCTGGGCCCCGGTGTCGTCGGAATCCCAGATCAGCACTTTCCCGGTAGCCGCGAACGTGTTGATCGCTGCTCTCGCGGAGGCGGACAGATCACCCCAGCGGAGCCCGTACAGCAGGACGGTGTCGAAGCTCTGGAGTTTCGTCGCCGTCACCGCGCCGGCAGGAACCTCGGTGAAGTGATAGGCAGCCAACTGCGATGCGCTCACGGGCAAAGCCGGAACACCGGTGTAGCCGGGGTAGGTAGCCGGCCTGAAGCCCGGCACCACCGCCACGTTGACGCTCGCTTGTCCCGCTCGTACGGCACCGCGGCTGCCTCCCGGAGCCTGAAGAAGCACCCCCGAAAGCACGACTGCCGCTGCTGCGGCAACAAGGATCCGCACGCCATTTCCCCCTTTCATCTGGAACCCGAGATAGCCCATTCCCAACACGACCCAGTCAGGCAACGGCCGCCAAGTTGGGTATTGCCCCTGGATTCGAAGGAAAAACAAGCGAGAGGGCCCGAGCACTTCGCACCGAGGTCGCTGCGGCGTTACATTCACCTGAACGGACCTTCCGGCCGGAGGCAGGGGAACATGGCGTCACGTACATCCAGCGGGGGGCACGTCGAGCTCGACCATCCTTCGGTTCTGCTCGCGGACGACGACCTGGCCCACCGCCGCGGCGTTCGCACAGCGCTCGAAACGGACGGCTACGGCCCGATCACCGAGTCGAGTGACGCCGAGGCCGCAATCAATGCCGCGACGCGCCTACGGCCCGACATCATGCTGCTCGAGATCGAGCTTCCGGGCGACGGCCTGAGCGCCATCGGGCGAATCGCCAAGGCGTCGCCGAAGACGCTGATCGTCGTCCTCAGCCGCTCGGACCGCCCCGAGGACGTGGTCACCGCACTCACGCGCGGCGCGTCCGGCTACCTGCTGAAGGGGATCAGCGGCGAGCGGCTCGCCTCCACCCTTCGCGGCGCGTACGACGGCGAGCCTCCGCTGTCGCGGTCACTCGTCCCGCACCTCGTCGAGGAGATCCGCCGCGGATCGGAGCGCAGGCTCCTCCTCCCCGGCGGCGCAGTGACGCTCACCCCGCGCGAGTGGGAGGTCGGAGAGCTGCTCCGGGAGCGGCACACGACCGCGGAGATCGCCGAGCGCCTCGGCGTCTCCCCCGTCACCGTGCGCCGGCACGTCGGGCTCCTGCTCCAGAAGCTCGGCGCGGAGAGCCGAGAAGCGGCCGTCGACATGCTGCGCGTCTACGGTCGCCGCTGATCGACAGACACTCGGTCCGCTGGGATCAGCCAGCGACTTCGTGGTCCGACCCGGACCTGCGGCGGAGGCGCACTAGACCTCCGGCTGTCATGCCGGGCAACGCGATACGGCTTAATCCGGTTTGCAGAGCACGCCCCCGCGCAGACGGTCAGATCTCCTTGGGCCCTTGCGGGTCAGGACGTCGATTCGAGCGCGAGAGTCAGGGGGCGTGCCTGCCTTGCCTTCGCGGCAACCGAGGACATGTGACGACGGACGGTGACTTCCGACAGATCGAGCTCGTAGGCGATCTCCTTCGGCGTCAGCCCCTCGCGAAGGAGCGTGACGACCTCGGCCTCGCGCCGTGTGAGTTGGAGCCGTAGGCCGTCGACCAGTGTCTCCTCCTCGGAGCTTCCGCGGAGCGTCTCGATGAGCGTGGTGACACCGGCGCGGGGAATGATCGACTCTCCGCCGAGGGCGACCTCGACGGCACGGACTAGACCGCTCGCGCCCAGCGTCTCGGCGACGAACCCGACCGCTCCCGCCCGAATCGCTGCGAGCAGCCGCTCGCGCTCGAACTCGGGCGCGACGACGAGCACCGCCGTGCCGGGCGCGCACTCGGCGATGCGGCGGACAGCGGCAACGCAGCCTCCCGCGACGTCGGCATCGAGGAGGACGAGCCCGGCTTCATGAGCCCTGGCAGCCGCGGCGGCCGCGGCGGTGTCGGCCACGTCGGCGACGACGTCGAGACCCGCGCGCGAGAGCACGCTCCGGCGTGTCGCGCGAACGAGCGCCCGCCCTCCCGCCAGCACGACAGGGCGTGCCTGTGATCCCGGGTCGTCCGGATCAGGGGTGCGGGCAGCACCGTTTGCTGAGCGGGGAGAATCCATTTCCACAGTGGCCGCCTGTCGAACCCGCCGCGGAGGCGAGCAGGGCCGCTCTCACAGGATCGCTGCGTGCCACCAGCAGGGCAATCCCCCGGTCGGGGGAGCGGGGGCCGTGTGGACCGAAGCGCTGGCTGATACCAGCGCTTCTGGACCGACGGGGGAAGCGAACGGGACCCCCGTCTAGTAGAGACCGCTCCTTTTCTCCGCCTACATGAGCAGGAGTGACGGATGCGCCGCGGCCGGCGCAGCCCGTTGCCAAGGAAGGGGCAAAAGATCTTGGCGTCGTCAGACGTACAAACTGCGGAGCGTCTCTGCGGGTTCTCGAGAGCCAGCTCCGTCGCGCGTCTTGCCGCCTCAGGGGTCTGGAGCCACGACACGCGGGCGTCCGTGCCCGGCGTGTGTGAGGTGGTCAGCCGCGGGCTGATCGCACGTAACTCGCGGACGGCCCACCGCACGCACAGATCAGGCCGGGCGACCGACTGTCGCCGCGGCACAAACGGATTCCCCGGGTCTGCGGGGAGGAGGCACCAATGAAGCACTTCATCAAGAGCAAGAAGGGCCTCGTCCTTCTTGCCACACTCGCCGTCGCAGCTGCGGCTGCTGTCGGCGCGTACGCGTACTTCACGAGTTCCGGTCACGGCACGGGTTCGGCGACGGTCGGCACGGACTCGGCCTGGGTTGTCGGTCAGTCCAGCGCCCCTGCCGGCGGGCCGCTCTATCCGGATGCAACCATCGGGACCGGCAACATCGAGACCGCGACGTACACCGTCAACAACCCGAGCCCGGGCCACCAGTACCTGGCACAGGTCGACATCAGCGTCGCCAATGCCAACGGTTCCGCGTGGTCGAGCGGGTCGTGCAATGCGTCGGACTTCTCGGTCGGCGGGGCACCCGTCGGTACCACGTACACGGACACCGACTCGGCGGGCAACTTCGCCCCGGGCGAGACGCAAACCGACAGCGTCACGGTCCAGATGATCGACAACGGCTCTGACCAGAACGACTGCCGTGGTCTCACGGTGCCGCTCTACTACTCGGCCAGCTAGCGAGTAGGCACGGAGGGGCGGTTTCGACCGCCCCTCCACCAACTCCACGAAAGGGAGAACGATTCAAGTGACACGGTTGGTTCGGAGGACAGCGAGGAGCGCCAGGCGGAAGCCGCTGCTGGCGTTGCTCTGTGTTCTCGGGGTCGTGGGCGTCTCGGGAGCCGCGCTGAGCCTCGCGGCGGCGCCGCCGTCGGTGCCGCCAGCACCAGTGCTGACGAGCGCCCCACCCGACCCGAACGTTACTGCGACATCCACGTTCGCCTGGACGGACTCGCAGGCCGGTGTCACCTTCCTGTGCAGCGTCGAGAACGGAAAGTTCTTCTCGACGGTGACCCCGCCCGGAGGCGGCTCGTCCCAGCCCTGCACATCGCCGCTCACCTACAACGTCTCCACCACCAACAACGGCATGCACCAGTTCGCCGTCGAGGCCGTCGACGCCTACGGCAACATCTCCACCCCGACCAAGTACCAATGGAAGGTGCCCAAGAGCGCCCTGCCGCTCACGCTCAGCGGCGATGCCGCCAGCGTCTTCCCGGGCGGGGCTTCGAGCGCCTTCCTGACGACGATCATCAACCCCAACACCGGCCCGATCACGATCACGAGCCTGACGGTCAGCCTGGGCTCGATGCCGGCCGGTTGCCAAGCGAGCTGGTTCAGCTTCAGCCAGTCGAACGTCTCCCCTGGCAATCCGCTCACAGTGCCCGGCAACGGTTCGGTGACCCTGCCCCAGGGGAGCGTCAGTGCGCCGAGCGTCTCGATGAGCGACAGCAGCGACCAGACGAGCTGCAAGAACGCCACGATTCCCGTCCTGTACGACAACACCTTCGCGGCCCACTTCTTCGTCGGCGCTCCGTCCCCGTTCACGATCACGATCGGGAGCCCGAGCGGCGGCCCGATGTATCCGGGTGGCGCGGACAGCACATGGGAGACCGAGACCTACCAGGTGAACAACCCGAGTCCGGGCGCGCAGCAACTGAGCCAGGTCGTCATCGCCGTGGCAAACGGGGACGGTTCGGCATGGTCGTCACATTCCAACAACGCGAAGCCGGCCTGCACCAAGAATGACTTCGAGCTGTCGCTCAACGGGACGGCGTGGGTGGCTGCCGGTGCCTCGGTCACTGACACGAGTATCGCGGCCGACCTTCCGGGAGGCGCTTCGAGCGCTCAGCACACCCTCTACATCCGGATGCGCGACAACGGCCTGAACCAGGACAACTGCAAAAACCTTACGAACGTCCCGCTCTACTTCTCGGCCAGCTAATGACCCGGCCCGCGCACACCCAGCACGCGAATGCCAACGACCGCCCGGGGCGGCGGACACGCCGCCTGTTCCGCGGCGGTCTCGCGATCGCGGTCGCCGCGCTGGCGGTCGCCGGGGCCGCGCTTGCCTACTACCTGTCCAGCGGCAGCGGCACAGGGCACGCGAGCGTCGGAACGATCGACGCGCCCACCAGTGTCGCAGCGACCGCAGCCAACAGCTCGACCTCGAGCGGCCCGTCGCCCGTCACCATCACCTGGAACGCGCCCAGCGCAGATGCCACGCCCACGGGCTACGCGGTCGTCCGCGACAACGGAAGCACCCAGGTGACCGTCTCCTGCAACTCGTCGCCGTGCACCGACACGAACGTTCCCGACGGCACGTACACGTACCACGTCCAATCCCTGCTGAACACTTCGTGGACGTCGGCGGCTGCCGACAGCAACTCGCTCGTCGTCGTGAACGACAGCACCGCACCGACGACCACGATCACCTTCCCGGCCAACAACGGGTCGTACAACGCAGCCGGGTTCGCGAATCAGTGCTCATCGGGCTCCGAGACGGGGATCTGTGGCACGGCGTCAGATCCGGCACCTAGCAGCGGCCTCGCGAACGTCCAGGTCTCGATCCAGAAGGTCGGCGGCAACTACTGGAACGGCAGCTCCTTCGGCTCAGCGAGCGAACAAAAGATGATCGCCAGCGGCACAGGCAGCTGGACGCTCGCTTTCGCAGCCGCGAACTTCGCCAGCGCCGGCGGTGGCGACGGCAGCTACACCGTCCGCGTCTACGCCACCGACAACGCCGGCAACACGCAGGCCGCAGCTACCAGCCAAACCTTCACCTACGACAAAACCACCCCGACCAGCGCGATC
The DNA here is from genome assembly GCA_025929425.1 of Thermoleophilia bacterium. Classification (GTDB taxonomy): domain Bacteria; phylum Actinomycetota; class Thermoleophilia; order Gaiellales; family Gaiellaceae; genus Palsa-739. The sequence continues at coordinate 17 of JAICME010000114.1, read as the reverse complement.
ACGTTCCCGAGCTCGGG
>JAICME010000048.1 GCA_025929425.1 Thermoleophilia bacterium | reverse complement strand
CTTTCGGCGTAGTCGATGAGCCCGCCTTCAGCGCCGGCGGACCGAGCGGCGGCCACCCAACGTTCGAGGCTGCTCGTCCGCCCGGTCGCGAGGAGTTCGTCCAATGCCGCTGCTATCGCATCCGTGGCGAAGGCTGGGTCATGGGCGATCTCGGCGACGCTCAGCGCCTCATCCCAACGTCGCGCCTCGAAAAAGCTGCGGCAGCGGACCAGCAACGCCTCACGCGCCTCTCCATCGGCCTCGTTGAAACGCTGAATCAGCAGTTCCCGGAGCAGAGGATGGAGCGAGAGCGCTTTGCGATCGGTCACCGAGAGTAGGCCCCGCGCGACCGCGTCTTGAATCCGCTCGTCGCTGCGCGAGCCGAGCACGGTACGCGCGACCTCGATGTCCGTGACCGAGGCTACGGCGAGCAGCATCAGCGCGGCCTGCGTCTCCGGCGTCGCAGAGGCGAGTAGCTCACTCGCCAGAAAGTCGTAGAGCGTGTGTGAGAGGAGGCGGCTCGAAGTGAAGTCGACGTCACCGCTCATTGCCGCGAGCCCCAGTACCGCCGGCCAGCCGTCAGCTGTGCGCATCAGTCGGGCGCGACCGGCGACTGCTCTGAAGACGGCGAGGACACGCGTCGCCTCGTCGTCTGTCATGGCGAGCTCTTCGACGCCGATTTCGAGGCCTTCTCCGTATACCTCGAGTCGCGGGGTGAACCAGCCGGGCCGGGTTCTGGTCGTGATCAGGAAACGGATGTCGAGGCCCTCGACGAGCATCGATACGAGCTCCTCTGCCTCGTCGGTTCCTGCGGCCTCCCACTCGTCGACGACCAGGAGTACGTCCCGCGTCAAGGATTCGAACGTGCGGAGGATGGCGGCAGCCAGAGGCTTCGGCCTCGCGTTGACCGACGCGATCGACGCGACCTTCCCGGACTCGCGCGGCAGATCTGGCGCGACCGTGGCAAGCAGCTCGTCGAGCTGCACCGCCAGCAGTGCGATATCTCCGGAAGCCCGCGTCGTGCGGTACCACGCGACCGGGCCCGTCTGCCGGCTCGACCACTGCCGCGCGAGCGTGGTCTTGCCGTAGCCGGCGGGCGCCGCGAGTACCGAGACGCGGGCCCCGCCTCCTTCGGCGAGCCGCGCGATCAACCGCGGTCGCTCGATGATGTGGTCGAGCGCGGGCGAAGCCGCAGCTGTGATCGTCTCCACCATTCCCCTGCCGGGTCGCATCGACCCGGGATCCGAGGACCCTACTCCTCTCTCAACTGCACGTCACGACGGCCCGCAAGCGGGGGGGCCGCGCTCGGGGTAGGGCCCGAGCGCGGGTCGCCGTCAGCCCCCGGCGCCGGCCAATGCCGGCGCAAGCTCCCGTGCGAGTGGGTCCTCGCCGGTGAGCGCCTTGAATGCGGCAGGGATCTGCCGCCGCCTCGGCACGCCGAGCTTCTGGCGCAGGACGTCGCAATGCGCCTTCGCCGTTCTCGGCGAGATGCCGAGACGCTCTCCGACCTCGTCGTTCGAGCACCCGCGCGCGATCAGTACGACGATCTGGAGCTGGCGCTCGGTCAGGTCGGGCTTTGTCTCGTCTGTGCCTCTCATGGCCCGGCACGCTACGGCCGGGTCGTCGGCCGGGCTATCGGCCGACGGGAGTATTCGGCCGGGCGGCGGCGTGCGAGCCCGCGACAAAGCTTGCTTCGTGGCCGCGCGCGTTGGCCTCGGTCAGCTCGTCCTGCGTGAGCGCGCCGGCGCGCAGAAGCAGGTCGAACTCGTCGCGGAGGTGGGTCCGCATCATCTCGGGCCCGTCCGTTGCGATCGTGAACTGGACGCCGTTCTCGACGAAGGTGCGGAAGACGTCGCGCACCGCGTCCTCGTCGGCGAGTGCCTTGGTGAGGAGGTTCGAAGTGGGACAGACCTCGAGCACGACCTCGCGTTCGCGCAGTTCCCGCATCAGGTCGGCGTCGCCGGCCGCAAGGATTCCGTGGCCGATGCGGTCGGGCTTCAGCAGCTCGAGGACCTCGCCGATCTCGGTGCGACCCATCTCGCCTCCCTCCTCGCCGACGTGGATCGTCACCCCGAGGCCTGCGGCGCGTGCCTCCTCCACCATCGGCTGGACCTGCGCGTAGTCGTACCGCTCTCCGCCGGGCCGCGGCCCCGCGATGTCGATCCCCACCACGCCACGCGGAGCCCAGCGAATCGCCTTCTCGACGATGATCTCGTTCTGGTGCGGCGAGAACGTCCGGTCCATCATCAGGATCAGGCCGGCGCGCACCTGTGGGTACTCGAGGCTCGCCACGTCGAGCCCGCGGGCCGCGGCGAGGATGATGTGGTCGAGGTCGCGCTCACCGCCGCGGTTCCTTTTCATCGGGTTGAAGCGGAGCTCCAGCGTCGTGATCCCCTGCGAGCGGTACGCGCCGCCGATCGCACCGTGCACGGAGACCTCGACGGCGAGCGGGCTCGACTGGATGAGCTCCGTCCAGTGGTAGATCGCGTCGAGTGCATCGAGGTCAGGCACGCCGCGCGGGTCGGATACGGTCACGAGCCGGTCGAAGTCCCAGAAGTCCTTGACCGGAAGTGCGATGCCCTGCTCGTGGGCGAGCGACCACAGGATGTCGGAGGAAACCGAGCCGCCGAGGTGAGTGTGCAGCTCGGCGAGGCCCTCCATCGATGGATCTTACCCCCAGCCGACGACCACCCAGCGGCGGCGCGCGAAGCGCGGGCCGAGCAGCGCGAGCCGCGCAGCGATGAGGACATCGAGCGCCGCCCAGACTCCGACGATGCCCCAGTCGAACGAGAGCGCGAGCGCCGCGAGCGTGACGAAGAGACCGCTCGCGGCGAGCATCGACCACATCAGGTAGCGCGTGTCGCCTGCGCCGATGAGAATCCCATCGAGGGCGAAGACCGCCGCGCCGAGCGGCTGCATCGCCGCGAGGAACGGCCAGAGGAGCGCGGCCTGGTGGAGCACGTCCGGGTCGCCTGTGAACGCACGCGGCAGCGCGTGCCCGAGCGGCGCGAGTACGACCGCGAAGGCAAGGCCGACCACGACCGACCACTCGATCATTCGCACGGCCGCGGCATGTGCGCCGTCGGCGTCGCCGGCTCCCAGCATCCGGCCGACGATCACCTGCCCGGCGATAGCGATTGCGTCGAGCAGAAGCGCGAGAAAGGTGAAGAGCTGATACGCAATCTGGTGCGCGCCGATCTGCGCGTCGCCCATGCGCGCGAGAATGGAGGCCGCGACGAGGAACGACGCGTAGAGCGCGGCCGTGCGGACGAAGATCTGCCTCCCGATTCGGAACATCGGCTGCATCTCGCGCAAGCTCGGACTCCGCGACGGCGCATGCGGGCGGAGCAGCTCGACGACGAACCCCAGCCCCATTCCGGCTTGCGCGACGGCGGTTCCCGCCGCCGAGCCGGCGATCCCCCAGTGGAAGCCGTAGACGAAGAGCACCTCGAGCACGAGGTTGGCGACGTTCGCCGCGACGACGATCTCGAGGGGCCTACGGAGGTTCGAGACGCCACGGAGGTAGCCCTGGCCGGCGAGCGCGACGAGTGCCGCGGGGAGCCCGACCGCGGCAATCCGGAAGTAGACGAGCGCATAGTGGCCGGAACGGCCGTGGCCGCCCAGGCCCCTGAGGAGCGGCGCGGCCACGATCTCGCAGCCGATCAGCAGAGCCAGGCCGATCCCCAGCGACGCCCACAGCGCCTGCGCGGCCAGCCGGGCGGCTTCCTGCTGCCGGCCTGCGCCCGACGCGCGCGCCACGACGGCCGTCGTCCCGTATGTCAGGAAGTTGAAGATGGTGAACGACCCGGCGAGCACCGTGCCGGCGAGGCCGAGCGCCGCAATCTGGGGCCGTCCGAGATGGCCGACGATCGCCGTGTCGGCGAGGACGTACAGCGGCTCGGCCGCAAGCGCTCCGAGAGCCGGTAGCGCGAGACGGACGATCTCGCGATCGTGAGGCGAACGAAGACGCACCGGGTCGCCGACGATAATGGCCCGATGCCGCCCGCCAACGAGTCGTCGCACGAGCCGAACCGGTTGCTGCGCCTACCGCTCGACCGCGCGCTGCGCATCGTGCTGGGTCTCCTCTTTCTCGCGGCGATCGCCGGCGTGCTCTGGTGGAGGCAAGACAGCCTCGCTTCGATCGGCAGCGCGTTCCGCGCGGTGCGCTGGGAATGGGTTGTCGTCGCGATCGCCCTCAACCTCCTCTCGGTCGTCGCGCGGGCGCTCGCCTGGACGACGGTCATCCATTCGGCCATGGAAGAGCCGCGTCCGCGTGCACTGCTCGTCTTCTCGGCCTTTTCGGTCGGCCTCTTCGCGAACGCTGTTCTGCCGGGCCGGATCGGAGAGTTGGCCCGGGTGGCGGTGCTGACCCGGAAGCTGCCCAGGCGCAAGGGGACGTGGGCGACGCTCGTCGGGACGGTGTTCGCGCACCGTGTCTTCGACATCGTGCCGGTGCTCCTGCTGATCCTCTATGTGGTCGTCACGGCGGGCATCCCCAACTCGTTCGCGCGGGCAAGCCTGCTTGCCCTGATCGGCGTGGGAGTGGGGCTCTTCGCCTTTGCGTTCATCACGGCGCGTCGGCACACGCTGATCTCGCTCGAGGGCCTCGGCCCGGTCCGCCGGCTGTTCACGATGGGTCGAGCCGGGCTTGGAGTGATGCGGTCGCCGGTGGGGACTGCCGGCGCGGTCTTTTTCCAGATCTGCGGCTGGACGTGCCAGATCTTCGCCGTCTACACGGCGATGCGCGCGTTCGACATCCACTCACCGCTGCCGGCAGCGGGTGTCGTTCTGCTCGTCATGAACGTCGTGACCATCTTTCCGTTCTGGCCCGGAAACGTCGGTCTCCTGCAGGTCGCGATCGCGTCGGCGCTCGCCGGCTACAGCGTGGCGTACAGCGTCGGCGTCGCCTATGGGTTCGGGTTGCAGGCGATCGAGGCGTCGGTCGGAATCGGCGTCGGGCTTCTCTTCCTCGCGCGCGAGGGGCTTTCGTTCGCGATGCTCCGCGTGATGCCTGCTGCGAACCAGGCCGAGCTTCCGGAGGAGCGGGTCGGCGAGGACGTGCGGCGCCGGGCCGAAGGCGCGGCTGCGCGCTAGCCGGGGCCGGGATCCGCCTCGGGTGCCGCCGGCGGCCGCGACTGCTCCGTACGGCGCGCAAGCTCTTCGACTCGCCCCTCTGCCGCATCGAGCTTCCTCCGGCAGAAGGCGTAGAGCTCCTCTCCCTGCTCCCACAGCTCGAGCGCCTCGTCGAGCGGCGCCTGGCCGTGCTCGAGCCGCTCGACGATCTGCTCGAGCTCGGCCTGCGCCTGCTCGAAGCTCGGCTCGGCTTGCTCGGTCATGGAGTCACGTCCTCGACGCGCGCGCCGAAACCGCCCTCCGCGAGCGTGACGTCGACGCGTGCCCCCGTCGCGACGTCGCTCGTCGATCCGACGAGGCCGCCGGCTTCCGTCCGGACGATCGCGTACCCTCGCTTGAGTGTTTGCACAGGTGACAACGCAACGAGCTTGGCGGCGCTCTTCTCGAGCACCGCCCGCTTGCGCTCGACCGCGAGGGCGGGCGCCAGCCGCAGCCGTTCGCGCGTGCGCTCGAGGCGGAGGCTTTCTCGTTGAACCGCCGCGCGCGGGCCGACCCTGAGCCGCTCCGCAGATCGGGCGAGCCGCTGTCGATCACGCTCGAGTGACCGTTGGACGTTGCGTGCGAGCGCTTCGCGGGCGCGGTCGAGCCTGCCCGACAACTCAGTCAGCTCCGGAACGACGAGCTTCCCAGCCGCTGTCGGGGTCGAGGCGCGGACGTCGGCGGCGAGGTCACATAGGGGCGTGTCCTGCTCGTGGCCCACCGCCGAGACGACGGGAATGGGGCAGCCCGCCACGGCACGGACGACGCGTTCGTCGCTGAAGGGGAGAAGATCCTCGAAGCTTCCGCCGCCGCGGGTCAGGATCAGGACATCGACGTCGGGCTGCTCGCAGAGGGTGCTGATCGCCGCGACGATCTCCGCCGCCGCGCGCGGGCCCTGCACGTATGTCTCCGCGACGAGCACCGACGCCGCCGGAAAACGGGAGCGAATCGTGGTCACGACGTCGCGCTTCGCGGCGGCATCGTTCCCGGTCACGACTCCGATCCGGCGGGGCAGGAACGGGAGGGCTCGCTTGCGCGCCTCGGCGAAGAGCCCCTCCGCCGCGAGGCTCGCCTTCAGGCGCTCGAGAGCAGCGAGGTGGGCGCCTGCGCCGAAACGCTCGATCGAGAGCGCGCGGAGCTTGAAGTCGGCTCGCTGCTCGTAGAGCTCCGGGCGTCCGAAGACATGCACACGCTCGCCGTCCGCCAGGTCGAGCCTCAGGGCGTCGAACTTCCCGCGTCCGATCGTCACGCCGACGCACGACCCGTCGGCCGGATCCTTGAGCGTGAAGAACACCGTCGCCCAGCGCTCGTGCCGGCGGAGTTCCGTCACTTCGCCTTCGACCCACACGGTGGGGAGCCGTCCGAGCCACCGGCCGACTCCGCGGTTGAACGCGGCGACGGAGTAGACGGTTCGGTCGTCGTACGGCAGCGCCTCGACCTTGGCCACGGTCGCAGCGTACTGACCGAGGTGTTACAGGAGGATCTCGGCGGCCGTCTCGGGCGCGCATCCCTGGCCGAGCATCTCGCAGGCGACGTGCAGGTCCGCTTCGCTCACCGCGAGCCGCTCCGCGAGCGAGAGCGGATAGCCGGCCTCGATCAGGATATGGAGGCGCCAGCTCTCCACCTTCGAGCGCTCGTCGAAGGTTGGTTCGAGGATCTCAGTCGTCGTCTCACTCATGGCGCAACAGGTTCGTGCTGCTACCGACGAACCCTTCCCGGCCTTTGTTAGAGCGGGCGCTGTAAAGGGTCTTTAAGGCTTCCTATGAGCTGCGAGCGCCTGCCGTCGCGGCGAAACGCCGCACGAGTTCCTGCAGACGCGCTTCGAGCACGCCACGTTCGGCGTCCAGATCGGCACGGAGCTCGTCGATCCGTCGCCGCATCTCGGACTCCAGTTCACCGAGGCGGAGATCATGGGCCGCGGCGAGCTCGTCGTATCGGCGCTCGAGGTCGCCCGCGACGTTCGACACCCGAGACTCGATCCGCTGTGCGCCCGCATCCCCGACGTGCGCGAGCCGCTCGGCGAGCACCGTCTCGGCCTCTCGGGCGAACGTGCTCACTGCGCGGTCCAGCTCACGGGCGAGTCGTTTCGCCGCGTCCTCACGTGAGGTCTTGACGAGCTGGGCGAACCGTTGCGCAGCTTCGTCGGCGTGCGATGCGACCGCTCGGTCGACGGCCCGCTCGAGCTGCTCGATCTGGCGCCGCGACATGTCCTCGAAGCCGCCGCGAATCCGCTGCGCCGCATCGGCCTCTTCCCGTTGCGCCTGCTCCGTCAGTTCTCGTTCCCGGTGTGCGAGACGGGTCTCGAGGTCGTGGAGTGCCCGGCGACGCTCGGCAGCGTGGGTCTCGAGCTCGCTCCGCACGACCCCGAGCGCGTCGTCGACCGTGCGCGTCAGCTCGGCGCGAAGCCTCGCCACGCCGGCCCGCTGCTCCTCGCTCTCGGCCGAGAGTCGCTCGGCGTCGGCGGTGAGGCGAAGCTCGATCTCCCGCAGGAGCTGCTGCTGCCGCTGCTCGAGCTCCGCGATCCGACTCTTCGTCACCTCGGTCGTGCGATCGAGATCCTGCGACCACTCCGCGAGCCGGTGCTCCATCTGCGCCTGAACCTTGCTCAGCTTCTCGCCGAGAATCGTCGTCGCGTCGTGTTCCCGCTCGGCGACGAGCGCCCGGCGCTCCTCGGCGATCTGCCGCTCCTGTTCCTCGAGGAGGGAGCGCGAGTCGGCGCGGGCACGGGCGAGAGTGAGCTCGAGCTCCGCCGAGAGGGTGTTCTTCTCCCGCTCGACTGCCGCGAGCAGGTCTGTCTGGGCCTCGGCCAGGCGGGCGTCCATCGCGCCGACGCGTCGCAGTGCCCGGCGCAGGAGGACCGCTGCCCCCGCGACGAGCGCGCATGCGGTGAGGCCTCCCGCTGCCACGGCGAGCGGACGGTCGTGTCGAAGGGCGAATGCGACCCAGATCCCGACGGCTCCGGTCGCCTCGAGAGCGGTGGCGGCGGCGAGCAGCGAGCTCGACGCGCGCTGGAGCGAGGCGCCGACCAGCGCAAGCGCGGCGAGGACGACGCCGGCGGCAAAGACGAGGTCGGCGAGCGTCGTCAGCGACATCGCCTGAGTGTAGAGCTAGCCGGCGCGAAGCAGGAGCAGCGCTACGGCGACGAGCACGGTCGCCGCGACGAGCGCCTTGAGCGCCGCCTCGGGCTCCGCCGCAAGCGCGTCTGCGTCGAGCGGGAGCGTCGTTCCGTCGTCGAGCTCCAACTCGCTTCGTACGGCGACGACGCGGCGGCGGACGAGCCGCACCGAGGTTGAGAGCCGGCGTTGCGCCCAGCTCGACGCGAACGCGTACCCCGCCGCAGCGAACGCGGCGCCGTGCAGCGTCCGGGCCGACGCGAAGTACGCCGTGAGCACCGGGAAGGCTCCCCACGCGGCCGGGAACCAGAGACCGCCGTGGAACGTGCCGTCGAACAGCTCGAGGTTGTAGGCGACGACGATGAAGGCGCCCACAGCCACGAAGACGAGCAGCCACAACGTGCGCGAAACCGCGACGGCGATGCCGATCGCGGCCGCAGCGGAGATGGATAGCGCAGCGAGCGTCGCCAGGACCGTGTGCGGAATGCGCGTCTGGAGCGGTCTTCCCTTCAGCTCGTCGAGAGCGTGCGCACCGACGCCCATGGCGAGCGCGAAGGCGAGCGTCGTCCAGCCGAGGAGCGGCCAGTCCATCCGCGGAGCCAGCGCCGCGCCGACCGCAACGTACGAGAGATGCCAGAGCGTGTACGGCGGGTGGAGGAGCGTGACGTAGTCGCGCCAGCCGCCGGAGCGCAGGGCGTAGAACGCCGGCCGGGCCCGCGCCGCCGTCACGCGCGCCGTCCCCAGACGACGATTCCGCCGCCGAGGCTCATGCGGCGTGCTTCGACGTCGGCGAGGCCCGCTTCGCGCCATGCGTCGAGAAGGCGGGGCTCCGGCCAGTCGCGCCAGAAACCGCGGATGCTCGGGCCCAGGAAGCCGCCGACGTCTCGCCAGCCCGATGAGACGACCGCGCCGGCCGCCGGCAGCCCGACCCGCACGTAGAGCTCCCACAGCGGACGCCAGATTCCACGAGGGAGGGCGAACTCGAGCATCGCGACCGTCCCGCCGGGGCGGACGACGCGGACGAGCTCGCGGAGCGTCGCCGGCACATCCTCGACGTAGCGCAGGAGATATGTGAACGTGAGCGCCTCGAATTCGCCGTCGGCGAACGGCAACGACTCGGCGTGCCCCTCACGAAGCTCGATCCGGCCGCCCAGGCCTGCGTGCGCGACGCGTTCGCCTCCCGCTGCCAGCATCTCCGGACTCTGGTCGAGGCCGATCACCCTTCGCGCGGGCCCGGCGCGCGCGAGCTCTATCGCAACGGCCGCCGTGCCGGTGGCCACGTCGAGCACGCGGTGCGCGTCGGCTGGGATCCGCGAGACGAGAAACGATCGCCACCGTGGATCCTGGCCGAACGAGAGCAGGCGCGCATAGCGGTCGTAGGTCGGGCCGAGCGGAGCGAACAGCTCGCGTGCGTGGCGTGTGCGGGCTGCTTCCACAGCCCTATTCTGGCCGCATGACGGTCGCGGAGGACGTTGCACGCATCGCCGGCGCCGCCCTCGCCTTCGCGGGGACGGGGGAGGAGCTCGCCGGCGTGCTGGTCGCGGAGACGCTCGGCAGGCGCGTGTACTTGTGTGCGTTCGAGTCCGCGGCGGGCCGTGCCTGGCTCGCGTTGGACGATGCTGGACAGGCGCTCGGCGATCAGCGGCTCGTGCGCGAAGCGGCCTCACTCGCGGGGCTCTGCGAGGTGGCCGAGGAGTCTGCCGGCGGCGGACACCTGCCGGAGCTCCGGGCACGGCTCGCGGAGATCCGCGAAACCGACAACCCGGAGGGGATCGAGGAGGCCGAGGCCGCGGTCGAGGCGCTCGCCGAGACGCTTCTGCCGGAACCGCGCGTCGCGAGCGGCGAGTACCTCGACGCCATCGGGTCCGCCTCGCGGCGCCTCGAGCAGGCGCTCGGCGAGAGCGGCGTCTCCCCGTTCGCGGCGGCGATGCAGGCCGCGGCAGGCTCCGTCGAGGAACTGACGGCCGACGTCGAGCGCAACCACAAGGTTCCGCTCACATAACCGGCCGGAACGCGGCTACCCTTGCCGCATGGAAGGCGGAGGCTTCGGATTCCCGTTCGGGGGCGACCCCGAGGATCTGATGCGTGGCCTGCGCGAGTTCGCCGAGCAGCAGGCCGAGAGCGTCCAGGAGGCGCAGCGCGAGCAGTTCGCGACGCTCACGCTCAACACGGCCGTAGAGCTGACCTCGGCCGCGCTGCAGCAGATCCAGCCGCAGGGCGGCGTCGACGAGCAGGCGATCGCGCTCCGCGATGCGATGCGCGTCCTCTTCCCCGAGGCGGTGGCGCTCGTGAGCGCCGCCCGCCAGGGCTTCATGCGCGAGACCCCCTAGGGCCCCCTCGGCCCGCCCTGCGTAGAATCGCCGCGCCCGTGTCGCTGCTCGACTCAGCGCTCGTTCGCCTTCTGCCGGCGGTGCCGAAGCCGGTGGTGCAGATGTTCTCCTCGCGCTACATCGCCGGCGCGACGCTCGGCGAGGCCGTCGATTGCGTGCGCGGCCTCAACGCAGGCGGGAAGATGGCCACGGTCGACGTCCTCGGCGAGGAGATCACCCGCGAAGACGAGACTCGCGCGATCGCGCAGGCGTATCGGGACGTCTTCGCCGCGATCCACGAGGCCGAGCTCGACTCGAACGTGAGCGTCAAGCTCACCGCGCTCGGGCTCGATCTCTCCTACGACCTCTGCCGCGAGAACCTCCTCGACGTCGTGCGTGTCGCGGCCGGGTACGGCAACTTCGTCCGGATCGACATGGAGGACTCGTCGACGACGGACGCGACGCTGCGGCTCTATCGCGAGCTCCGCGAGGACGGCCACGACAACCTCGGCGTCGTTCTCCAGGCGCGTCTGCGGAGGACGCTCGACGACGTCCACGCGCTCGCGGATCTGCGGCCGAGCGTCCGGCTCTGCAAGGGCATCTACCTGGAGTCCGGTTCGATCGCGTTCACCGAGTACGAGGCGGTGCGCGTGAACTTTCTCCGCTGCCTCGACGCGCTGTTCGATGCGGGCTCTTATGTCGGAGTCGCGACGCACGACGAGTGGCTGATCGATGAGTCGCTCGCGCGGGTCTCGACACGGGGGCTCGGCCAGCTCGAGTACGAGCTGCAGATGCTGCTGGGTGTGCGCGAGAATCGGCGCGACGAGCTCGTCGCGGAGGGGCACCGGCTGCGCGTATACGTCCCGTTCGGCGAGCAGTGGTACGGCTACTCGCTGCGCCGGCTGCAGGAGAACCCGGCGATGGCGGGCACGATCGCTCGCGCGACCGCGGGGCGGATGCTCGGCCTCTCGCGGTGATCTGGGCGCGGGCCGAGGGCTGCCGCGTCACGCTCGCCGACGGCCGCGAGCTCCTGGATCTCACCGGCGGCTTCGGCGTCGCGGCGCTCGGCCACCGCAACCCGCGCATCCTCGAGGCGTGGCGCGAGCAAGAGGTCGTGCACGCGCTCGGGGACCTCGCCGATGCGGAGGTGACGGTGCTCCTACGGGAGGCGCTGCCGCGGCCGGCGAAGCTCGGCGTGACCGGGGAGGATGCGGTCGAGATCGCGCTCCGCACGGCTCTGCTCGCGACGGGGCGGTCCGGCATCGTCGCGTTCGAGGGCGCGTACCACGGCACGGGGCTGCTGGCGCTCGCGGCGACCGGCTTCGAGCGGTTCCGCGAGCCGTTTGCTGCGTGGCTGCCGGGGCCGGTTCACCGCCGCCCGTACGGAGAGGATCCGGGGCCGCTGCCCGAAGACGCGGCGTGCGTGATCGTCGAGCCCGTGCAGGGGAGATCCGGGTCGCGCGTTCCGCCGGACGGCTTCCTCGAGGTCTTGCGCCGCCGTTGCGACGAGGCGGGCGCGCTGCTCGTCGTCGATTCGATCTATGCGGGGCTCGGCCGAGTCGGGGAGATGTGGCCGGGTGAGGAGGTCGCAGACGTGCTCTGCGTCGGCAAGGCCCTCGGCGGCGGGCTGCCCATCTCGGCGGCACTCTTCTACCGGGACGGCCTCGAGGACGTGTGGCAGCTCGGCCCCGAAGACGTCTACACGCACACGCACGTTGGCAACCCCTTGGCGTGCGCGGCGGCACGTATCGTGCTCGAGGAGGTGCCGAAGCTCCTCGACCGGGTGCGGACGGTGGGCGAGCGCTTCGAGCACGCCGGTTGGTGGGGGCGCGGATTGCTTCGTGCGCGCGACGGCGACTGGGAGGATGCGCTCGCGTGCGGCGTGCTCGTCGTCCCGGCCGGCGACGGCTCCCTGATCCAGGCAACCCCGCCGTTGACGATCACGGACGCCGAGCTCGAGGAGGCGTTCGAGAAGCTCGGCTAGCCGGCTCGACGCGCGTAGAGGAGGAACGTCGCCGGGATGCGGCGGTCGTGGCGGAGGCGGGAGGTGCCGCCCGGATACTCCTCGAGCGCTTCGACGTGCAGCCCGGCGCGCGCGAGGGCGCTCACGACCTGGCCGATCCGCCACAGCCGGTCGGGGTCGGCCCGGTCGCGGAAGTAGTCGCTGCGCCAGCGGAGCAGCCCGTCGACGCAGTCCGCGACGGGGTGGTCGTCGAAGACGAGGAGCTCGCCGTGCGCCCGCAACGCCGCCGCGATGCCGGTCGCCCAGCCGTCGAGATCGCCGAGCCCGCCCACCACGCCTTCGCCGGAGTAGACGAGATCGAAGCGGCCTCGGCGCAGCTGGCGCGGCAGCGACTGAGGGTCGCCGTCGACCCAGAGGATCTTCGGCCAGCGCTCGCGCGCCGCCTCGAGCGCCCCCGGCCGGGGATCGAGGCCCGTCGCCACCGCACCCAGCCCAGCCAGTGCGGCGGTCGCCTCGCCCGTCCCGCAGAGGAGATGGAGAACCTTCTTGCCCTTCAGGTCGCCGAGCGTCCGCTGCACGAACGGCGGCAGCTCGACGGGTTCTGCGCGCGCGCGATGCCGTGCTTCCCAGGCGCGAAGGTTCTCCTCGGTCGGCTCCATCGCGCGAGCTACGCCCCGAGCGAGTAGCCGCCGTCCACGACGAGCGTCTGGCCGCAGACCATCGCCGCATCCGGCGAGCAGAGGAAGGAGACGGCCGCCGCGACGTCCTCCGGTTCGACGAGCCGTCCCGCCGGCGTCCGCTTCACCGTCGCGAGCATCTGCTCCTTGTTCGGGAACCAGTCGAGCGCTTCGGTGTCCACGACCCCGGCCGAGACGCAGTTGACACGGATCCCCCGCGGCGCGAGGTCGAAACCGAGATAGCGGACGACGGACTCGAGGGCGGCCTTTGAGGTCCCGATGAGGACGTAGTTCGGAAGCACGCGCTGCGAGCCGAGGCTCGAGATCGCCACGATCGAGCCGCCGGCTTCCATCTCGGGCGCGGTCGCGCGCGCGAGCGAGAGGAGGGCGCGCGCGTTCGCGTTGAGCGTCCAGTCCCAGTGCTTGTCCTCGGTCTCGAGCGCCGCGCGGATCACGCCCGTCGCCGCGTTGTGGACGACGACGCGGTAGGGCCCGGCTGCGCCGAGCTCGGCGACGACTCGCTCGTCGGCGACGTTGCCGCGCACGAGCACCGGCTCGGCGCCGGCTTCCTCGATGAGTGAGGAAGCCTCTTCCGCCGCCTTGTCGTTCCGCATGTAGCCGAGCACCGCGCGCTTCGCCCCGTCGGCCACGAGCCGCAGAGCGATCGCACGCCCGATCCCCCGCGTCCCCCCGGTGACGAGCACCGAGGAACCTTGGAGGCTCATCGCAGTCTCGGCAGGGGGTCGTCGGCGGGCGCCGAGCTCGGTAGCTCGCTCCAGCCCGGCCGCGTGCGCGGCTCGCGGTGGCTCTGAGCCGCCTTCGAGGACGCATATCCGAGCCGATCGAGCAGCTCGATCTTCTCCTCCGCGTACCGCCGCACCGGATGCTCGTCCGGCAGGTCGAGCACGAGCTCGCGGACACGCGCGCGCAACTGGTAGGCGAAATGCGGTGTCGCGGGTCCGATGAGCTCGTCGATGTCGGCGAAGGTCGGCTCAGGCATCGCAGGGGAGCCTAACGCCAGAGCCGCCACAGGCGGCTCTGTCTACCGGCCCGGGCGTGGGGGGGGGTGGCGCGGCCGGAGGCAGCCGAGAGGGGCGTTAGGAGGGAGGCGGCGGCGCCCTTCCATAGTCGACGGAATGCTGCTCGGCGCGGTCGTTCTCTGGGCGCTCAACATCACCGTGACGAAGTACATGTTCGAGCACGGCTGGCTGCCGCTCGCCTACGCGACCATCCGTTACTTCGTCGCCATCACGATCTTCTGGATCTACACCTGGTGGCGCGAGGGCTCCTTTCGGATCGCGCGCGCCGACTGGAAGTACGTCGGCATCGCAGCGGCCGCGATCTTCTTCAACCAGCTCTGCTTCGTCTACAGCCTCGAGTTTGCCAAGGCGTCGACGGTCTCGCTCCTCTTCGCGTCGTGCCCGATGTTCATCGGGCTGTTCGCGATCGTCTTCCAGCACGCAAACCTTCAGCGGTCGTTCTGGGCCGGCGCAGGGCTGACGTTCGCCGGCGTTGCCCTCATCGCGGCCGGCGCCGGCGGTGGGCTGGTCTCGGGCTGGAAGGGCGACCTGCTCGCGATCGCATTGGCGGTGACGTGGGGCGGATACACCGTCGCGATCGCGCCGCTCATGCGCCGCTACTCGCCGTTCCGGATCAGCGCGCTCGTGCTCGCGCTCGGCTGGGCGCCGCTCGCGCTCGTGAGCATCCCGCAGGTCGCCCGCCAGGACTTCCACTTCACCGGGACGGTGTGGCTCGGCTTCGCCTACGCCGTGATCGGGCCCCTCTTCCTCACGAACATCCTCTGGTTCACGGCGGTCGACCGGGTCGGGGCTGCGCGCGCGGCGATCTTCAACAACATGCAGCCGTTCTTCGCCGTGTTCTTCGCGCTCCTGATCCTGTCCGAGTCGATCCACGGCCTCGAGATCGCGGGCGGCGTGCTCATCGCCATCGGGATCGCCTACGAGCGGCTGCGCAGACGGCCACCGGTGCCTGTCGCGGAGCTCGAAGGCCCGGCATAATCGAACCCATGGCCGAAGACTTCATGCCGCTCGAGGGCTGGGATCACGTCGAGCTCTGGGTCGGCAACGCAAAGCAGTCCGCGTACTTCTACGAGCACGCGATGGGCTTCACGCGAACCGCCTACGCCGGCCCCGAGACGGGAGTCCGCGATCGCGCGTCCTACGTGCTCGAGCAGGGGGACGTCCGCTTCGTCGTCACGAGCGCGCTCCGCGAGGAGCACGAGATCACGAAACACCACGCGAAGCACGGCGACGGCGTCCGCGATATCGCGCTCACCGTGCCGGACGCGACCGAGGCGTATCGCCAGGCGGTGTCGCGCGGCGCGCGCGGCGTGATGGAGCCGCGCCGCGACGAGGACGAGTTCGGGACGATCGAGCGCGCGGCGATCTCCACCTACGGCGACACGATCCACACCTTCGTCGACCGCGCCGACTACGGCGGGCCGTTCCTGCCCGGCTACGTCTCGGCCTCGGAGAACGGCCACACGAATCAGGGCGTCGGCCTCCTCAACATCGACCACATCGTCGGCAACGTCGAGCTCGGCCGGATGAACCACTGGGTCGAGTTCTACGAGCGCGTGTTCGGGATGACGAACATCCTCCACTTCGGCGACGACCAGATCCAGACCGAGTACTCCGCGCTGATGTCGAAGGTCATGTCGGACGGATCGGGGAAGGTCAAGTTCCCGATCAACGAGCCCGCCGAAGGCAAGCGCAAGAGCCAGATCGAGGAGTACGTCGAGTTCTACGGCGGCGCCGGCGCCCAGCACATCGCGCTCGCGTCCGCGGACATCGTCGGCACGGTCGAGGCGATGAAGGAACGTGGCTTTCTCTTCCTCGACACGCCCGACTCGTACTACGACGAGGCGCCGGATCGCGTCGGCGAGATCGCCGAGGAGTGGCCGATCCTGCAGGAGCACAAGATCCTCGTCGACCGTGACGAGGACGGCTATCTCCTCCAGATCTTCACGAAGACCGCGCAGGACCGGCCGACCGTCTTCTTCGAGGTGATCGAGCGGCACGGCGCGACGACCTTCGGTGAGGGCAACTTCAAGGCGCTGTTCGAGGCGATCGAGCGCGAACAGGCCCTGCGGGGGAACCTCTAGGAGGAACGACGAGCGTTTTCGACGACGCGAGGGCGGCGGGCCGGCAGGCGCGCTCGCTGCGCAGCGTCGGTCACCGCCCCTTCCCGCTGCCCGACAGCCGCTGGACGCTCGGGCAGACGTGGGAGCGCGTCTTCTGGGCGCACTGGCCCGTCCCGCTCGAGGACGTTCGCGCGCGGGTCCCCGCCGAGCTCGAGATCGAGGAGCACGACGGCAGCGCCTGGCTCTCGTTCGTGTTCTTCCGCGTGCGTGCGCTGAGGGCCCGCGGCGCGCTTCCGGTGCCCGGGATCTCGTCCTTCCTCCAGCTCAACGCTCGCACGTACGTCCGCGGGCCCGACGGGCTTCCCGGCGTCTGGTTCTTCAGCATCGACGCGTCGAGCCGGCTTGCGGCGCTCGGTGTCCGCCGCCTCTACCGCGTGCCTGCGTTCCACGCGAGGATGACGCTCGACCGGATGGGAGAGTGGCAGGACGTCGAGTGCGTCAGGGTCGGCGAGCCGGGCCGCGTCTTCTCCGCGCGCTACCGACCCACCGGCGAAGCGTTCCACGCGGATCCCGACTCGCTCGCATGGTTCCTGACCGAGCGCTACCGGCTCTTCGCCGAGGACGCCGCTGCCGAGATGCACCACGACCGCTGGCTCCTCAGTCCGGCGGAGGCGGAGATCGAGCTCGCCTCGATCGCTCCGTTCGCGCTCGGCGGCACGCCGGTCTGCCACTGCGCGTTCCGGCAGGACGCGCTCATCTGGCCGCCCGAGCCGATCGCCTCCTGACGCCTGCGTAGGCTTCCCCGCGTGGAGGCTCAGCGGAAAGCCGCGCTCTGGTCGGTCTTCGCCGCGCTCGCGTTGATCGCGCTCAAGCTCGGCACCGGTCTCGCGACGCACAGCCTCGCCCTCATCTCGGAAGCCGCGCACTCCGGCACGGATCTCATCGCCGCGCTGCTCACGTTCTTCGCGGTCGGTGTCGCCGTGCGGCCCGCCGACCCCGGCCATCAGTACGGCCACGGGAAGGCCGAGCATCTCGCCGCGCTCGCCGAAGGAACGATCCTCGTGGCGGCGAGCGCTGCGATCATCTGGCGGGCGATCTCGCGTCTCGCCAACGGGGGCGGTTCGGTTCATGCGACGTGGTACGCGCTCGTGGTCGTCGGCGTGGTGATCGCTATCGACATCTCCCGGACGACGGCGTCGTGGCGTGCGGCACGCATGTACTCGAGCCCTGCGCTCGCGTCCAACGCGCTCCACTTCGGCAGCGACCTCGGCGGCTCGCTCGCCGTGCTCGTCGGGCTGCTGCTCGTGCGCGCCGGCCATCCGCGCGCGGACGCCGTTGCCGCGCTCTTCGTTGCGGTGCTCGTCCTGTTCGCCGCTGCGCGGCTGATGCGGCGGAACGTCGACGTGCTGATGGATCGCGCTCCTGCCGACGCCGAGGAGGCTGCCCGCCGCGCGATCGTCGGCGTGACGCCGGCT
>JAICME010000023.1 GCA_025929425.1 Thermoleophilia bacterium | reverse complement strand
TCGGCGCAGATCCCGCTCCAAACGTGGCTACCGGACGCGATGGAGGGCCCGACTCCGGTCAGCGCCCTGATCCATGCGGCAACGATGGTCACCGCCGGCGTCTACCTGATCGCACGCACGCATCCGATCTTCGAGCAGGCGCGGACGATCGAGCTGATCGCCGCGGGAACCGGTGCGCTCACGCTCCTCGTCGCCGGCCTGATCGCGCTCGTCCAGACCGACATCAAGCGCGTCATCGCGTACTCGACTATGTCGCAGATCGGCTACATGTTCCTCGGCGCCGGCGTGGGTGCGTACTCGAACGGGATGTTCCACCTCATGACCCACGCGTTCTTCAAGGCGCTGCTCTTCATGACGGCCGGCCTCGCAATCCACGCGCTCGCGGGGGAGCAGGACATCCGGAACATGCGCGGGCTCGGGAAGCTGATGCCGTTCACGAAGTGGTGCTTCCTCGCGGGCGCACTTGCTCTCGTCGGGATCCCGCCGTTCAGCGGCTTCTTCTCGAAGGACTCGATCGTCGCCTCGGCGGCCGCGCTCGGCCCCTGGTACGGCTGGATCTTCTGGGTCTGCGGCATCGCCGGCGCGCTGCTCACCGGCCTCTACACGTTCCGGCTCTGGTTCCTCGTCTTCCCCGGCGAGCCGAGCCCGTTCGTGCGCGAGCACTACCACGACCACCACGGCCGTGAAGGGGCGTGGACGATGCTCGTCCCGGTCGGCGTGCTCGCGGTGCTCGCGACCGTCGGCGGCTGGCTGCAGTGGTCGCCGCGCTGGCACCCGTTCACCGACTGGCTCGCACCGGCGGCGCAGACGCTCACGGCGGCCGAGCCGACGTCGACGCAGGAGTACTTCACCTCGGCTGCAACCGTGATCGCCGGCCTCGTGGGCATCGGGATCGCGTGGGCGCTCTACTCCGAGCAGAGGATCAAGATCCCGGCCGCGCCCTTCTGGCAGCGGACGCTCGAGCACAAGTTCTACTTCGACGAGCTCTACGACGCGATCTTCTACCGGCCCGGCGTCGCGATCGCGAACGGCCTGCGGCGCGAGATCGAGGAGCCCGTGATCCTCCAGACCGGCACCGATCTCGGCGAGGCGACGATGGAGACGGGCGGCGTAGTCCGCCGGATCCAGACCGGCCTCTTGCGCACCTACGTCCTCTTCCTCGCCGGCGGTGCGGCAGCCGTCGTCCTCGCCTTCCTGATCGCCAAGTGAGCGCCTCGTCCCTCACCTCGATCCTGATCTGGCTCCCGGTCGCGGGAGCGATCCTGATCTGGCTGTTGCCGCTCTCGCGCTACGCGACCGGGGCGCTCGCGATGCTCTTCTCGCTCGCCGAGGTCGGCTTCTGGATCGAGCAGGTCGCACGGTTCGATTTCTCGCGCTCGGGCCTGCAGATGGAGGAGCGCGCCAGGTGGTTCGGCGATCTCGGCGTCTCGTACCACGTCGGCGTCTACGGCTTCTCGGTCTGGCTCGTCGGCCTGACGGTCGTCGCGATGGCGGCGTGCACGGGCTACGGCTTCTGGGTCGGGCGCGATCGCTCGCGCGGCTACTTCGGGCTGATGCTCCTGCTCACCGGCGCGACCGTGGGCGTTTTCCAGGCGCAGGATCTGCTCCTCTTCTACGCCTTCTTCGAGGCGATGCTGATCCCGCTCTACGTGCTGATCGGCGTCTGGGGCGGCGCGCGGCGGATAGAGGCGACGATCAAGCTCGTCATCTACACGATGGCGGGCTCGCTCCTCATGCTCGCCGCGATCGTCGTCTACGGCCTCAAGGCCGGGACGTTCGACCTCGTGGACAGCCCGACCAGCGCGAGCCGCTGGCTCTTCCTCGGCTTCATGGTCGCATTCGTGATCAAGGCGCCGCTCTTCCCGTTCCACGGCTGGCTGCCCGACGCGTATCGCGAAGCACCGCCGGAGGTGAGCGCCGTCCTGTCCGGCGTGATTGCGAAGGCGGGCCTGTACGGGATGCTGCGGATCGCGATCACGAAGTTCCCCGAGCCGACCTCCTTCTACCGGACGGCGGTGCTCGCACTCGCCGCCATGGCGCTCGTCTACGGCTCCCTGCTCGCCTTCCGATCGGCGGACTTCCGAGGCGTGGTCGCGTACTCGTCCCTCGCGCAGTCAGGCCTCATCGCGCTCGGTCTCTTCGCCGGGAAGGACCTCGGCTTCGACGGAGCCGTGCTGCAGATGGTCGCGCACGGGCTCATCTCGACCTCGCTCTTCCTCATCGCCGGCGCGGTGGAGCGGCGGACGACGACGGGAGAGCTCCGCTTGCTCGGCGGGATGGCGCGCGGACGACCCGCGCTAGCGACACTGCTGATGACGGTCGGCGTGATCTCGCTCGCCGTGCCCGGATCTGCCGCGTTTGCAGGCGAATTCCTCATTCTCGCCGGCGTCTTCCAGCGCGCCTGGTGGTGGGCGGCGATCGGCGCCGGCGCGATCGTGCTGACCGCGATGTACATGCTGCGACTGATCTCGGCCGTCCTGCACGAGGCACGCGGCTCGACCGTCGCGGACGAGGCGCTCGACCTGCGGCCGGGTGAGCTCGCGCTCGTCGTCCCGCTCGTCGGCGTGCTGCTCGCACTCTCGGCGTGGCCCGCGGGGATCAGCCACCACTCGTTCTTCGGCCCGAGCCCGACGGCAACGGTGAGGGGACAGTTCAAGTGAGCCTGCACACGACGCACGTCGACTGGTTCGGGCTCGGCACGATCTTCGCGCTGATCGGCGCTTCGTTCCTCGCGCTCCTCTGCGCGGTGCTCGTTCCGCGGGCGACGCGGCGCGTCGCGTCCGCGTCGATCTCGGCCGCCGGCTTCACCGCCGGGATCGTGCTCTCGATCTGGCTCTACATAGAGAGCGCCGACGGGCACACGATCGTGTCCGGCGCCTTCTACCGCGACCGCTGGACCGCGCTCGGGCAGGTCATCCTCTGCGGCATCGGCCTGGCGACGACGCTCGTCGGGCACGAGCACGTCCCCGGCTGGGCACGCAGCGCCGACCAGACCCGACGAGACGATCACATCGCCGAGTTCTACGCGCTGCTCCTCGCGTCGGCAGCCGGGATGGCGTTCTTCGTCGGCGCCGGGAACCTGATGACGCTCTTCCTCTCGCTCGAATGGTTCTCGATCGCGCTCTACATCATGTGCGCGATCGACTACGACCTAGAGGGTTCGCTCGAAGCAGGTCTGAAGTACCTCATCGTCGGCTCGTTCGGGGCGGCGGCGCTGCTCTTCGGCTCCGCCCTCGTCTACGGGGCGACCGGGACGGTCTCGTTCCACGGCATCGCGACAGCGGCCGCGACGCACGGGCTGACCAACGACACATTCCTCGTCGTCGGAATCGCGCTGATCATCGCGGGGCTCGGCTTCAAAATGTCCGCCGCGCCGTTCCACATGTGGACGCCGGACGTCTACGAGGGCGCGTCGACGACCGTGACCGCGTGGATGTCGTCGGCGACCAAGGTGGCGGCTCTCCTCCTCGCGTTCCGCCTCATGACGACGGCGTTCCCCCACAACGGCCACCTCTGGGGCTGGGCCTTCGCGATCGTCGCGACCGCCTCACTCGCGATCGGCAACTTCGCCGCCCTCGTGCAGCGGAACGTGAAACGGATCCTCGCCTACTCCTCGATCTCACACGCCGGCTTCATGCTGATCGCCGTGAGCGCCGGCAGCGCCCTCGGCGGCCGGGCGCTCATGTACTACCTCGTCCCCTACTCCGCGATGGCGTTCGGCTCGTTCGCGATCGTCGCGGCACGTGAGCGGGAGCTCGGGGTTCCCGTCACGCTGGAGAACCTGGCCGGCTTCGGCTGGGAGCGCCCGTTCCTCGGCGTCGCGATGTGGTTCTTCATGTTCGGCTTCGCCGGGCTGCCCCTCGGGGGCGGCTTCGTCGGCAAGTTCTACGTCTTCGCGGCCGCGTACCGGCACGGCTGGGTCTGGCTCGTGATCGTCGGCGTGCTCGCGACGCTCGTCAGCCTCTACTACTACCTCGGGATCGTGCGGGCGATGTACATGCGTCCCTCGGAGGAGCTGCAAGTGCAGCCGGGAGGCACCGTCGCCGTCAGCGGCGGCGCCCCGGCCGCTGAAAGGCTCCTGCACGTCGCGGTCGGCGCGGCGCTTGCCGTCTCGGTCGGCTCTCTCTTCGCCGTACAGCCGCTGATCGACCTTGCTCGGCACGCCGCTAGCGCGCTCCCGATTTAGAAGGATTCTGCAAGGAATCGCGCCCGAGACGTTACGCGCAGGACTCCGCGCGGTAGGACGTTCAGATAGTTGAACGACCGAAGGAGCTGGCCATGCTACGGAAGTACCTGACGCGAACCAGGCTCGGACTGGTGCTCGCGGTGATCGCGGGCGCCGCGCTCGGCGCCGTCCTCGGACAGCCTGGGGGCGGCGAAGCCGCAACCGCTGCGGTCCCCAAGAACACGAAGGCCCCGGCAATCTCCGGGACGGCTGTGGTCGGGAGCACTCTCGTCGCGACCCGGGGGACGTGGAGCGGCAGCCCGACGACGTTCCACTTCGCGTGGAGCCGGTGCGACGCGACCGCAGCCGCTTGCCTCGCGATCGGAGGGGCGACGGCGAAGATCTACACGGTCACGAGCGGGGATGTGGGCCACACGCTCCGCGTGACGGTGACCGCGAGGAACGCCAGCGGCAGCGCCTCGGCAACGTCCGCGGCGACGGCGGTTGTGCCCTCCAGCGGATGCCCCACCGCCACCGGCACGATCCCGGTCACCGCACTCGCCCCGCCCGAGCGCCTGCAGGTCGCAAGCGCATCGCTTGCGCCGACCTTGACCCGCTCCACGAACACGATCCGAATCCGTGTGGTGATCCAGGCATGTGACACGCGGCCGGTGCAGGGCGCGACCGTCTTCGCAACGCCGATCCCCTACAACCAGTTCGCGGCGACGCAGGGAACGACCGGTGCGGATGGCTCGGTCATCCTCACGGAGGGACGGCGAAGCGGCTTCCCCGCCGCCCGACATCAGCGCCTCCTCGCTGTCTTCGTGCGCGCATCGAAGCCGGGTGACCCCGCGCTGGGTGGAGTGTCCTCCCGCCGGGTCGTTGCGTTCCACATTTCTCACTGAGGCGCGGAGTCGCGGGTGGGCGCCTTGCTTTCCGGTGAGGCGCCCACCCGCGATGAAAAGGTTCCTTTAAGCCCGATTGGGACTACTCCGGACCGGATACCTCTTCTTCGTAGTCCTATCGTTCGACGAAGGAGGGGTTCATGAAACGTCTCAACATCCCGGGAGCGATCGTTATCGCTCTCGGTGCGCTGCTCGTCGGCGCCGTCTTCGGCCAGCCGGGCAACGGCCGGGCTGCGGGCAGTGGCCCGGTCGGCACGGCCGCCCCGACGATCTCGGGAACGGCCCAGGACGGGCAACAGCTTTCCACGACCAACGGGACGTGGAACAACAGCCCGACCTCGTACGCTTATGCGTGGAGCCTGTGTGACGCGAGCGGTGGCTCGTGTGCTCCCATCGCCACCGCGACGACGGCGACCTACACGGCCGTGACCGCCGATGTGGGACACACGCTCCGCGTCACGGTGACGGCGAAGAACACCGACGGCTCGGGCACTGCGACTTCCGCGGCGTCCGCCGTCGCCTCGGACAAGACCGCACCGACGCCGACGACGGCGCCGAGCATCTCCGGCACGCCTGCGGTCGGTTCGACGCTCACGGCCAGTCCGGGAACCTGGAGCGGCAATCCGACTTCCGTCGCCATCGCCTGGCTTCGCTGCAACGCGAACGGCGACGACTGCGCCACGATCTCGGGTGCGACAGCGTCCACGCACGTCCTGACTCCGTCGGATGCCGGGGGGACGTTGCGCGTTTCGGTTACGGCGACGAACGCGAAGGGTTCGACGACGTTCGTCTCGAAGCAGACAGCCGCCATCCCTGTTGCGTCGGCTACCGGCTGCCCGGCGGGCACCGGGACGATCCAAGCCAAGGATCTGGCCCCGCCGGCACGCCTGATGATCGACAAGGCATCGATCACGCCCAGCCCCGTGACGCTGGGAACGAACAGGATCGAGATCCACGTCCGGGTCACGGCCTGCAACGGCCGTCCGGTCGCGGGTGCGCTGGTCTTCGCGGCCGTCATCCCGTACGACCAGTTCGGCGTGACCGAGACGTTCACTGCGGGCGACGGCACGGTCACGCTGAGGGAGCCACGCCTGAAGGGCTTCCCCGCCAGGGCCCATGGTCAGCATCTCCTCGCCGTACTCCTCCGTGCGAGAAAGAAGGATGATCCGATTCTCGGCGGCGTCTCGACCCGCCGCACGGTTGCCTTCCAGGTGCGCCTCCCGTAGCCGCAGCGACATCGGTGGCACCCCGCCCCTCCCGGCGGGGTGCCACTCCCTCGCCTAGGCGGCGCGGGAGAGAAGCTCGTCGACCTCGGCCGGGCGCAGGCGTCGCCGTGAGCGGGCTTCCCGCGGGACGCGCGCCGGCTGGATCACCCAGGCGACGAGCGGAACCGCGTATGCAACAAGCGCGAGGAGCAGCGCCCACGTCGCAAGCGGGGAGGCGGACGCCCCGGTCGGCGCGGTCGAGCGTGCAGCCGACGCGACCACGACGAGCGCCAGCGCGACCCCGCAGGACACCGCCCGAAGATGCGAGGACCGGCCCTCGAGCAAATCGCTGACCGCAACGAACGCTGCCGCGGCCGCGACGGGAACCGTCAGCAAGCCGATCCACAACGCGAGTCCCGGGAGGCCCGAAACCCCGGCCGCGAAAGCAGCCGTCGCGAGCACCAGGGGCAGGAGCCGCGAGCCGAGCACGCTTACAGGTTCACGGCGGCATCGGACGGTCCTTCCTCAGTAGGCTCGGTCCGACTCAGCTGAAGGAGCACGCATGCCCGACACCACCTTGACCTGGCTCGGCCACGCCACCTTCCGGTTCGACACTCCGGGCGGAAAGCGCGTGTACATCGACCCGTTCCTCAACGGGAACCCGAAGTGCCCGGAGTCCGAGATCGAGCCGGAGCGCGTCGACGTGATCGCGATCACCCACGCCCACGGCGATCATCTCGGAGACACGGTCGCGCTCGCGAAGAAGCATGGCTGTACCGTCGTCGCGGCGGTCGAGCTCGCAGACTGGCTGCAGGGCAAGCAGGGTCTCGAGAACGTCCTCGATCCGAACAAGGGGGGCACCGTCTCGGCAGGCGGCCTCAAGTTCACGCTCACGAACGCGTTCCACTCGAGCTCGAACAACGACGGCGAGTACATGGGAGAGCCCTGCGGGATCGTCGTGGAGGTGGAGAACGGGACGAAGCTCTACTTCGCCGGCGACACGTGCGTCTTCGGGGACATGCAGCTCATCGGGCGCATCTACTCGCCCGACGTCGCGATCCTCCCGATCGGCGGCCACTACACCATGGATCCGCGGGAAGCGGCCGTCGCGCTCGAGCTGCTCGGAGTGAAGCGCTGCGTCCCGTGCCACTACGGCACCTTCCCGCCGCTCGTCGGCACGCCCGCTGAGCTCCAGCAGCTCGCTCCCGACGTGCAGGTCGAGAAGATCGAGCCCGGCGACACCGTGACCGTATGAGGGAGCGCTGGTGGGGCGGCAGCGGCCGGCGAGTCCCCGAGCTCGCCGTCGAAGGAGACCCCGCCGTACCGACGGAGGAGGCGCTCGTCCTCGACGCCGTCGACGATCTGCAGTCGATCGCCGAGGCCTTCGAGGCGGGCCGCCCCGTCGTGGTGCGGGCAGCGTCGCCGGAGGACGTGCGTGCGGCGCTCGCCCGTCCCGAGGTGGCCGCAGTGCTCGTGCCCGAGACGCGACGAGACCTGCTCGACCTCGACCTGACCGAGCTGACGTATGGCTGAGCCCTTCGTCGCCACGTACTCGATCGTCGGCTGCGATCTCGAGGCGAGGCAGTGGGGCGTCGCCGTGCAGTCGAAGTTCCTCGCGGTGGGCTCGGTCGTCCCGTGGGCGGAGGCAGAGGTCGGCGCGGTCGCGACCCAGGCCTACGCGAACCCGAGCTACGGACCCAACGGCCTGACGCTCCTGCGCGAAGGCCTTTCCGCGAACGAGGTCGTCGAGCGCCTGACCGCGGCCGACGACGGACGCGACGACCGCCAGCTCGGCGTCGTCGACGCGCAGGGCGGAAGCGCGAGCTGGACAGGGCCGGGCTGCAACGACTGGGCGGGCGGCCGAACCGGTTCCTGCTACGCGGCGCAGGGCAACATCCTCGTCGGCGAGGAGACGGTCGCGGCGCTCGCCGAGACCTTCGAGGCGAGCCAGGACCGGCCACTCGCGGAGAGGCTCCTCGAGGCGCTCGCCGCAGCGCAAGCCGCAGGCGGCGACAGTCGGGGCCAGCAATCCGCGGCGCTTCTCGTCGTCGAGCGGAACGGCGGCTACGCGGGCCTGTCCGACGTCCTCGTCGACGTCCGGGTCGACGACCACGAACGGCCGATCGGGGAGTTGAAGCGCATCTACGAGCTCCACCGGCAGTTGTTCGGCCGTACTCCGGAGCGATTCTGGCTGCCGCTCGACGGCGAGCTCCGCGACGAGGTCGACGAGCTCCTCGGTCGACTGGGCTTCGGCTCCCTCGAAGCGTGGGCGAGCGTCGAGAACCTCGAAGAGCGCGTGAACGGTTCCGACGCGATCGATCCCGTCGTCCTCGAGGCGCTGCGGGAGGCGAGCGCGTGAGCGACGGGTACACGATTCTCACCCTCGACGAGGCGGAGAGGGCGCAGCACCGCGGCAGCAATCTCATCCCGGTGCGGCACACGCTCGGCTTCCAGCCCGCGGGTGTCAACGCGTGGATCGCCGATGCCGGAGGTCAGCTGATCCCGCCACACGAGGAGGACAGCGGAAACGAGGAGCTGTACGTGGTCGTCCGTGGCCGCGCGACGTTCACGGTCGGCGAAGAGACGACCGATGCGCCTGCGGGCACGTTCGTGTTCGTGCCGGCCGAGGTCTACCGGACCGCCGGGGCCGAAGCGGACGGCACGATCGTCTTCGCCGTCGGCGGCACGGTCGGGGAAGCCTTCAACGCGGGGGGCTGGGACGCGTTCGCGCTCGCTGACACGTATCGCAGGGCGGGCCGCAACGATGAGGGCAGGGCGATCATGAAGCAGCTGATCGCGGAGAAGCCCGACTACTGGCCCACGACGTACAACGCCGGCTGCTTCGAAGCGCTCGCCGGCAACGCGGACGCCGCGTTCGAGCACCTGCGCCGCGCGAAGGAGCTCGACACCGCGGGCGATTCCGCGGGGTACTTCCGCGAAGACACCGACCTCGATCCGATCCGCGACGACCCGCGTTTCCAGGAGCTTCTCTCGTGAACATCGCGCATCTCGACGACCTCGACCGGATCGAGATGCCTGACGGCTTCGTCTGGCGTCCCGTGCGCAAGCACTTCGGCATCCAGGCATTCGGCGCCAACGCCTACACGCCGGGAGCGAACGGGAGGGTCATCGAGGAGCACACGGAGCGCATCCTGCTGCACCAGGAGATCTACCTCGTGCTGCGAGGTCGCGTCCGCTTCACGGTGGGCGACGAGGAGCACGAGCTCGGGCAAGGTCAGCTCCTCTTCCTCCGCGATCCGACACTCCGCCGGGGGGCTGTCGCGGTCAGCGACGACGCAGCGGTGCTCGCCATCGGAGGCAAGCCGGGCGAGGCGCACGAGATCTCGGCGTGGGAATACACGTTCGCCGCCTCACCCGATCTCCGCGCAGGCCGCTACGACGAGGCGAGACGGCTACTGCGCGAGGGGCTGGAGGCGAAGCCGGGAAGCCCCGCGATCCTTTACGACCTCGCGTGCGCCGAGGCCCTCGCGGGCGACACGGACAAGGCGCTGGAGCTACTCGCCGAAGCGATCGCGAAGAACGAGAGCTTCCGGGAGTATGCGCAGACGGACGAGGATTTCGCCGCGATCCGCGACGATCCGCGCTTCCCTTCTTCCTTGTAACAGACTGTTACTAGCTGCCTCGGAAGCGCAGGTACCTCCACCAGGTGCGCGTTGTTTACGGCCTCGTTCTTCCTTGTAACAGTCTGTTACTTGGAATCTCCGGGGAGCCGAACGCCGACGGCCAGGTCGCGGAGCGCCGGCACCGGGTCGGCCGCGGGCTGCGCGACGAGGAGAACGGCGCCGTGTCCCTCCTCGCGCACGAGCGAGTCGACCAGAAGTTGCAGCCCGAGCGCGAGCGCGAACGCCTTGTGCGCCTGGTCGCCGCCGAAGGGGACGAGCTGCTCCTCCTCGGCCAGGCCTGCGACGACGTCGCCCCACGTCACCGCACCCATCGACACGTCGACCACGATCGGGGCGCCTGCGCTGCTCGGGATCCCGATCGCGAGCGGGTTCGTGCCGGCGACCTTCGGGCCCCCGGACGGATGGCCCAGACGCGCCGGCGACGTCGCAGTGAGTACCGCCACGAGCCCCGCGTCGGCGAGCCTGCGGACTTGATGCCCGAGCATCCCGGTCGGGAACGTCCGCTCGCACACGACGAGCCGCGCGTGTACCGGCGGCCGCTCGAGCTGGGCGCGGACCACGTGGCCCAGCACGAGGTACCCGATGGCGCCGCCGCCGTGCCAGCGCTGGAAGCCCTCCTCGCTCTCGGCGAGCGAGGGCCGCGCCGACGGCTCATAGCCTTCGAGTGCCTCGAGCCAGGGAATCCGAGCGTGCCCGTGCCCCTGCTTGCCGCGGCGTTCCGCGCCGTCGAAGTGCGCCCACAGTTCCTGCGCGTCGGCGTCGCCGAAGCCGAGCGCCCGCAGCCGGCTCAGGCCCTCGTCGGCGTTCACCGGCGCTCAGCTCACGAGAGGCAGCGACTTGACGATGCCGCCGCGCTCGCGGCGAAGCGCCTCGATCTCTTGCGCGATCGCCACGATTGCCTGCGCCGCTGCCGCCTCCGGCTGCGCCGACACGACGGGGGCGCCCGCGTCGCCCTGCTCCCGCAGGGCCGGATCGAGCGGCACCGTGCCGAGCAGAGGCACCCGCAGCTCGTGAGCGAGCTCCTCGCCTCCGCCGCTTCCGAAGACGTCGCCCGACATGTTCTCGACCACCCCGAGGAGACGCATATTCGTCTTCTGCGCCATCGCGGCCGCGCGCGCCGCGACGTCCTGCGCGAGCTTCTGCGGCGTCGTCACGACGACGACCTCGGCCCGCGGCAAGAGCTGGCCGAGCGAGATCGAGACGTCTCCGGTTCCCGGAGGCATGTCCACGACGAGCACGTCGATCTCGCCCCAGTGGACGTCGGTGAGGAATTGCTCGAGCGCGCGGTGCAGCATCGGGCCGCGCCACATGACGGGCTCGTTCCCGTCGAGGAAGAAGCCGATCGACATCAGCTTCAGGTCGTCCTTGACCGGAGGCACGATCAGCTCGTCGACGGCGACCGGACGCTGGCGGATGCCGAGGATGTGCGGGATCGAGTGCCCGTAGATGTCCGCGTCGAGCACGCCCACGCTGTGGCCGAGCTGCGAGAGCGCGACCGCGAGGTTCGCCGAGAGCGACGACTTCCCGACGCCGCCCTTGCCGCTCGCGACGGCGATCACGCGACAATCGGCGGGCAGGCGGATCACGCCGTCCCGTTCGGGCGCGCCGCCGCGGAGCTTCTGCGTCAGCGCCTGTCGCTCCTCGGGCGTCATAACGTCGAACGAGAGCTCGACTCCCGTGACGCCGGGCACGCCGGCGAGAGCCTGCTCCACCTGCTGCTCGAACGAGTCGCGCAGCGGGCAGCCGGCGACCGTGAGGACGATCGTGAACGCCACGACTCCGTCGTGGATCTCGACGTCGCGCACCATGTCGAGCTCGGTGACCGGGCGCCGGAGCTCCGGGTCGATCACCTGCTCGAGAGCTTTTAGGACTGCGTCGCGTGAGACGTCCACACGTCGAATGTACCTACCGCCTACGTCCCGGGCTCAGGCGGCTCGAACCGGCCGCGCGCCGTGCGCCGGATCCGTCCACTCGCCACGGCCTCGCCGAGCGCGCGCCGGAACCGTCCCGGCCCCCAGCGCCGCGCGCCGACGACGCGGAAGAGCTCCTCCCGGGAGATCGGCCCGCCCTCGTCCACAGCCTGCCCGATCGCCTCGACCTCGTGCTGCAGGCCGCCGAGCGCCGTGGGCCGCCGCAACGAGGTTCCGACCATGCCCGGCGAGTAGTACGGGTACTCCATTCCCGGCCCCGGCCGGTAGCGCCGCCGACCCTCACGCTCACGTTCCGGAATTTGCTCGGCTTCCTCGGCCGTGAGCGGCTTGGCGATGTTCTCGAGCGGAACCTGCTCCGCCTTGACGCCGTAGAACAGCTCCACGATGCCGCCGACGGCCATCACCGCAGCGCCGATGTAGAACGCCACCGCCACCTCCCCGCGGTTGCTCGACGCGATGAGGTTCGAGAACAGGAGCGGGCCGATGATCCCGCCGATGCCGGTTCCGACCGCGTAGAAGAAGGCGATTGCCAGCGCACGCGTCTCCATCGGGAAGATCTCGCTCACCGTCAGGTAGGCAGCGCTGGCGCCGGCGGAAGCCAGGAAGAAGGTGCCGAAGACGAATGCCTCGAACGTCCACGGCGACCCTCCGAGCGCGTGGCCCGTGAAGAGCACAGCCATTAGGACTGCGATCGCCGCCGATCCGAGGTACGTGCCGGCGATCATCGGCTTGCGGCCGACCGTGTCGAAGAGTCGGCCCAGGAGCAGCGGGCCGAGGAAGTTCCCGGCCGCGAAGACGATGAGGAAGACCGGAACGAAGCTCGACGAGACGCTGAAGAAGGTCGAGTACAGCGTCCCGAGGTTGAACGTGACCCCGTTGTAGAGGAACGCCTGGCCGATGAAGAGCGCAAGTCCGAGGATGGCGCGGCGCGGGTAGCGCTGGAAGGCCGTCTTCGCGATCTCCCGGAACGGGATCTTCTCGCGCTGGCGAACGGTGATGGTCTGATCCGGTTCCTCGAGGTGCCCGTCCGTCTCCTTCTCCACGGCCTTCTCGATGTCGCGGACGATCGCCTCCGCCTCTTCTTCGCGTCCGTGGATGAAGAGCCAGCGCGGGCTCTCGGGCACGTGGCGCCGGACGACGAGGACGCCGAGGCCGAGCACGGCGCCGAGCAGGAAGGAGATCCTCCAGCCGACGCTCGACGAAAGCAGTGCCTTGTCGAGAAGCAGGATCGCGATCGCCGAGCCGGCGGCGGAGCCGACCCAATACGAGCCGTTGATGATCAGGTCGACGCGTCCGCGCACCCGAGCCGGGATGAGCTCGTCGATTGCGGAGTTGATCGCGGCGTACTCGCCGCCGATGCCCGCGCCGGTGAAGAAGCGGCAGAGGAAGAAGAACCACGCCGTCCACGAGGCGGCCGTCGCGAGCGTGGCGATGATGTAGACGCCGAGCGTGATGAGGAAGAGCGTCTTCCGGCCGAAGCGGTCGGTCAGCTGGCCGAAGAAAAGCGCGCCGACACAGGCGCCGCCGACGTAGACCGCGGCAGCCGTGCCGATCTGGGCGGTCGTGATCGCGATCCCGCTGCCGCCCTCGGTGAGCCGGGGAGCGATTGCGCCGACGATCGTCACCTCGAGGCCGTCGAGAATCCAGACCGTCCCGAGCCCGATCACGACCATCCAGTGGAACTTCGCCCACGGGAGGCGGTCGAGACGCGCGGGAATGTTCGTCTCGAGCCGGCCGGTTTCGGCGCTCGCACTCTGGGCGCTCACGAGTGTCCGAACGAGAAACCGGGTGTCCCGGTTACGCTCGACCCGTGCTCACCTGCCGCCTCGTGGGTCACCGCTACCGCTTTCAAGCCGAGGGACGCACGATGCGCTGGACGTGCGAGCGCGGCTGCGGCGCCGGCGGCTCGAAGGAGTACGAGAGCGCCGCCGAGGCCGCGCGCTACGCAACGGCGTTCGACCGCGAGGACCGCGACGAGGTCGGTCACCGCGCACCGTTCCTCGGGATGTTCCCGCTCCGCATGTGGTGGACCTTGCGCAAGCGGTTCCGGTAGCAGGAGCGGGACCACCCGCGGCGAAGCGCTCGCCGATGACGTCGGAATCGACGACCCGTTGGCCACTCCTCGAGGAGCGCGCGCCGTTCGTCTCCGCGCCGGCGCCCGTGCGCTCGAGCCGTCGGAGACTTCCGCGCTCGGCGTGGCTGCTCACGGCTCTCGCCTTCCTCTGCGGCGGTCTGGTCAGCGCCGCCGCCTTCTCGATCGGTTGGCGCCATCAGGCGCAGCGCGACACCGCTGCTCGGGCCGCGCTCGCCGCGTCAACGGCTCACGTGAACCGGCTGTCAGCGTCGCTTGCCGCTGCGCGCGAGACGATCGTGCAAGAGCGGCAGGCGCAGGCCGAGGCGGCCGCAGAGGTTCTGGCCGTCATGCGCGCAGCGGCATCCCTTTCGACCCAGGCGACTTCCGCCGGCAAGGCCGCGGCCACTGTCTCCGGTCGAGCGGCCGGCAGCGCAGACGCCGCGAGTCGGGTCTCACGGGAGCTACAGACCCTCCTGACGTACCTGACAACGACTCCTTCGGGCCAGATCGACTCCGGCTACATCGCGAGCCAGGCCGCGTATCTCACGCGGCAACTGACCGCGCTCGAAGATTCGGGTGTAGCCGTCGGCAGGTCCGCGACGACCTTCCAGGCGGCTGTCAAGAAGCTGAACCGCGACGCGGCGGCGATCGCACGCCACTAGCCGCATTCTCTGGAACTCTGTGCCACCTATGAGCAGATCTGGCAGACGGTTGGCCAGGGTTTTCCTGGTTGCGGCGCTGGCCCTGAGCGTGACCGCCTCCAGCGGCAATGCGGCGAGGAGGGCCCACGGCCCGATCCTCGGGGTCGTGCCGCACGCGGGCGCCTTCCACGGATTCGCCCCGGCGCCGCCGCCGCCGGTGAATCAGTGTCCTTCGCAGCAGACGCCTGCCCAGTGCAACCTCGACTATCTCGGCGGCACCGTGATGCACGCGAGCACGACGTACGCGATCTACTGGATCCCGAGTAGCTACTCCGTCAGCACGAACTACGAGAGCCTCGTCAACCAGTACTTCGCCGACGTCGCAGCCGCGAGCAACCACGCCGACAACGTCTACTCGGCGGCCACGCAGTACTACGACTCGGCCGGACCGATCGACTACCGGTCGACGTTCGGCGGCTCGTACGTCGACACGACTCCCTTTCCGAGCCCGAGCAACTGCGACGACGGCGTAGACCCCGTCTGCCTCACGGACGCGGATCTCCAGACCGAAATCCAGCACGTGCTCACCGTGAAGGGCTGGCACGGAAGCACGACCGCGATGTTCTTCGTCCTGACGCCCGACGGCGTCGGCTCTTGCTCCGACGGCTCGAGCAGTCAATGCACCACCAACGCCTACTGCGCCTACCACAGTTCCTTCACGGACTCGAACAATGAACCGGTGATCTACGGAAACGAGCCGTATGACGCGACCATCCCGGGCTGCGATCCGGGCAGCTCGCCGAACGGTGACGATGCCGACGCCGCGATCAACACACTCAGCCACGAACACAACGAGGCGATCACGGATCCATTCGGCGACGGCTGGTGGAACCTCGACAGCGGCCAGGAGAACGGCGACAACTGCGCCTGGATCTTCGGCAACGCGCTCGGCGGGACGCCCAACGTCGACGCCTACAACCAGATCATCAACGGCCACCACTACTGGCTCCAGGAAGAGTGGTCGAACGACGGCAGTGCCTGCCTCCAGCACTACTTGGGCGTCCCAGTGAATTTCCGGGTCCCAACTATCTCGGGAACCGCTCATGAAGGACAGGTGCTCTCCGCGACGACCGGTGTTTGGTCTCAGTCTCCTACTGGCTACGTCTATCGGTGGGAACGTTGCACGGCGAGCGGGAGCAATTGCACGAGCATCGCAGGCGCCGCTGCCTCCACCTACCAGCTCTCCGCCCCCGATGTAGGCCAGACCGTGGGCTTACAGGTGACCGCGACGAACGGAGCGGGCTCATCGACCCCCGCAGCGTCTGCGATTTCCAGCGTGGTCATACCCCTGCCTGCAGCCACGGCCCCGCCGGTCATCTCCGGAGTGGCGGCGGCCGGCAAGTCGCTTTCGGTCTCGACAGGCACATGGAACACGCCGGCGACCTTCACCTACCAATGGCTGAGCTGCAACGCCAACGGAACCGGTTGCGCACCGGTCGACGGCGCCATCGACAACACCTATTACCTGCTGGGCGGAGACGCGGGTCACACGCTGCAGGTCGTCGTCACGGCCACCAACGCCGCAGGCACAGGACAGGTTCTGTCCAAGCGCAGCGCTCTGATCGTGGGCGTGCCCCACCTGAAGAAGGCGCCTCGCATCTCCGGGCGAACCCGCGTAGCCGGGCACCTCAAGGTGAGCAAGGGCACCTGGAGCGGCCCGCCGAAGAGCTATCGCTACCAGTGGCTCCGCTGCAACGCTCGCGGCGGCGGCTGCAGGAGCATCCGTCGTGCGACACATCCGACGTACCGGCTCTTGTCGGCAGACATCGGTCATCGTCTCCGCGTGCGTGTCACCGCCGCCAACGCCGCCGGGCGCAAGACTGCGACTTCCGGGGCGTCGGGCCGCATCTCCTAGCGGCCGAGCAGCTGCTTCAACAGCGCCGCATTGCGCGGCGCGAACCCCTCCCAGTCGTTGTTGAAGTACGCGTAGATCTCGTGCGTCCGGCTCCAGTCGCGGAGCCTCGCCGCCCACTCGCGCAGCTCGCCGTCGCTGTAGTTGCCGCGTCGCCCACGGGTGCCGCCGTGGAAGCGGACGTACGTCCAGTCCGCTGTCAGCTCGTGCGCCTGGAACGCGTTCACCCGCGGCCGATCTCCGATCGCGAGCGCGACCCCGTGCTCGCGCAGGAGCGCGTACGTCTCCCGGACGAACCAGGACGGGTGGCGAAACTCGACGCAATGGCGCAGCTCGCGGGGCATTCGGGCGAGCGCATCTGCGAGCCGCTCGTGGTCGCGGCGGAACGTCGGGGGCAGCTGCCAGAGCAGAGGCCCGAGCTTCGGAGAGTCGCGCAGCGGCTCGATGCGTTCGAGGAAGCGTTCGAGCCCGGGGCCGAGGTCGCGCAACCGCTTGATGTGCGTGAGGTAGCGCGACGCCTTGACCGCGAAGACAAAGCCGTCCGGTGTGCCTTCGACCCAGTGCGCGACCGCGTCGCGGCGCGGGAGCCGGTAGAAGGTCGAGTTCACCTCCACCGCGCCGAAGCGCTCGGCGTAGAACTCGAGCCAGCGCGACGCCGGCAGGCGCGGCGGATAGAAGACGCCGTTGCGCCAGTGCGCGTAGTTCCAGCCGGAGAGCCCTATGCGGACAGGGCGCGTGCGATCCGCGTGCATGTCGCCGTCGTTCCCGCGGCGACCACGCGCGAACGCCCTTCGAGATCGAGCGGAGCCGCACCGAACGGCTCCTCGACGTCGAAGAGCTCGACGGCAAGGCCTACTTCGCGGCAGAGGAGCTGGGCTGCTGCGATGTCGACCGAGCGCGCCGGCTTCAACGAGCACACGGCGTCGACACGACCGGCGGCCAGATGGCAGAACGAAAGCGCGAGCGAGCCCATGATCCGGAGCCGGTGCGCAAGGTCGGCGACCTTCGGCGCGTCGCGCGCGACGAGCGACGTGAGGGTCGCCTCGAAGGAGAGGATCTCGACCTCCTCCTTCGGCAGCACCGCGCCGAGCGGCTCGCCGTTCAGCCATGCCCCTTCCCCGCGCCGCGCCGTCCACTCCTCGCGCGAGCCGAAGTCGTGCACGAAGCCGAACACGACGTCGTCCATCGTCTCGCCCTCGGCAACCGCGATCGAGAGCGCGAAGAACGGGATGCCGCGCTTCGCGTTGAGCGAGCCGTCGATCGGGTCGACGACGAGGAGCGGGAGCGTGCCGGTACCGAGCCGGCCGACCTCCTCCGAGACGACGGCACCCGCAGCCTCGCGCACGCGGGCGAGAATCGCCTCCTCCGCCTCCCGGTCGATCGCCGTCGTGTCGTCGCCGCCGAGGCCCGCTCCCACGACCGGCTCGCGCTCGGCCCGCGTCGGCAGCCGCTCCAGCACTGCGTCGACGTCCGCGACCGCAGCGCGGCAGAGCTCCAGCCAGTCAGTCAAGTGGAAGCATGAGCAGGCCGGAGGTGAGCTTCGGATAGAAGAACGTGCTCTTCTGCGGCATCACGTCGCCGCGCCGGGCGACCTCCCAGACGTCTTCGATGCGGGTGGGGCGCAGGAGAAAGGCCGCCTCGGCCTCGCCGCGATCCACCGCCGCGACTGCCTCTTCTCTTCGCGGCGTGTAGGTGACACCGCCCGGCGCGGCCCGCTCCACAACCTCCGGATCGAGGCCCTCGCCGGCGAGCAGCTCGTAGCGGCCTGCGCGGTAGAGCACCGGACCGGGGAGCCCGTTCTCGGGTGGATCGATCGGGGTTCCCGACGCCGCCCCCGCGTTCTCGGCGATCCGATGGGTGGGGAAGATGGTCAGTCCCTCCTGACCCGTGGGAACGATCACCGCGAGCAACCACCCGGAAGCCTCGGTTCCATCCTCCTCGTGGAAGGCAAGCGCCGTCTCGTAGCGATGGTGGCCGTCCGCGATCAGGAGCTGCGCGTCCGCGAGCTCCGCCGCCAGCGCCTCGCTGAAGTCGGCGTCGAGCCGCCACAGGCTGTCCCCACCGCTCTGCAGGTCGG
Organism: Thermoleophilia bacterium; assembly: GCA_025929425.1. Taxonomy (GTDB): domain Bacteria; phylum Actinomycetota; class Thermoleophilia; order Gaiellales; family Gaiellaceae; genus Palsa-739. The sequence continues at coordinate 11,415 of JAICME010000023.1, read as the reverse complement.
GCTCGCCGAGCCCGTCGAGCTCGACGATGCCGTCCCAGAGGAAGAACAGCGGCTCGAGCTGGGTTCGAGTCGAACGGAGCAGGCGCAGCCGACCCTCCTTCGGCCCTGCGTGCGTCCGCTCGTGCGGCAGGACGACGCGCTTCGAGTACGGCTCGATCCGCAGCGCCGCGACAAAGCCTTCGCGCCGCCGGGCGACGCCGTCCGGCCCGACGTACTCCTGCGCGAGCCACCAGCACGCCGGCTCTGCGTCGCGAACGAGGACGTCTTCCGCGCGCCACTCCGCGAGGAGCGAGCCTGCCTCGGCTTCGGAGTCGGGCAGCGTCAGGTGGACGACGTTGAAGCGGTTTCGTCCCCTGAGCTCTTCGCGCTCCTCCGCGTCGATGACGTCGTACGGCGGCGCGACGAGCGACGGGAGAGGTCCCGCGACAGCCGTCTCGTAGCGGAGCGCGCGGAACGGCCGTACGACTGCCACGGCACTGACCGTACCAACCGAGCGGCCTCGGTACCGCCACGTCTGCTCGTGCGCACGACGACAGGGGAGCCTTCGACCCAGGCGCGGCGACCCAGCCGCGACAGGTCTCTCATGAGCGCGACGAGGATCCCGGCCCCGACGGCGAGACCGCGCCAGACGACGCGAGCGCCCCAGCGGAGGCGCAGGCTCACGTTCCGCCTGCGATCCGGCATGAGCCGGCGCCGGTGGTGATCGACGACAAGCATCTGCTCGGCCGGCACGACGGCGATCACCGCCGACGTGGGGACCCGCCGCACGCGGCGTCGACCCGTACGCACCTCGAGCAACGAGGGGTTGTACGGATCGTCATCCGCGAGAACCCGCTCGACCGTGCCACGTCCGCCACCCGAAAGCGAGAAGCCGACGCAGTTGGCGAGCCAGTAGCGGGTGACGGGGCTCGGTGCAGCGAACCGCCTGCTCTGGCGCATTGCAACCGCCATCCACGCCACGGTCCCCGTTCCCCCGCCGTGCGAAACTCCCCCCATGACAGCGATCGCCGAGCTGGAGGAAAACCGCACGATGGAGGGCGTCTACGCGGTCGCGCGCAAGGAGCGGCTGCGGACCCGCAATGGCTCGTCGTACCTCGTGCTCGAGCTCGTCGATCCGAGTGGCCGGATCGGCGCGCGGGTCTGGAACGACGTCGAGCTGCTCGACGGGCGATTCGAGACGGGCGATGCGATCCGCGTGCTCGGGCGCGTCGAGCGGTTCCGCAACGAGCTCCAGGTCGAGGTGCGGACGCTCGAGCCGGCGGAGGACGTCGACCCGGCGGGGCTGACACCGGGCCTGCGCCGCGATGCCGACGAGCTCGAGGGATTCCTCGAGTTCCTCGTCGCCGAGGTGCACGACGACGCGCTTCGCGTCGTCGTGTCGCAGGCGCTCGCGGAAGCACCGCTGCGCTCGTATCCGGCGACTCCGGACGGCCATCATTCGTACGCCGGCGGGCTGCTCGAGCACACGGTCGGCGTCGCAACCCTCTGCCGCGAGCTGATCCAGATCCACCCGCGGCTCCGCGGCGACCTCCTGCTCGCGGCTGCGCTCGTCCACGATGTCGGACGGGCGCGGGAGCTCGGGCGGCCGCCCGTCTTCGCACCGACCGAGGAGGGCCGCCTGCTCGGCCACGTCCACCTCGGGCTCCGTCTCCTCGAGGGACTGGACGCTCCCGCCGAGCTCCTCCACGCGGTCGCCTGCCATCACGATGCGCGTGCCGCGCGAACCGCGGAGGCGGCCGTCCTCTACCACGCGAACCAGCTGGACGGGGTCGCCGCGACCCGCCCCGTGCCGGATTGATCGGCGTCGCACTCGCGCTCTCCGCGAGCCTGGTCTGGGGCATCGCCGACTTCGGCGGCGGAATCGGCGCGCGTCGCGTGCACGTCGTCTGGGCTCTCGTGGTCTCCCAGATCGCCGGACTGGCGCTCATGGGCGTGCTCGCGCTCGCGACGCTTCCCCATCCGCCGTCCGGGCGCGAGCTTGGTTGGGGTGTCTTCGGCGGCTTTGCCGGCGCGCTCGGGCTCGGTGCCTTCTACCGTGCCCTCGCGGTCGGGACAATGGGCATCGTCGGACCGATCTCTGCAACCGGCGCGATCCTGCCCATCGCGTACGGCCTCGCCCGCGGCGAGCATCCATCGGTGTTGCAGGGAATCGGAATCGTCGTGGCAGTCGGCGGAGTCGTCGCAGCGTCGCTCGAGCCGCTGCCTGAAGGAGCCGGACGCAAGGTCGCGACCGGAGTCGGGCTCTCCCTCCTCGCTGCGCTCGGCTTCGGCTCGGCGATCCTCGGCCTCAACCGCGTCTCGCAGGCGGGAGTCGTGTGGGGAACGCTGACCCTCCGGCTCACGGTCGTTCCGATCGTCTGCCTCGCGGCACTGCTCGTCCGACCCTCGGCCGCCCGACTTCGTCCGACACTGCCGATCCTCGTCATGGCCGGCCTCTGCGACACGGGCGCCAATCTCCTCTACGGCGCCTCCGCGCGCCACGGGCTGATCAGCGTCGTCTCGGTGCTCGGGTCGCTCTACCCGGTCGTCCTCGTCGTGCTGGCGCGCATCCTGCTTACGGAGCGGATCGCGCGGCCTCAGCTCGCGGGCGTCGCAGTGACGCTCACGGGCGTGGCGCTCATATCGGCAGGCTAGAGACCTTCTGCTCGATCACGGAGCGCAGCTCGCGCACCTCCTCCAGGCAGAGCCCGACCGGATCCGGGAGGTTCCAGTCGACGTATTCCTTGCCGGGAAGCACCGGACAGGCGTCACCGCACCCCATCGTCACGACGAGGTCGGCCCACTCGACGTCCTCACGCTCGAGCGCCTTCGGAGTACGGCCGGAAACGTCGATCCCGATCTCGTCCAGGGCTTCGACCACCGCCTCGTGAAGCTCGGCTGCCGGCCGGGAGCCCGCCGAGCGCGCCTCACCCCCGCGTCGCTCGTAGAGAGCCTGCGCGATCTGCGAGCGCCCGGCGTTCTCGACGCAGACGAAGAGTGTCTTCATCCGCCGAGCGTATTTCGCAGCTCCCTCACCGCGTCGGGCACGAGCCGGTAGTAGGCCCAGGTGCCGCGGCGGCTCGACTCGACGAGCCCCGCGTCGCGCAGCACCTTCAGGTGATGCGAGATCGTGGGCTGGGAAAGGTCGAAAGCAGCGTTGAGATCGCAGACGCAGCATTCCTCGGTCGAGGCGAGCCGGTTGACGATCGCGACGCGCGTCGGGTCGGAGAGCGCGCGGAACCGTGCGGCGAGCGACTCCCTCGCGACGGGGTCGAGTGGCTCGATGCCGGGACCGCAGCAGAGGACAGGCAACGTCTTCATCGATGTCGATCAATATAGTACATCGACGTCTATCGATGAAAGGAGGGTGCGATGAGCGGCAAGTGTTGCGAGGGTTGCTGCGGCGGCACGGGCTGCTGCTGACGGGCATCTGCCGGCGGGGCGTACGACCCGCCGGCGCCCCTGCGAGCTAGACGTTGAAGCGAACGTTGAGGACGTCACCGTCCTCGACGACGTAGGTCTTGCCTTCGAGCCGTTGCTTGCCGGCCCGTGCCGCCTCCGCATGGCCGCCGGCGGCGACGAGATCGTCCCAGCGCACGACCTCGCAGCGGATGAAGCCCCGCGCGATGTCGGAGTGGATGGTCTCCGCGGCGTCGATCGCTGTCTCGCCGCGCCCGAGCGTCCACGCGCGCGTCTCCTTCTCGCCGGCGGTGAAGAAGGTGATCAGGTCGAGCGTCTCGGCGAGCCTGCGCACGACCTCGCCGAGCGCTGACTCGCCACCGCCGCGGAACTCCGCCGCCTCCTCCAGCGAGAGGTCCGCCAGCTCCGCCTCGAGCTGGAGGTCGATTCCGTCCGCGCCGTTGACCAGCTCGAGCAGCGGCTTCGTCGTCAGCGGATCGAGCTCGGGCGGAAGCTCGCCCTCCCACTCCGCCAGCGTCCTGCCGGCGTCGAGATGTGCGAGAAGGCGCTCGAGGTCGGCAGCCTCGGCCTTCAGGCGAGCGTCGCCCGACTTCGCCTGCTTCGCGACCCGCTCCAGGCGGCGCTCGACATGATCACGATCCGCGACGAGCAGCTCCAGCTTCAGCGTTTCGAGGTCGTCCGCAGGGACGCGCGTGCCCGAGAAGCCGTCGAGGACGACGAGCAGCGCATCGACCTGCCGCAGGTTGCCCAACAGCTGCGGCCCCGTCCCCGGCACGTCGACGACACGGACGGCTGCGGGCGTGACCTTCCGCGCGTGCACGGTCTCGGCGAGCCGGTCGAGTCGCTCGTCCGGGATCTGCGCCATGCCGACGTGCTCCTTCCCGGAGCCGTGCGTCTCGGCGTGCGTCAGCGCCCGGAAGAGCGTCGTCTTCCCCGAGCTCGGCAGCCCCACGATTCCGACCTCCAGCGCCACGCGCGGAGGCTAGCCGGGCTGTGCTTCCTCCTGGCGCGCGATCTGCTTCTGCAGGGAGACGAGCGCGCGGTGCTGGAGGGACTTGATCGCACCCTCCGTCTTGTCGAGGATCGACGCTACTTCGGCGTTCGGAAGGTTGAAGACGAACTTCAGAGTCAGCACCTGCTGCTGCTCGGGCGAGAGACGGTCGATGAGCTTCAGCATCGACTCGCGACCGATCGACTGCATCGCCTTCAGCTCCGCGGACGGCTCGGCCTCACCGACCGGCTCCGGAACTTCCTCCTCCGGCTGCCAGCGGCGACGGGCACGGAAGTGATCCATTGCGAGGTTGTGCGCGATGCGGAACAACCACGCCGAGAACGGGGCCGACTGCCATTTGAAGCTGCCGATCTTCTCCAGCATCTTCAGGAACGTCTGGGTCGTCAGGTCTTCGGCGTCATGCCGGTTGCCGACGCTCACGTGGAGGTAGCTGTAGATCTGGTCGAAGTGGATCAGGTACAGCTCCTCGAGCGCGTCCCGGTCGCCTTGCTGGCCACGCGCGACGAGCTCTCGGACGTGCTCGGTCGACTCGCGCGCAGATGCCCGTTCGGCGGAAGAGGTCATCCCCTGATCGTTTCCCCGGGAGCGCATCGGAGCTAACGCACGAAGTCCCGCGCCCCGCTAGCCAGAGGAAAAACCAACCCGGCCGGCTCGCACCACTCGCTTGTAGTACGCCACATTCGAGACCACGACATGGAGCGGGCCGTCTTCCGTCTCGAGCACCACGACCGGCCCGCCCGGTCCTGTCGAGCCGAGCGCTGCCTCGAGCGCGTCGGCCGACCGCGACTCGACGAAGCTGCCGACGATCTGGCCGCCGGCGAAGCCGATCTCGATCCGTACGCGCTCATCAGCCACTCGCACACACCACCTCGGTGAGGACTCCGTGCACGGAGTCGGGATGGACAAAGGCAACCTCGAGGCCGAACATGCCTCGCCGCGGCGCGTCGTCGATCAGCTCGGCACCTTCCTCCGAGAGGTGCGCGAGCGCCGCGCCGATGTCGTCGACCTCGTACGCGACGTGATGCATCCCGGGGCCTCGCTTGGCGAGGAACCGGCCTACCGGAGTGTCGTCGTCGAGCGCTCCCAGGAGTTCGAGTCGACTCTCGCCGACACGGATCGAGGCCGCCTCGACCCCCTGTTCCTCGACGCGCGAGCGGTGCTCGAGCGTGGCGCCGAAGAGGCGCTCGTACGTGTCGAGCGCTCCGTCCAGATCCTCGACCGCAAGACCGACGTGATGCACCGAGCCGGGCGTGTCCACCGTCCGATCGTATGTGAAAGACTCGTGGCCGGATGCGCGCTTCCGGCCTCGTTCTCGTCGCCGCGGGCCTCCTCGTCGCGGGGTGCGGCGGTCACAGCAAATCGGCGAGCTCGAACGGGGAGGCGTCCAAGTCCGCCAACGCCGTCCTCGCAGACACGAAGGCCGCCGCGGACAGCGCGAGCTCGGCCCACGTCTCGGGCAGCATGTCCTCGGGAGGAACGCCGATCACGATCGACCTGACGATGGGCAAGGGCAAGGCCAAGGGCTCGATGTCGACGAGCGGCCTCGAGTTCGATCTCGTCCGAGTCGGCGACACCGCGTACATCAAGGGCAGCGACGATTTCTACAAGCACTACGCGGGAGCGGCCGTCGCGCAACTCCTGCACGGCAAGTGGCTCAAGACGCCGATCGCCGGCGGTCGCTTCGGGTCCCTCGCCGCACTCACGAGCATCAGCCAGCTCTTCGGTAAGGTCGCCGCGAACCACGGCAAGCTCGCGAACGACGGAAAGAAGACCTTCAACGGCCAACAGGTCGTCGAGATCCGCGACACGTCGGACAACAGCAAGCTCTACGTCGCGGCGACCGGCAAGCCGTATCCGGTGGCGATCGTCGGCGGCAAGAAGGGCCAGTCCGGGACAATCGGCTTCGACGATTGGAACGCGTCGTTCTCCGCGTCGGCACCGAAGGATGCCATCGACATCTCGAAGCTCGGAGGCTAGGACTAGGCAGCAGGGCCAGGGCCCGGGTCGGTGGCGACCACGCGCGGCACACCGACAGCCTCGGATGCCCGCGACTCGGGCTCGACGTCCGCGACGAGCTCGAGCAGCTCGTCCCGCACGAGTGTCTCCTTCTCGAGCAGCGCACCGGCGATCCGGTCGAGTGACACCCGGTGCTTCTGCAGCAGCCGCACGGCCTCGTCGTATGCGCTGTCGGTCAGGTGGGCCTGCTCCTCGTCACGCACTCGCTTCGTCGCCTCCGAGAGGGCGTAGTTGTCGGCGCGCAGCGTCCGGGACGACACCGTGTCGGCCATGCCCCACTCGAACACCATGGAGCGAGCGATCTCGGTCACCTTCTCGAGATCGTTGGCGGCCCCGTTCGTGACGCGCCCGAACACGACCTCCTCCGCGGCGCGACCCGCAAGCGCGACGATCATCCGGTCGATGAGCTCCTCCTTCGTGTGGAGGTAGCGATCCTCCTCGGGGAGGTAGAAGGCGTAGCCGAGCGCGTTCCCGCGGGAGACGATGGTCACCTTCTGGAGCTCCATCACGGACCCCATGAGGTGGCCCATGAGGGCGTGGCCGCCCTCGTGGTACGCGAGGATGCGGCGCTCCTTCTCGGTGAGCACCTTGCGCTGCTGGAGACCGGCCACGACGCGCTCGAGCGCCCAGTCGAAGTCCGCCTGCCCGATCGCTGAGTCACCGCGACGGCCGGCCTTGATCGCGGCCTCGTTGCAGACGTTCGCAAGCTCGGCGCCCGTCAGGCCGGAGGTCTGGCGCGCGACCATTCCCAGATCGACGTCGTCGAGGTTGAGCGGCTTGCCGCGCGTGTGGACGCGCAGGATGGCCTCACGGCCCGCAAGATCGGGTGGGGGCACGAGCATCTGGCGATCGAAGCGACCCGGGCGCAGGAGAGCGGGATCGAGGTCCTGGATCCTGTTCGAGGCTCCCATCACGACGACCTGCTCGGCGCCCTCGAAGCCGTCGAGCTCGACGAGCAGCTGGTTGAGGGTCTGATCCTGCTCGCGGTTGAAGCCGTGCCCGGTGCGCTGCGCGCCGACCGCGTCCAGCTCGTCGATGAAGACGATCGCGGGAGCGCTCTTGCGCGCCTCGGCGAAGAGCCTGCGGATGCGAGCGGCTCCGAGGCCGGCGAACATCTCGACGAACGACGAGGCGGAGGCGCTGTAGAAGTTCGCGCCCGACTCGTGGGCGACGGCCTTGGCGAGAAGCGTCTTGCCGGTCCCGGGCGGGCCGTAGAGCAGGATCCCCTTCGGCACCTTCGCCCCGAGCCGCTTGAAGCGCTTCGGGTCCTGCATGAACTCGACGACCTCCATCAGCTCATGCCTGACCTCCTCGACGCCGGCGACGTCCGCCCAGCTCGTCTGCGACTTCGCGCCGTGGGTCATGTTCGCCGGCTTGACCCGCGGCATCATCCCGACGGTCTTCCACAGAAGCCACGCCATGAGGATGAGCAAGAGGAACAACGCCAACGGCAGCCACGTCGTGGCGAAGTCGTTGACCGACTGGAACCAATGCCCCACCATCTCCGCGTCTCATCGGCAGCGTCGCCCGCATTCCTTAGCCGAGCTGGGCTACCGCCTCCCCGGAGGTCGTGAAGACGACCTCGGCCTCGCGCCAGGCCGTGAGGCAAGCAGCGACGCGTGCCGCGTCGACGCCACGCGCGGCATCCTCGACGAACGTGACCCGGCGACCGCGTCGGAGGAGCGCCCGCACAGCGGCGTCGTCGCAGACGTCGGTCGCGACGCCGAAGAGAACGATCTCGTCCGGGTCGAGGATGTCGAGCACGGTCTCCAGGTTCGGATTCGTGAACGGGTCGAAGTGCTTCTTCGGCACGAGAACCTCGCGTCCCCCTTCGAGCAGACGGCGCAGAACGCTCGAGGGCATGGGCACGAGCGGCAGCGGGAGCGGGTCGAGCTGCTTCGTCTCGGGGATCTTCTCGGCGCCGCGCGTGCCGCGAAGACAATGCGGCGGCCAGGTGCTCTCGAAGTCCGGCTCCTCGGAGATCTCGGGGTCGCTGAGCTCGTGGTCGTCGACCGAAGCGAGGTGGACGACTCCGACGGCGCGGGCCGCTCCCACGAGTCGAGCCATGGCCGGCCTGGCCTCCTCCGCTCCGTCGAAGTAGAGCTTGCCGCCCGGCTCGATGAAGTCGACCTGCGTGTCGACGTCCCAGAGAATCGTCCCGCCCATCCCGGTTGTGTACCACTCAGCGGAGGGCGCGCAACGCGGGCTCGAGCCGCTGCTTCGTCGTCAGCACGCCCGCGAAGAGGTCGCCGTGCTTCCGGATCCGCTCCCGAACGGCGTCCATCGTGAACGCCGACGCGTCGAGCGATTCATCGATCTCCTCCCAGCGGAGCGGCGTCGACACGGGTGCTCCCGCCCGTGGGCGTACCGAGTAGACCGACGCAATTGTCTTCCCTTCTCCGTTCTGGTTCGCGTCGATGAGCACACCCCGCCGCTTCGCCTTCGACCACTCGGTCGTCGCAAGCCCTCGATGCGTACGAGCGATCGCTCCCGCGACGATCTCGCAGAACTCCCGTGTCTGGGCATATGTGTAGCGCCGTTCCACCGGTACGAGTACGTGCATGCCGTCGGCGCTCGATGTCTTCGGGAAGGAGGCCAGGCCGAGAGCGTCGAGTGCCTGCTTGACGACGAGCGCGACCTGCACGACCTCCGCGAACCCGACATCCGCCGACGGGTCGAGATCGAAGAGGACGAAGTCGGGACGGTCGGGACGGTCGGCGCGCGAGTACCACGCGTTCATGTCGATGCAGCCCATGTTGACCATCCACACGAGCGCGTCGGCATCGCTCACCAGCGGCGCGTCGATCCAGCGCCTCTTCGGGGGCCGTTCGCGAGTCGAGACCTGCACGCGAAAGCGAGGAATCCACTCGGGCATCCCTTTCGGCGCGTCCTTCTGGAAGAAGGCCTTGCCGAAGGCGCCGTCGGGATACCGGCGCATCGTGAACGGCCGGTCGCGGAGATGCGGCACGAGCACGTCCGCGACCGCCTCGTAGTAGTCGAGCAGGTCGCCCTTCGTGATCCCACCGCTCGGGTCGTCGTCCGGCCAGAAGACCTTGTCGAGGTTGGAGAGCTTCACTCTCCCCTCCTTCGTGACGACCGGCCGTTCGCGTAGCACGTCCTGCGCCGCCTTGTCCTCGCGAAGCCCCTGGAACGAGGGCGCACGGAGATGTCCGTCGTGCGTCCACTCGGCGAACTCGACCTCGCACACCAGCTCCGGCTCGACCCAGACGACATCGCCCTTCCGCACCTTCGGCATCTTGGGAACGACCGGAAACGGCGACTCCTCCCGCCGCAACGGCTCGAGCTTTGCGAGCAGCTCGGCAATCGTGCGCTCGTTGAAGCCGGTGCCCACATTCCCGACCCATTCCCACGCCTCGCCGCGGTGGATGCCGAGCACGAGCGCGCCGAAGCTGCCACTGCGCCGGCCTTGTCCCCGCGTGTAGCCGCAGACAACGAACTCCTGCCTGCCGTGGGTCTTGATCTTCAGCCAGTCGCGGTTGCGCTTCCCCTCCTGGTAGCGCGACGCGGCCCGCTTGGCCATCACTCCTTCGAGGCCCTGCGAGCGAGCCGCCTCGAGCAGCGCTTCCCCGTCCTCGAACGCGCCGGAGATCTGGACGACGGGATTCCGCACCAGCAGCTTCTCGAGCCGTGCCCTCCGCTCGGTCAGCGGCAGATCGACGACCGGCTCGCCGTCGGCTTCGAGCAGGTCGAACACCTCGTACGCGAGACGCGTGCTTCCCTGCTGCATCGCCGAGAAGCTCGCCTTTCCCTGGTCGTCGAGGGCAACGATCTCGCCGTCGAGCACAGCGTCCGGTGTGCGCACTGTCTTCGCCAGCTCCTTTGCGACCGGTGCGAAGCGCTGCGTGAGGTCGTTGCCGTTCCGTGACACGAGCTTCGCCTCGCCGCCGCGCACGTAGCTCAGCGCGCGGTAGCCGTCCCACTTCGGTTCGAACAGCCAACCGTCGCCTCGCGGCAGCTCCTCCGTCAGCGTCGCGAGCATCGCCCGGTAGTTGCGACGACGCGAACCGGAGGCCTCACCGTCGTCCCGCTTGCGCAGAATGAGCCAGTTCTTCTCGTCCCCGGAGAGATGCGCCGGCACGAGCGCCCACGTCCCCTCGAGCCGCTCGCCGTGAAGCCGCACGGTCAGTCCGCCGTCGCGTTTCTCCTCGAGCAGCTCGTAGGTGCCGCGATCCCAGATCTCGACCGTGCCGGCGCCGTAGTTGCCCTTCGGGATCTCGCCCTCGAAGCTGCCGTACTCGAGCGGATGGTCTTCCACGTGCACGGCGAGGTGCTGCTCGCCGGGCTCGAGGGGGACCCCCTTCGGCACCGCCCAGGAAGCGAGAACGCCGTCGCGCTCGAGGCGGAAGTCGTAGTGAAGGCGCCGCGCGTCGTGCCGCTGCACGACGAAGGTCAGCGCCTTCGAGCGAGCGGAGGAGAGGTTTGCTTTCCGCCCTCGGCCGCGCGTCGCCGGCTTGGCCGGCGGCGCTTCCAGCCCGAACGGCTCCGGTGTCTTCTTTCGGTCTCGCTTGCGCTCGTACTCCGAGAGGTTCTCGCTCACGAAGCTCTTCTACTACCGCGCGCCTTCTGCGTGCGCTCCACCGACTCGCGCAGGGCCTGCATCAGATCGACGACCTGCGCTTCCTCTTCCCGCTGCTCCGGGAGCGGCGCTCCTTCGGCCTTCGCCTGGATGAGCTCGAGGAGCTCGGAGCGATAGGTGTCGTCGTAGCGTCCGGAATCGAATTCTGCGCTGAGGTTCTCGACGAGCGACTTCGCCGGCAATCTCCTCCGGTCGCCGGACCTCGTCGGCGTAGTACATGGTCTCGATCACGAGGACGTTTTCGTACGGCCTGAGGCAGGCGAGATGCTGCTTGTTCCGGATCACGACCTTCGCGATCCCGACACGGCCGGTCTCGGTGAGAGCCTCCACGAGCAACCGATACGGCTTCTCGCCTCCCTCCTGTGGGACGAGGTAATACGCCTGTCGAAAG